>NZ_CP080545.1:565000-817500 GCF_019550795.1 Paenibacillus sp. sptzw28
TGTCCGCCGGCGTATCCTTATCCTCCACAAAAGCGATCTGGCTATGTTCGTTAACCAAAAGATGGGACACTTTCATGCCATAAGACTCCTGGTTCAATATATTGCGGAACAAGTTGTAGTTGGTCTCCAGGTAAACATAGAGCTTACGCTCGTCCGGCGTGCGGACAATCCGCGTCGACGAGAACACGATATTGTCGCTGCCGCTGTACATCGTCTTATGGGGGCCGTAATACGAGGCCCCGTTATAATTCATAAACGGTGGAAGCTTGCCGATATCTAAGCCGCGGCCTATGCTGAAATTCGTAAACAGAACCGGATCCGCGGCTTCCGGCATAATATAGGCGGTTACCCCCAGATAAGGGTTCGTAAAATTAACCAGAGTGATTTTCTTGTTAATGCTCTCCATAATCTGCGATTTCTTATAAATTTGCTTCTCCTGCAGGAAAGCCGAGACTTCATCCACGATTTGACCGTCAAGCGCAAACTGCTTGGACGCAAAATCGAGATTGTTGATTGTATTCTCGAGACTGGCGGCTTCCTGCTTCAAGCTGGCGTTGATCCCGCTCTGGATTTTATTTTCCAGTATGGAGTATATGGATGAATAAGTCATAAAGGAGAGCAGCACGAGCGGTAGCAGGCATCCGATTATAATGTAGATGACAAGTGTGCGGCGCAATGATCGTCCGGCCTGTGGATGACCGTGAAACAACTGCCTGATTTGCATAACCTCTCTCCCATCCCCATTGTCCATTGTACGGAGGTATTATAGCATACAGGGTTTTCTTTAAGAATACACCCGGGTCTTTGTGATCGCTGGTAAATAACTGTTTTGTGGATAGCGTTTTCCAATTATTTCAGCACGGGAGAGGATTGCCAAATAACATTAAATGTGTAAAAATACACTTAAAGCGCGAAAGGTAACAAATCCGACAGGGGTGATGGTTATGGTTATGGACAAAGAGAAAATGATCGATCTTATTTCGAATAAAGTTAAACTTGTTCGAACTGAACAAGATTACACCCAGGATAAAATGGCTGAGCTCCTTGGTATCTCGAAGAAAACGCTTGTTCAAATCGAGAAGGGGAGAACTTCCGCAGGCTGGACCAATGCCGTTGCTGTCTGTTCTTTATTCAGAAATAGCGAAATATTACAAGCCGCATTAGGTGACGACCCGTTGGAGGTAATTACGACTATTGCTCATGAAGCTGTAGTAAGTCCCAAGGAAAAAACAATGGGAGGTAAAATTTGGTGGAAAGAAATCGGCAAAAAGGGCCATTACCGCTTGCAGCAAAATCTGATTAGTCAGCATTATCGAATATTAGATGACCAAGATTATCGTTGGTACAGTTCCGTCGATAAAGAAGAAGCATTGAATCATCTGAATGAGTTAAACAATTCCAACTAATGAGGTGTCCTTCATGAGAGATGTCGACATAGAAACTTTGTTACACTTTGGCGTCATGGGCGTTGTGTTCATAGCGGTCATGATCTGCACAATTTTACATTTTCGAAACACGAATTCGATGCGTAAATCATTGCTCCTATCAATAGGTGTGGCGCTTCTGTTATACGGTATTGCTGGGGCGTGGTGGTTTTCTTATGTCAGCGATGGTTTAGCCCAGGTGTTCGGAGTGATGTTTTATGGAATCGCATTTGTTGTTACGGGGTTGGTTAGTACTGGTGTTTTACTTGGAATAAAAAAAGCAGTCAGGAGAAGAGACTAGCCTGACTGCCTTGTCTTCCGAAGCTGATCATTGTGCTGGAATTTCAGCGGCGTTTCCTGTTCCGACCACAACTCCCGGTAGATACCAGGCCGTGAAACCAGTTCCGTATGAGTGCCTCTCTCCAACAGGCGGCCTTCGTGCATCACCAGTACCTCGTCCGATCGCAGAGCGACATCAAGGCGATGGGTGATGAAGATCAAAGTCGTACCCTTAAGTTTACCGATCAATCGGTCAAGCAGTCTCCGTTCGGTTCCTTGATCAAGAGACGACGTCGCTTCATCCATAATGAGCATCGCCGGCTTGCGAAGCAGCGCCCGTGCGATGCTGATCCGCTGCCGTTCTCCACCGGAGATCTGCAGGGCTTGCTCTCCAACGTGCGTGGACAACCCTTCAGGAAGGCGGGAAATCCACTCCTCCAACTCCGCGCTTCGGACTGCTTCCATTACGGCTTCAATCTCGTAATCCTCGAAGCCGTATACGATATTATCCAGGATGGTGCCGCTATGCAGCATGACATCCTGAGTAACGCAAAGCACGTGACGTCTTAGCCACGATTGATCTATTTGGCCAAAGGGGATACCGTTCAAGCTGATAATGCCGGAAGCGGGTTCAATAAGCCTCAGGAGCAAATCGGCGAGCGTCGATTTACCCGAACCCCGATGTCCGGCAATAGTCACAATCGAGCCTGGAACGAGGCGAAAGCTGACGTCGTCAAGCGCCAACCGATTATCGTAACGGTAGGAAACACGCTGAGCCTCGAGTGTTAATGGCCCTTTCGGTACAGCGCCCCCGCCTGCAGGCGGCACGGGAAATACAATGTCCGCCACCCGGTCAACAGAAGGTAATACTTTCACCAGGTCCAATACCATTTCAATCAGATAAATGCCGAACGGCCGCAGCCAATTATACACGGCGACGAATGCGACGAGCGAACCAATCGTTATTTTGCCGTTTAGCGCTAACCATCCGCCTGCCGTATACATAAGGACCATAAAGCATGCGTTCAAAGAGCCTTGAATCATGCGAACCCGGTGATCGGCGAGTACCCCGCGTCTGGTATGGTTCCATTCCTGGCGAAGACAGTCCCGGACATTCCCCGCAGCAAGGGATTCCTGCCCCGCGGCTTTGATGAGGGCGGCACCGGATACCAGCTCACGCACCATCTCAGACACAAGCGAATTATGGCGGGCCGCAGCGGCCGCTCTCCGCTTCACCTGGCGGCCCAGAATCGTCATAAGTACCGCTTGTCCCGCCCATAGGATGAGAACGACGGCCGCTAAAGCCGGCTGAAGAAAAAGTAGAATCGCGGCCCCCGCTGTAATGGTCACTACATGAAACAGCATAAAGCCGAGCTGCCCGTTCACCATATGCGTGATAGAGCGTGTATCATCCAGCATGCGCGTCAGCAGATCGCCGGCCCGGTTATTATTGAGTACGCTAAGCGGCTGATGCTGGATACCGTTGTACAAATCCGCCCGTCCAGCACCGGCAAGCCGAATGATGAATCGTCCCCAAATATTCTCAAATAAAATCATCATGCTCCCTATTATCGGCGCGAGCACCATGCATACGGTAACGATGACCAGCAGATTCCAATTGCGCTGGGGGAGCACGCTCTCAAGAATGTATTTGGTCAAGAAGGGGGGTGTCATGAACAGGAGGCTGCCGACTATATTTTTCATTACAATTAAAGAAAAATTTTTCCAATGCGGCGCAAGATGCCTTCTGACATAGGTACCTGCACTTTGCTGTTTATCGGGCGACGGGTGCAAGCTTAAACTCATGACTATCGTATCCCTCCGCTTCGTAATCTCTCTGCATACTTTCCTCTTGCCACAGCTTGGCGTACAGACCTTGAAGGCTCATAAGCTCTCCATGGGTACCCTGTTCGACAAGCTCGCCTTCGTTCAACACGAGGATCCGGTCGGCCATGACAGCTCCTCTCAAGCGGTGGGTGACATTGATCCGGGTAATTCCGTTTGCATATGTATTCAGCGCGCTATATACGCCGGTTTCACTCTTCTGGTCAAGCGAGGAGGTAGCTTCATCGAGCAGCAGTATGTCCGGTTTCTTCACCATCGTACGGACCAGTCCAAGCAGCTGCCGCTGTCCCCCGGAAAGGCGATTGCCGCTCGGGCCGATCTCTGAATCATAGCCCAAGGGAAGCTGCGAAATAATATCCTCCGCCCCGAATGCTTTCATCCACATATCCAGCACCGGCTTATCCGCTCCCCCTAAATAAGTTAAATTGCGATAAAGGGTATTCCGGAACCAAATACCCTCCTGCATTACATATCCGACACGGTTTCGCAAATGCGTCGCATCCAGCTCACGGATCGGAATCCCGCCGATCCTGATGTTGCCCCCGGATGGCTCGTGCAGCCGGAGGAGCAGCTTCAGCAGCGTGCTTTTCCCGGCACCGCTCGGCCCAACAATGGCTACATGCTCGCCCGGTGCAACGGTGAAGCTTAGATTGCGAAGTAACTCACCGCGTTCCCCTGCCGCATGGACACCCTCAAATATGATCGGTTGCCCCAGGTAATCAGACGGCTTACGTAAGCCTCCTTCTATGCCGGGCTCAGTCGGCAGCTGCAAATATTCCCTGATTCCCTGTATCCGCACCTTGATATCCGCAAAGCTCACATATAGCTCGAAGAATGAGCGAACCGGCGCGTTCAGCGCCGGGATGTAGGCGATAATCGTCACAAGCTGTCCGAGCGAAGCCTGTCCTGCTGCCATCTGCCAACCGGCGAACAGAAAGACGAATGCCGGAGCCAAGGAATCGGGAATCCGCGGAAATGTCTTATATAAGCTCTGAGCGATGCCTTCCCGGTAGGTGAGGTCTGCCCATTTAGCCTGATCGTCTGCAACGTCCGCGAGAGCCCTCCGCTCGGTGCCGTACAGCTTGATCTGCTTAAGGGCCTCAAGCTTTTCCAGCAGGCTCTGCCGCAGACGGGCGTCGTGCGCAACCAGCTCTTTTCTGGCGATGCTGCGTTTTCGTCCATAGAGCTGCACTGGAATAAAGAGAACAACGTAAGCCGTCAACAGAACCACTGAAAGCACCCAATTCCAGCGAAAGATGACCGCCATCGCCGCACAGGCGAGCAGAAGTTCCTGGACGAAGCCGGGAAGTGTAGACAAACCGAACTGCTGGATGGCCCTTGTATCCTGCGTGCAGCGCTGAAGGAGTTGTCCTCTTGGTGTTTTGGTGAAAAAAACGGAGGAGGTGCGGAGCACGGCCGCCAGTATTTCCTCGGTCAGCGAGTAGGATAGCTTAATCATCGTCTTAGCCGATACGTATGACCGAACCGAAAAACACAGCTCCGACAGCAGCAAGGCGCTGAGTAATAACAGAGAGGTCCGGGCCATGCCTTTGCCTCCGTGAAGGGTTATTTCGTCCATTAACCGGCCGATCAGCAGCGGGGCAGCCGCTCCGCATATTGCGGCAATTACGCTTAACAGCACTACAAGCACAAACGCCGCTTTAGATCGGCTGAATTGTTTTACAAAGAATATAACCCAGTCCGGTATTCTCATAGGACATTACCTCCACAGAAAGGTGAAAACGCATTTATCGTAGCAGTCACCGCGTGGAAGGGTCAAACGGTAAAAACAAATGTTCGCCTTTTTTGATTTGTTGCAGCTGCCGGGACCGAGAGCATTTTCTGAAAACGAATGCTTGTATTTTCTCGTTCTTTCGCCCGTTTATGAAGGATACATAACTTTTCATAAAGGCTATGTTTCAACTTCATTGTTTGCGGTCACTATGGAACTTATGATTGATAGGGTTTCCAGTTTAATGGTATAATTAACGATAAACCCAAATCTAATATAGTGAGGCGGTAACTATAATGGAAACAGGTAATAAAGTAACAATAACGGTAGAAACCACAGTTCATGCGCCAGTTGAACAAGTGTGGGAATATTGGACAGAACCGCAGCATATAACAAAATGGTCTTTTGCTTCTGATGACTGGCATGCACCAAAGGCGGAAAATGATTTAAGGGTCGGCGGAAAATTTCTTACTAGAATGGAAGCAAAGGATGGAAGCTTTGGGTTCGATTTTGGTGGAGTTTATGATGAAATCAGAGTAAACGAATTTATTTCTTACACCCTTGGAGATGGAAGAAAAGTCACGGTCACTTTTATTAGTCAAGAAAGCGACACTAGGGTGATTGAAGATTTTGAAGCAGAAGAGACCCACCCCGTTGAGCAGCAAAAAGCAGGCTGGCAGGCGTTTCTGGATAATTTTAAAAAATACAGTGAAGTTTCCAAGGAAGATTAGGATAAACAAATCGGACATCCAGGTTAATAAACTTATTTTTAAAACCTTCCTTTGGGAAGGTTTTTTTAAGTAAGCAAATAATAGTCGAATGCCCTTTCAGGAAGAAGACTTACGATTAATTATCGGCGTTGATCAAAGCTCCTAATTGAGAGTTTTCCAATCCCGCCAATCACCAGGTTCATTCACTTCGTATATGTCGTTATTTCGATTCACAAATTTGTGTATAAAAAGTTCCCTGCGTATCGTAGCGTAGTCTTCGTTCAGCGGTTTAATGAATTCATTTATTTCTTTTTCCGTGTACTTTTTATTGGCATTAAGCTGGTTCGCAAGGTGCTCAAGTACTATTAACTTTTTTTTCAATTGTGACGGAAGATGCTTTATGATGCCTTGCTCGGTGAAAAAATTTCGAAGTACAGATTTCTTCAGCTTTTCGTTTTTGGACAGTGCATTTGCAATTTGTTCAGACATAATGTTCCTCCATATAATTAGATACTAATCTAATTAGATAATAATTAAATTGGGATCTAATGTCAAGACTTCTCTGAACAAGGTTTTTAACGCTTTTTTCCTTCAATAATTGAATAAAGCAAATCTTAATATAAGAAAATCAACAACATAAGATTAACTTAGTCTTCATAAAAAAGAGCCCTCCGCGAAGGAAAGCCCGAATCAATATTCAATGTTCATGCTGAGAAAGAACGGATTTTTCTAACCCACCTGCTTGAGCAGCTTCTTGTCGAATTTGAGCGGGATGTGAAGTACGTTTATCGGCCTTCCGTCTTCAGCGCTTATTTCAAATATAGTCAGCACACCGGTGGGACTTGTCGGCTGCTCCTTGAAAGTAACGGTAAATTCGAAGTTCCCCCATTCAGGCGCTCCCATATCAGCCATCGTATGCCCTTCAGCCAATATATTGTGACCGTCTTCGAACGAATAGCTGAATGCGGCCTCGAACACCCTGGCTTGGCCTTTCACCACGAAGGGACCGTCGATTTCGCTGTTCGGAGCAGGCGAATAAACGCGGAACGCCTTGTTTTCTGCGACTATCTTGGGCTGTCCCTCTTTGTCTTTGCCGGAATTCTCCGCCCCGGTGTTTTTATCCCCCGAATTAACTGCGCCATCCGTTTGGTTGGTTTTGTCCGGATCGTTGACCTTACCGTTCCCGCCGCCTTGCGTGGGCTGGCCCGCTGTCTTGTCTGCGGTATCGCCGCTGGATGCACAGCCGCCCGCAACCGCCGCAATGAGGAGAACCGCGATCCAAACCAGCACGAGCTTACCAATTGACTTCATGCGTATCACTCCTTAGTAGTTTCACCTGGCGTTCACTATTATAGATGTGGATTAAGGTGAACATGTTGCAATATTTCCGGTGGAAATTGTTTACTCTCCCCTTAACGGTAACCTGTATAGTATAAACAACAAGCCCACCAATTTATGTCGGAAGACGGGGATTGATGTTCTCTTGGGGTGGATACACTTCCGGATGACTGCAGTCATAGGAAGCTTTGACGCCAGTCACTTGTTTGAATTTTCCTTTACTCTAAAATTGATACAGTACGTATCTGATTGAGTGGGGGATTTCTGTAATGGAACGTAAACGAAGAATGAATAACAAGTGGAGGGTGTGGGTTCTGCTGCTGTCGGCTTGGTTTGCTGTCGGCAGCGTCATAACAGGGGCTGAGGGGAAAACGAGGATAGGCGGAAAACATAATAAGAGGGTGCCCGATTGGTCAACATGACCGGCGGGCACCCTCTTGCTGTATTGAACGGAGGATCGAATATATACGCGTTGCAGATGAATTTCTTGCGCTTAAAAGCTGTTGCGCTGTTATCCGGCGGCAGGCGGTGTAAATGTACGCTGCGCGAATTCGTTGTCCATCATGAAGAAGGCGTTGCTGTCGTGTTCGATCCGCTTCAGCTTATTAATGATGCTGTCGAACATGGCCTCTTCTTCCACCTGCTCGTCGATGAACCATTTGAGAAATTGAATGGTCGCATGCTCCCGGTCGTTCATGGCCAGATCGGACAAATGATAAATGCGCTTCGTGACCTCTTGTTCATGCTCGTAAGCATGCTGGAAGGCGTCAAGAATGGAGCTGTATTCGTTATTCGGGTCTCCCATACCGGAAAGTGTCACGCGCACACCGCGGTCATTCAAATACTTATAGATCTTCATGCCGTGAAACCGTTCTTCTTCTGCCTGCACGATAAAGAAATTAGCGAAGCCGTCGAGGCTTTCACCCGAGCAGTAAGCGGCGATAGCCAAGTACACATGAGCGGAGTACAGCTCGAAATTCAATTGGTCGTTTAAGGCTTGGCTGAGCGAATCGTTCATCATCGGCCGCACCCCCCTTTCAATGATAATTTTCTATATCGTACCATAATTTATGCGTTTAGCCTATCCGATGCTTGAGCTTCTTATACAAAACGTCCGCACTCGGCGCGACGATAACCTCAGACTTACCAATCAAGACAAAGCATTGCTTCGAGCATAGCTTGCAGCTGCCGAGGCAATCCTTCTTCTTTTGCTTGATCTCAGGAAATTCATTTTTAAGTGATTTATAAACTTTCTTGGAGCCGTTTTTCAAGTTTTTGCAGCAGTATTTGATTTTCTTCATCAGTCCGTACCGACCTCTCCGAGGTATGTGAAAATCCTTCTCATTACAATGATAGTAATTCTCATTATCATTGTCAAAAGGTTTTTTAATACATTTGTTAGACAATTCCTCCATTAGGCATCTGTATGGAATATAGGCGCTTCATCGGAAATGTGAAATCAACAATAATCCCGTAAAAAAGGTAACAATTTTCTGTATGTGTATGGTAAAATAGGGAACATCAGTTCGCTCGAACGGCTGGCCAATATCAAGTGGGAATGATGACGGTCCTTTTAAACAAGTCACGGGTTTATTTCGGGATTAGGATAGTCCCGGATGCAGCAGCTGGTCCGAACCTAAAGAAAATTGTATTTCGAGATGCTAATTAGTGATTCTGTCGAGGGAGGGCCATCGGTTAACATAAAAAAAGCGCGTTTTTCTAATTTAGTTCTTTTATTATTCATTGCGATCGTAACTGTTTGCATTGTGGCAGTGGGCCTTGCTTTATTAAACAAATCTGCGGAGAAACCTACTTATAAATTCTTATTGCCAAAAGGGTTTACGGGCTGGGTTGAGGTTACATTCGAACAACCCGGTTTTCCTCCTTTAAAAAAAGAGGGCCGTACTATTATCTATGAGGTTCCACCTTCTGGAAAGGTAATGACTGCAAGCAAGAACGTTTCAGGGACATTGATTTTAAATTATGTTGAGCAAGATGGTCGGCTAATTGAATTACCGACAGATGTGTCAATGATCCATGGGCAGGGCACTTCAGGGGGCAGTATATCTGGACCCGATGGCCAAACTGAAATGTTACCTAGTAGACTTACTTTTTTTGTAGGAACGGAAGAACAATGGCGAGAGGCTGTGAAAAACAACCAGTCCGATGAATAGACCAAAACGAATAACGTGATAGATTGTGACAGGGTCTTACACGGGGGCTTACTTGAAGGCTTATCTGCAGGAACACGGAGAGCTTAAGCGGCCTGTTCTCCCGGTAAAGGCGAGCAGCCTTCCTTCCAAACGTTTATGCTAAGAAATCCCCCGGCAGTCGGCTGCCGGGGGATCGCTTTTTTAGAATATGGGACAGAGCGTCTCGCTAAATGCCATGCGCGGTGTCAGGGTTAATGCAAGCCGATAAATGAACCATACGCGATGTCAGGGTTAACGCAAGCCCGTGCACACGGCTGCGGTTAGTCTTTCTCGGGAATGGAAAATTTCTTCGTCCATGTGATGCCGCCGTCATCCGTCGAGTAAATTGCCGAATACGAGATGCTGGTGATCGCAATCCAGCCCCGCTTAGGTGAAGTGAACGAGAGTTTCCCGCCATAGCCCGTTACGCCAGAGACCACCTTGAAGGTTGCGCCGTCGTCAAGTGACCGGCCAATCGACACTTTCTCATAAGCTCCGGATGAGGCGGCCAAATACGCGGCTTGACGGCCAATGACCTGCATGTCCTCAGGGTAGCCGACAGGCCCGTTCAGACCCTCGATCTCAGCCCCCGGAGCAGGACCTCCGCCGGCGGTAGAGTTTGACACGAGCTGTTTCCAGTTCGTCCCTCCATCCTTCGTATGAAAGAGGGAGTAAGAGGTTTGAGACATACCGGAGCCTCCGAGAAGCACCACCCACACGTCCGAGCTGTCCGTGCCGTAGATCGCTCCGCCTATGGCTGACTCGGATTTTACCGTCAGCTTGTTCGACCATGTATGCCCGCCGTCTACGGTGCGCTTTATTTCATAGCCTTGCCCGGGGCGCAGGACGATCGCCCATCCCTTACTCGTCGTTATGAAATGAACATAGCGTGTGTTAGGCGGCGTCGGCACCTTGGTCCAAGTCTGCCCGCCGTTTGTCGTTTTAAATGTGAAGGCATGCGCATAGCCGAACCCCACCTTCTCCGAGAAGAAATTCACCCGTTCGAAAGCATAAGCGCCTGTATGAATTTGTTTGAAGCTGGCGCCGCCGTCCGCTGTACGGAACAGCAGGTTCGGCTGATCGGTTCTTGTCTGCGCCATTACATAGCCAAGCGAATTGGTCAGAAACTGAATTTGGCTAAAGCTGTATTTGCCGCCGGAATAAATCGACTGCCAGTGGCAGCCCCCGTCCGAAGTGCCGATCATAAAACCATTGCCGGCGGCTCGTCCGATGTTCGAGCTGAGAAATTGGATCGATTGAAAACGTGCATCGCCCGTATCCGGCATCGCGGTCAGAGTCAACCCGTGATTGTCCGTCCGGCATTCTGCCGCCGGCGCAGCCGCAGCGGACGACGCCTGCCCGGTCAATAGGCCAGTTAGGAGCATTGCCGAAAGTGAAATGATGCCCAGCAGAGTAATCCCTGTCTTCCTCATGTCGTTTCACCTCGTTCTACATATTACCCCGTTTGAAACATATTCTCTCATTCTCCAGACGGCAGCATGCAAGAAATTGTTGCGGGGCGGATGCGCCAAGGGTTCTTTGCATCCGATCGGTGCTTGCTTTATGATAATAAGCATTGATATGCAGAGCGTATGCTTCCGAAGCAGTTTTTACTTACAAGGAAGGTTGCCCAGGAAGTGTCGTAAAAACTAAGCGTATGCTTCCGAAGCAGTTTTTACTTGCAAGGAAGGTTGCCCAGGAAGTGTCGTAAAAACTAAGCGTACGCTTCCGAAGCAGTTTTTACTTGCAAGGAAGGTTGCCCAGGAAGTGTCGTAAAAACTTTAGGAGGAAGAACGATATGAACATAAATGGGCAGCAGCGGGCGGCCATCCGTCCCGGTCTGGTCGTCGATATCGTATTGAAAAAAGACCAAGCTACGGGACAGACGACACGCGGTGTAGTGAAGGATATCTTAACCAAGTCTCCTAACCATCCGCATGGCATTAAAGTGAGGCTCCAGAACGGGGATGTAGGAAGAGTGAAATCGATTATCGATTCCGGCCAAGGGCAAGGATAATGCCTTGAAGCAGAACTAACCAGAAGCCGGATACGGGCAAAATAAAGGCACCGGCGGCGGACAGGATGATAAGGTGCCAACCGAGTCTTGCGGGAAGCTGCGCGCCAACTTCCTTAACCACCCAGCGCATCAACCGGGCGGCCACCCACATTAAAGCTCCGGAGAAAAGGAACCAGAAAGCGAATCCACGGTCATAATGACCGGCGATCGCGTTGAAAACGCCATTAGAACCGATCGTTTGAAGTATGTCGTAAAATAGCACAACACCGATAGCACAGTGAAGGTACGCCGTCCATTCAAGCAGAAGGGGACTAAGACGCCGTTGAATGCTTATGTTTGTCGTCATATCAGTTGCCCTCAATCTCGACGGTTTTCGCAGGGCGCGCGCTCTTGCCGCGCGGCCGCACCGCGGGCGGCTTGTCTTCGCCGAGCTGCTCGATAAAGCTGTCCAGAATCACCCGGCTGCCGATTAGCGCTTCCCGAAGCGAAGCGCGAAAGTGCCCCCTTGCTTCCTCCGGCACAAGCTCCTCCACAATCGTTTCTCCTGCCTCAGATACGATTCGCGCCCATGTGACAAGCGGTTTTTCCATTTTTCCAACCTCCTCAAATTTTTGTAATACTCCCCGGACTTACCTCCACCTTCGAGCCAGAAATCCCGGCAAGGAAGCCGCCGGTAAAGGTTAATGTTTGATAAGGCTCATTTCACTGCCGCTCCCCGAAGCGAATAAGCAGCGTATCGTCATTGAAGCGGGCGCCCTCAATCGGCCGTCCCATCAGCGACCGCGGCAAATGAACCTTCCGCTTATGAGGGCCGACGTGTACAGTCAGCTCGTCGCCGAGCTGGGTTAACTGCACCTCGTCCTTGCGGATGAAGGGCAGCGACAGCTCGAGCGTGTATGTCTCACCATCCTTGCGGATCGTCTCCGTCCGCCCGCTGTGCAGTATGCCGCCTGCCTGGACGCTGCGGAAAGCTTCCCCGGCGATCTGCCCCAGCGCTTCCAGACCGATCACCTCGCCCGGCATAAGCGGCACGCGCAGGATCGGCAGCGGGCTGAAGCAGTCCTCGATTTCCTGTTCATATCGCCTGTGCAGCTCTTTCCACTGCGCCATGAAGCCTTCGCCGGCTTCATCCGGAAGCACTCGATTAACGATGATGGCATCCGTATGAAAGCCGAACAAATTCAAATAGGTGAACGACCGCCTCGCTTCGGAAATAACCATTTTCTCCGGATTCAGAACGATACGAACGGAAGTGACCTCAGGGTCGAGCAGCACGCCCTGCAAATCCTCCAAATCATGAATGAACCTCTCGATGCTGTTCATCGTCTCGTCGCTCGGCAGCTCCAGGCCGCCGGTCACAAGCTTGGCGACAGGACGCATAACTTTAACGAGGCGGCGTTCATAAGGGAAAATTTTCTCGAGCCACCAATTAAGCACATTCGGATAGCTGAGCAGCCTCAGCGTTTCGCCGGTCGGCGCGCAATCGACGATAAGGGTGTCGAACCGGCCGCTGTCCGCCTGCTTCTTGATCTGCAGCAGGCAGAACAGCTCCTCCATCCCGGGGAAAACAAGCATTTCCTCGGTCGAGACATCGTTTAACTTCGCCCAGTTCATAAATTGTGTCAGCCAGCTTTGCACCGCACCCCAATTGCGCTCGGTTTCCTGCATGCTGTCGATTTCCTGAGCCCACAGGAGGGGTGCGGCCTCCACAGGATCCGGCCCGAGCGGAAGGTTCAGCACATCGGATAAGCTGTGGGCTGCGTCAGTGCTCATCACGAGCGTCCGCGAGCCTTGCTGGGCAAGCCGAATTGCGGTAGCCGCGGCAATGCTGGTCTTACCGACACCGCCTTTACCGGTATAAATAATGATTCTCATAGAACCGCCTCCCGAAAGTTACTACGAAATCGTAGTATATGTGTAAAAAAATTAGTCGCCGATTTCAATTTTACGCGGCTTCTGTTCCGCGATGTCCGCCGTTTTGCCGGATGAGACTGGCTGCTGAAGAGCTTTGCCGACTTTAATGGCGAGACCTATGAACTGGGTGATCTCCTCTGGCGTGAGCGCAGCCTGCACGCGTTCGAATAAATCATTAAGCGTCTCTTTCCCTTTACCGGCAAGCTGCTCGCCTTCTTCCGTGAGAGTGACAAGAATGCTCCGTTGATCCTTGTCTGAAACCTTTCTGACGATCATGCGTTTCCGTTCAAGCCGCTTGGCGATGCTGGTCACAGTACTGAGGGGAGCGCCCAGCTCGGAAGCAAGATCGGACATCGTCATTTCCCCGTGGAAAAGCAGCACCATGAGTGTACTCAAATCCGATCGGCTCAACTGCTCTTCCAGTGCCGTGGCATCGGGAAATACGCTTAAAGGCCGAAGACCTTGTTTAAATAAGAGTTCAATAAGTTGGTCCATATCCGTCCTCTTTACTGCGAAGTCGTACTATTTATAATCTGATGTTACTACGCTTTCGTAATAAATGCAAGCGCCGATTCAATTCTTACTCAATTCCGCTGCCATTTAAGGGACCTTGGGACGCAGAAAAGCAAATGCGATTCTCCATATGTTCCGCGTAACGCGGCGCAGCCGTTCTAACGCAAACGGGCGCCCAAAGAGGACGCCCCAGTATTGTAAAATTTTAGATACTCAAATAGCCCTGTTTGAATATCTTATACCATTGATCCAGCTCTTCACCTTGAAGAACTCCCAGCTTTTCAAGAATCAATTTCGAGAATTCCACAGCGCCGCTGCCGTTTGCGGTGATCAAATAGTCATCACTTGCAGCCTGCGCCGCAATATAATGAGCTTCTCCGCGGTATTCGGGAGCTCCTTGCTTTAAATATTCCAACGTATTCCCGGTATGCCGGCGTTCGTCCAGAAAACCGTGTCTGCCCAGAAACGTGGTTGCATCGCATATGGCTGCTACAACAATCTGATGCTGTAAGCAATAATCGACCAGTTCTCTGGCCTGCTGATTCTTTTCTTCATGCCATCCGGTTCCGCCGGGAATGATCAGCATCGCCATTTCTGAATGGAAGGAATGATCACTTATTTCGTAATCCGGCAGTACCTGCAGCCCGCCCATGGACGTTTTGGGGAGTTTATCGATTGCTACCGTCTTTACACGGTAATTTGTACCTGGTTTATTTAATTCCGGGCACACATAAGCGGCTTCCCAATCGGCAAAACCGTCAGTAACGAATACCAGCACTTCTTTCATAAGGAATACCTCCACGCATCATTATTTTTATCTCTTCGTCAGAATAACAGACGTCCCCTGTCAACCCTTGTCAGCAGATCTGTACGTGGAGGCAGCTGATGTATCGAAGTGGAAAATATGCTTAGCATGCTGTGAAAATAATAAAGCCGGCCTGTGGGCCGGCTGTTCACTTCCTGCGAGAAAAAATTATACCAGATCGCAAGCCTCTTCCGGCATCCAGTGAGCGTCTTGTCCATCCCACTTCACATTGCAGCCAATCGGATTTGTGAGCGGCACCGATATCGTTTTGCCGGATAAATGCTCAGTCAGGGCTTGATCCAAATCGTTGACCGTCATTTTGCTCGTATCACGCGGCTGATCGACGGCCCGTCCCGTGTATATCAGCTTCCGATCCGCATCGAATACGTAGAAATGCGGCGTCCGCAGCGCACCGTAGGCTCGCGCGACATCCTGCGACTCATCGTGAAGGTAAACCCAAGGGAAATTGTGCTTCTCCATCTCCTCAACCATGTGATCGAACGAGTCGTTCGGATATGTGGCTGCGCTGTTGGAGTTGATACCGACGAAACGGACACCCTGTTCGGTGAATTTCAGCGCCGTACTGCGGGTCACTTCATTGGAACCTATAACATATGGACAATGATTGCAAGTAAAGAAGACCACGAGCACCGGCGCATCTGAGAAATCATCCAGGGAGTATGTCTGACCGTTCGTTGCGGGCAGCGAGAAGCGTGGCGCTTGTGCTCCGAGTTGCAGTGTGAAAGCCATCCTATTTCCTCCTCTTCCAAAGCCAAAGTTGGTGATTACTCCCAATTATAACGGTCTTCAAGCCTGGTTACAACCACTACATCCGCATCTTCCTGGTATTTAAAATAAAGGACTAAATAGAAAAACGCATGAATAACACGTCGCCCTTTGTCATTAATTAAGACAGATAAGGCGATGCACGCAAAACAGGGAATTGAGGTGAACCATGTTGACAGTAGTTATTATATTATGGCTGATTTCTATTATCGGTCTGTTCTGGGTATGGGCCGATGCGTCCGAGAAGAAGGGAGGCAATATTGGATGTCTGTGGGCTCTTGTTGTATTGATTCTGGGACCGATCGGATTTATCGCATATCTGTTTGTGCGAAATATTGATTGAACCCCGGTTTTCAGGGCGTCAGTTGCAACGCGAATCGCAAATAGAGTAGGATAAAAGAAAAGCATACCTTGCACTTCTATACTCATAAACAAAGGGGCTGCGTCCGCGTGAGCTTACTCCCGCACTCGTTACCGCTTGGACATATCGCTTCGATTGTCATATCGCTGCTCTCAGGCATTGCCGTCCTGTTCCTCCGGCTGCGAGCATCGAACCGACCGACGAATATGCGTAAAATCATCATTCCGCCCATCGGTATGTCGACAGGCTTTCTCATGTTCGCTGCGCCAGTTATGCGCATCCCCTGGAGCTGGGCGCTGGCGGCCTTCGCGGCGGGCGCACTGTTATTCGCGTATCCCCTCATCCGCACCTCCAGGCTGGAGCTCGTGGGGGAGACGGTCGTCCTGAAAAGGTCGAAGACCTTCATCTTCATCCTTCTTGGGCTCCTGATCGTCAGGCTGCTGCTGCATGATGTGGTGGAGCAATCGATCACAATCCCGCAGACGGGCGGGCTGTTCTTCATCCTGGCCTTCGGGATGATAGCCGTCTGGCGGATTGCTATGCTGCGCTCCTACACGAAACTGATACAGGAAAAGAAGGGCTCTTCCACTTGAACGAAAGACGAATCCTTCTACCTGTGCGGCGTAAGCAAAGTACGACAAAGTGAAGCATCGATTAAATTATTGTCCGGAAGTCGCCGGCCGGACAGAACGAAAGACCCTTCAGCGGAAATGAGAAATGCTGAAGGGTCTTTTCATTGGAAATAATGCCGTTCAGCGTTACGCCTGAACAGAAGCGTTCAGCATGAGGAGGTCATATGTGACAAGAATGCCGCCGGGGCAGCTGAACCGGGACTCATAGGCCTGAAACATTTCAGCGAATAAACGGCGCTGTCCGAGCCCGGGTGAATGGGAGGCTTCCGTTGCGCTGGCTCCAACCGCTTTGACTGAATGAAGAAAATCCCTGACGGTCGGGTAGCTTTCGGTACGGGCGATTCGCTCGAGCCGTCCTTGCCCGAATCCGGCTTCTTCGAGAAGCGAGAGCCATTCTTCCGGCGGCCGAAGGGATAGTCCGTGGTGCAGCGGTGTTAAACCCTTCGAGAGATAAACCTCTTCGAAGGCGGAGTGCAGTTCGCGAAAGGTTTGAGGCCCGAACGTCGTGAATGCCAGAATCCCGCCCGGACGCAGCAGCCGTTTGAGCTCGCGAAGCGTCTCCCCGGGACGGACAAACCATTGGAAGCAGGCGCTTGACACTATCAGGTCGAAAGAACCGGAAGCCGCTGCGGCCGCCCAGGACTCCGCGTCGGAAAGCACGAAATCGATATGCGTAACGCCCGGAATATGAGGGGCGGCGTGTATGGAGCGGGCATTGCTTGTCTCGTCAACCCGGCGTTTTGCCGCATCCAGCATGGCGGGCGCCGCATCGAGCGCTGTAATATTGCCGGCAGGCCAAGCCGCTCGCAGCTTTTCGGTCAATGCCCCTGTACCGCAGCCGATTTCCAGGATGTCGACATTCGATTTATCACGCAGGTCAGGGTGACGGTTTACGAATTCCGCGAGCGATTGCGCCATTGCTCGCTGCACATTGGCATGGGTATCGTAAGCGCCCGCAGCGCTTCGGTTAAACTGACGTCGAATAAGCTCAAGTCTGCTGCTCATGCCACCATCTCCTGACTGCCTCGGCGGTTTCCGTTTCCCGCCCCAGAAAAGGGGCGTGGCCGCATTGCTTGGCGGCGATTAGCGACGCCTTCGGAAGTGTGTTGTGCAGCTCCCGCGCGGCGCCGAAAGGACAAACTGTGTCGTCCCTACCATGGACGATTAGCGCCGGACAGGCGATTCCGGGAAGCAGCGGGCTGCAGTCCTCGCGGCGAAGGACATCAAGCCCAGCCAGCATCGCATCGTCCGGCCAGCTGCCGGCAGGAGGGAGCAGTCTGTCGATCCCTCGCCCCAGCTCGCCCGCTGTAAAGAGGCCTTCCCGGAATTTGAGCTCGACCGGTGTGCGGTCCCGCTTGATAGCTGAGGCCATCTGCCGGACATAAGCATCGGGCCAGCCCTTGTCGGTTTCGCCCCGGGGCCGCACGAAACGGGAGGTCGCACCCAGCAGCACGAGGCCGTCCGCTCCGGACTCCCCGGCGAGTCTTAATGCCAGCAGCCCGCCAAGCGACCATCCGGCGACCAGCAGCGGCCCGCCTGATGCTTCCCGCCGAGCGCAAAGCAATGCCTCAGCCGCACGTGCATACATCTGCTCCGCCGTGGCGGCTTCGTAATAGTGTCCGGCGATATGCCGCCACTCCGGCAGGCGGCTTCGCAGCGGTTCGAATACTGCGTCGCCGAAGCTCCAGCCGCTCAGCCATAATATCGTGCCGCCGGCAGTCATCGCGGCAGTACCCCCAGCTCTTGGCCGATGCCGCAGATACGCAATGCGGCATCGGCCAGCTCCTCGTCCGTATGCGCGGCGGACAGCGAGAACCGTATGCGCGCTGTCCCGGCAGGTACGGTCGGAGGCCTGATTGCAACCGCCGCTATGCCTTCGGTCTCCAGAGCTGAACTGAACCGCAGCGCAGTGACATTATCGCCCACGATCAGCGGCACGATGGGCGAATCGCCCTCTCCAACGCGAAAGCCGGCCTCCGCCAGCGTGGAGCGGAAGCGGCTGCTTGCGGCAAGCAGCCGGCGGCGGCGGTTCTCCCCGTCCGCCGACTGCACAATTTCAAGAGCAGCCAAGACACCGGCGGCAACTGCCGGAGGCATCGCCGTCGAATAAATGAGCGGCCTCACTTTATTGGTAAGCCAGCGAATGAGCGTCTCGCTTCCGTATACATAAGCCCCGTACACGCCGAACGCTTTACTGAAGGTTCCCATATGCACGTCGACATCGTCCTGGACGCCCAACGCGCGGCAAAGACCTTCGCCTTGCTCACCGTAAACGCCGCCGCTGTGCGCCTCGTCGACCATCAGCATAGCGCCGTATTCACGCTTCAGCCGCACAAGCTCTGCAATCGGCGCGGAGTCGCCATCCATCGAGAAGATGGTGTCCGTGACGATCAGCTTGCGGCGCGCATCCCGGTGCTTGTCCAGCAGCCGCTCCAAATCGTTCATATTATTGTGCCGGTACCTCGCATGCTCGGCGCGGCTGAGCGTAATGCCGTCCACGATGCTCGCATGGTTGAGGCGGTCGCTGAACACGACATCGCCGCGCCCGACAAGCGCGCTGATCACGCCGCTGTTAGCCATATATCCGTTAGCAAAAACAAGCGCAGACCCGCATTGCTGCCATGAGGCGAGGGACTCCTCGAGCCGGTGAAACGCCGATCGGCTGCCTGTCACCAGCCGCGAAGCCCCGGCCCCGGCTCCCTCGCTGAGCAGCGCATCCCGCATCGCCTCTGCTATTGCGGGATGCTGGGCAAGGCCTAAATAGTCGTTGGACGACAAATTCAGCAGCGTACGATCGCCGCGCAGTACATAGCCTGCCCTTCCGTACACGGCAGCGCAGTCACGCAGCGACCGCTCGAGCGCCTGCCCGGCCAGTTTTTCCAATTCCTGCTCCATCCATTTCATGAAAGGGTCACCGCCATCATAGTGCGCACATTTCGATTTCGAAGCCCAGGTCTTCGATCATTTGATGATCAGTGGTCACTTCCTGACCCGCTGTCGTCAGATAGTCGCCGACAAACAGCGAATTGACCGCATACAGCGACAGAGGCTGCAGTGTGCGAAGGTTCACTTCGCGTCCGCCCGCCGCCCGTATTTCTTTCGAAGGGCAGATGAAACGGAACAGCGCCAGCACCTTCAGCGCTTTCATGGCGGGAGTACGTCCCGCATTTTCCAGCGGAGTTCCCGGGATCGCATTCAGAAAGTTAATTGGAATCGAATCCGCATCAAGCTCGCGCAGGGCATATGCCATTTCGACGATTTCGCGGTCCGTCTCGCCCATGCCGATAATAACGCCCGAGCAGGGGGACATGCCGTGCGTTTTGACCTGTTCCACTGTTTCGACACGCTGGTCGTACGTATGTGTCGTCGTAATAGAAGGGTAGTTGGCCCTGCTGGTGTTCAGGTTGTGGTTGTAGCGGTGAACGCCGGCTTCGGCCAGCCGTTCGGCTTGGCCGTCCTTCAAGATGCCCAGGCACGCGCATATTTTGAGCGGCATCGTATCGCGGATTTCGCGCACTGCCTCTACGACTTGCTCAAGCTCCTTATCGGTCGGACCTTTGCCTGCGGCTACGATGCAGTAGGTACCCGCTTTACGCGACATCGCTTCGCGTGCGCCTGCCAGCAGCGTGTCCTTATCGAGCAAAGTATACTTCTTGACAGGGGCCGTTGAGACAATCGATTGGGAGCAGTAGCCGCAGTCTTCGGGACAGAGGCCGCTCTTGGCATTGATGATCATGTTCAGCTTTACCTTCTTGCCGTAGTAATGCTTCCGGACCGCGAAAGCGGCCTGCATAATCGGCAGTATCTCGTCGTTGCCCGCTTCCAGGACAGCCAGTCCCTCCTCGGGTGTCAAAAGCTCGCCATTCAGCGCCTTCCGGGCGAAAGCATTCCAATCCATTGTGGCTGCTATCGTCGTCATAACGATCATCTCCTTCATTTATGTACTAGCCAGCGCCGCTATAACAGGCGTCAAATCTATCGTAAGGCCGGCGCTACCGGCCAGTTCTTCTGTCTCAGGTTCGTCGCTTACGCGCGGAAAACGACCCAGAACCCGCAAACCGCCGTACCGCTCGATTAATTCCGCATTCGTTGCGACGCTTGGATCATATCCGCGTGCCAAACCATCCGCTCCGTCGTTCAGCACGACACCCGCTATCGGAATGCCGCGCTGCCGCAGCAGCGACGCGGTAAGCAGCGTGTGATTGACAGTGCCGAGACCAGCGCGGGCCACGATCAGAGCCGGCGTTCCAAGCGCGGCGATCCAGTCGACGACAAGCGCGTCTTCGGTGAGTGGAACGGCGACACCGCCGGCGCCTTCTATGAGCAGCGCCTCGTAGCGCCGGGCAAGCGGCTCTCCCGCGGCGGCCAGCGCTTCGAGCGTCAGCGTCACGCCGGCGGCTTGGGCGGCAAGCGCCGGTGCAAGCGGCGCGTCGAAGGTGAACGGCGCCACGGCCTCGGGCCGCTCGTCAATGCCGGCGCCGCGCAGCAGCCGCTCCGCGTCGGTGACGCCGCTGCCAAGCGGCGCACCTGACTGCACCGGCTTCCAGACGCCGATGTTCATCCCTCCGGCGCGAAGCGCTGCGGCAATCGCCGCCGTAACCACCGTCTTGCCGACCCCGGTATCGGTGCCGGTTACAAACAAGCCTCGTACCCGGCTCATGCTCGCCACCCGCTCAAGCGCTCGCCTAACTTGCCTATGCCACGGCTCATGACCGCCATCCTCCTTCGGTCACATCGCGGATTGCTGCTGCGAGAATGTCCGTCATCGCGCCGAGCTCCGCCTCCGTGCTGGCAAGCGGCGGGATAAACACCACGACGTTGCCGAGCGGCCGTGTCAGCATGCCGAGCTCCCGTGCCCGCAGGGAAACGAGCACACCGATGCGCTGCTCCCAGTCGTAGGGCTCATGCGTCGCCTTATCGCGGACCAGCTCGATGCCGACCATCAGGCCCTGCTGCCGCACATCGCCGACATGCGGGTATTCTGCAAGCGGAGCCAGCTTGCGGGCGACCAAGTCCGCCTTTGCCCTAACGCCTTCGACCATCCCGCGCTCCTCCATCAGCCGCAGGCTCGCAAGCGCCACGGCGCACCCGAGCGGATTCCCTGTGAACGAGTGGCCGTGGAAGAACGTCCTCCGTTCTTCATAATCCGCATAGAACGCATCGAATACCTCGCCTGTGGCAAGTGTCGCGGCGACAGGGAGATAGCCGCCTGTCAACCCTTTGCCGACGACCATCAAATCCGGCGAAACACTCTCCAGATCGCAGGCAAACATCGCGCCAGTACGGCCAAATCCGGTCGCCACCTCATCGGCGATCAGCAGCACACCGTATTTGCGGCACAACGACGCGATCCGGCTCAAGCAGCCTGGCGGCATCACAATAATACCGCTTGCACCCTGTACGATCGGCTCGACAATTAAAGCGGCAATTTCATCCGCGCGCGTTTCAAGAAGGGTGCGAAGCGCCGCAAGCGTCGACTCCATCGCACCCGCCGGGCCGCCGGGATGGCGATATGTAAGCGGGTAAGGCACGATATGCGCCGGGAATAGCATTGGACGGAAAATCTCATGGTAAAGCGGAATCGCGCCGACGCTCACCGCTCCGATCGTATCGCCATGGTACGCATCCTTCATCGTGATGAAGGACGTTTTGCCGCTCCTGCCCCGGTTATGCCAATATTGGAAAGCCATTTTGAGCGCAATCTCCACGCCGGTAGCGCCCGAGTCCGAGAAAAATACCTTCGTAAGCCCTTGCGGGGCAATCTCCGCCAGCTTCGCAGCCAGTTCAATCGCCGGAACATTGGCCATTCCAAGCAGCGTCGAATGCGCCACCCGTCCCAGTTGCTCGGTAATCGCCCGGTTCAGCTCCGGCACGTTATGCCCATGTACATTCAGCCATACCGACGAGAAGCCGTCATAATAGGCGCGGCCCTGTACATCGTACAGCATGATGCCCTCGCCGCGCTCGATAATAAGCGGGTCCGAGCCGTTGTAATCTTTCATTTGCGTGAAGGGATGCCATAGATGCGCCTTGTTCATGGCGGATAGCTGCTCATACACCGATGCCAAGCCATATCACTCTCCGTTCATCCTATGAATTGTTAACCAAACCTTATGCTCACAGGTTAACAATGAAACGTAGCCATTTTAGCAGACGGCGGCAGGCCTTGTAAAGGAGAGGGACTAAATCTATATTGAAAAGGTGTATCGGCTCCTATTTGCGGGCAGTCCCTAACTTATCTGATTTACCACTCTAAAATTTTGGCTCTGTTACTGTTTATTGTTGATTTTCGAACAAAAGAAAACCGCCCACTAAAAGGCGGTTAACTAAACTATCGTATTCCGTCGTAGTTTAGTCCGGACGATCTAACCCAACAACCTCACCCAGATTCGTTAGCCCCCAGACTTCTGCAATTCGTTTATCGTCCATACGAATGAGTTCAAGGATCATCGGCTGCCTTCCGACGGTAGTGATTCCCCTTATACTGGTGCGGCTTGCAGCCTCATCGCCATCGACAAAGAGGTCTTCGACAACCACTGCGGTGGCCGGGAACATTTTGATGAACCAGTACAAAGATTATTCCTCTAATATTTCGAATAGCCTGATTTACTCGTCATGCACTGAATATCCTTCATGCTGTGGATATCCTCTTCAGTGCTAAAGCGCACAAAAAAAGCCATCGTCACTTGACGTGACGATGGCTTTTTGACCTTATTACATCATATCCAACGAAATTTTATTCCCATCATATCGAATGACATCGGTATTGTCGTTGCTATTATGCCGGATTTCTTTTGTTTTGTTCGTTAATATGTCATAAACGTAATACTTATCTATTAGAGGATTGGGATCCGGTCCCGGGCTCTCCTGCCAATAAAAAATCTTCGTTTTATAAATGTTATAACCGTAATGATAACCGCCTGCATAATGGAGTGTAGCTACACGGCGGTCTTTTTTTGTCTGAAGATTATATACATGAAGCTCGAACCACGGAGATTGTGGTACTTCTGTTGGTTTATAGGCAGTCGTATAAACCAACCATGCTCCCGAGGCATGTACGCCCTCCACAAATGAGTACAAAGGTTCCGGAATTGATTTCTTTGTAACCGTTAAAGGCAGTGAAAAAAGTTTAACCGACTTCTGCACAGTTAAATCCTTCTCTGATTTCGGACTTAAATAGAACGTAATGGGGGTTATCGGATGAATGTTTACTATTGAATTCTTGTCGGCCAATTCCGGCGCAGGCGTCCAAACGACTCCTCGATCGGTCATTGTAGCAAATATAAATTTTTTTTCAGCCTCATCAGTATAAGAAACGGAGTACGACTTAGCATCTAATCGGATCATGTATTTCTGCTCTGTTTGAGGTTTTGTTAAGGCCGCTTTGCCGTCCTGCTGATTGCTGGCTGGAGCCGAATCCGCATCACTGCCATTTGGATTTGCTGAGGCTTGATTTGTTGACGTATTTGATGGTGAGGCATTCTTGTAACTGTCATTGGGTGCGGATTGATTTATGTTGCCTTTGGAATGTTTCGCAGATACAGATGAACTGCATCCCACCAATACGACTGCTGTAACGATTCCATACAGAAGAAGATAAATCAACTTTTTCACTTGACAGTCCTCCTAAAACATATTCTCAGTCGAGGACGGCTAATTACATAACTGCGGTTTTAAATTTCATGGGAGCTTAGAGAGAGGTCACCGCACTTCAGCTTACTGTTCAATGGAAATTGTTACCAATCCATTGCTCTTAGTGAATTTGACAACATTACCGTATGCTTCTGCGATACCTCTTAGCGGCAAATACACACGTCCATTCTTCAAAATCGCTTCTTGACGAATTGGGAAGATCTTATTGTTATCTTTGAATTTCTTTTCACCTATTTTTATCAAAAATCTCTCTTTGATGTAGTCATCCTTATCTGTAAATGCGAATGATAAAGTTTTCTGCTCATTGTTCCACCAGATCCCTTTCCCTGGTACAAGAAATGGAAGAACATCCGTTACATAACTTGGGCTGACTAAGATACTTCCCCTAATGAGAATGTATTCTTCGTTATTTAGATTTGCTTTTCTATCGTTAGCATATTCGATTTTTACTGATTTAACAGTGGCTGCCGCATTCACAGGAATACCAGGTACCCCTAAGGAGTATAAAGCGTATCCCCTTTTACCTCCCCATTCACCGTAGTAAAGGAGGTCACTGCTAGGTCCAGCGCTATATACATTGAATTCTGCTGTATCGGATATCGTTTGCGTATACGAACCATTCTCACATTTCATGTACCCATAATGTACCATAGGTTCGGCTGTACTGTGCGTCTCCTTCAAGTAATAGGTTTTTTTAGACCAGACTAGGAATTTCGGTGGTGTCTCGCAAGAAGACGTTTTTTCGGTTACTTGTGTGGTTTCCGCTACCTCGCTCGCTTGTACCATGTGAGACGCTACGTTTTGCCCCTCTACAGCCGCTTTGCCGCATGCTGACATTCCAATCACGCAGAAGCACAACGTAATAATCATAGCCATCTTTTTGTTCATTATGGCTCCCCATTTGATTCGTCACAAATATAGACGAGAGTTGATGTTCTCTTCTCTCTTAAACGTCGAGATTCTCATTTTTGTTTCAAGACGATACCATGTAATTATTACCCAGTAAATCTTGTTTAATCTGCCCGGTAGCTTAATAAGAAAATCAACAACAAAGATGATTAACATAGCCAAAATTTTAATCACATTACCAAGTATTAATATTATTATTAAAGGAAGGTGAGATGTTTCAAGGGAAAGAAATTTGCAGCACTGCTTCGCCGCCGCATTCCAAATCAAATAGGAGAGTGAGACGAATGTCCATAGTGTTCCCGGATCCGATGAAGCATCCTGATTGGACTCCTCCGCAGACCAAGGAGTTTTATGAACGGCTTGTTAAAGAAAGCGGAAGCTACGCATATCCTTGGAAGTCGGAATTTGACGAACCTACAGCCGAAATCATATTCGGGCGGAAGTTATCGTCGTATATTACCGACAGCTCTCAGGTGCTCGATGTTGGTTGCGGACACGGTGATTTTCTTAATAAGTGGGCATCACAAGCAAAAGAAGCCGTCGGAATCGATGCTGTAGAGGGATTTATTATAACAGCAAACAGATGTAAACCAGCGGGCTCTTTTCGTTTTTTGACAATAGATGTTGACGATGGTTTACCATTTTCTGATCATTACTTTGACGTGGTTTATTCGAAAAAAGGTCCTTGGTTGTTCACTGAACGGAATCGGGAAGGAAGTCGGGTCATAAAACCAGGCGGTGCAGTCCTTCAATTTATCCACGGTGGAACGGATGGGGGACTGAGGGCGCTGTTTCCCGGTCTATATTCCCCGTTAAATTGGAATAAAGACCAAGCGATACAACAACTTTCGGACCACCTTGGACTCCCCGATAGCGGACTATCGGACATAGATATCCAAGTCATTGAAGAAACCGAATATCTTTCAACTCCTGAGGACGTTCTTATTAAGAAATGCTTCGGCCAAACCAAGAGCTTAAAGGAGTTCGTTTGGAGGGAATGCTTTGGTGGTGTAGAGGAAATATTCAATAAGCATGCTGCTCCCAGAGGACTCAGAGTAACAAATTACTACTACATAGTGACCGCCAGATCTATTTAATGAGCTGCCGATGATTTTACTTCTGCCACATAATCTGCATCAGGTATGAATTCTTTCCCGCTCTTACTACAATCTGGTCAATGGGAATCGGGGTTTTTCTGGCGGTTTTCCCGACGGATGAGGTGCTGGATCATTTTATTGAACAATCCGTTAGTCAGGCATGAAGTGAAAAAATATATCTGGATGCCATACTACTCTGACTTCAGGCAAGTTGACATACCATGCTCAAACTGCTACTATAAGAAATATAATTTGTACACAATTTAATTTTACAAAATCATTAGGAGGATTATCAATGACAACTTTATACGACTTCCAAGCGGAAACAATCAAAGGTGAAAACAAATCATTGTCGGATTACAAAGGAAAGGTGATTGTCGTCGTCAATACGGCGAGCAAGTGCGGCTTCACGCGCCAATACGCCGACTTGCAGAAGCTCTACGAGCAGTATCAGGGCCAGGGTCTCGAAATTATCGGCTTTCCTTCCAATCAGTTCGGCGAGCAGGAGCCGGGCAGCAACGATGAAGTGGAGAGCTTTTGCCAAATCAATTACGGCGTAACGTTCCCTCTCTTTGCGAAAACAGACGTCCGTGATGAGACCGCTCATCCTGTATTCAAATACTTAACGGAAGCGGCTCCCTTCGAAGGCTTTGACACCACTGAGCCAGGCGGCAAAAAGATGGACTCCTATCTGAGCGAGAAGCACCCTCAGCGGATGAGCGATAATTCGATCAAGTGGAATTTCACCAAGTTTCTGATTGACCGTGAAGGCAAGGTCGTCAAACGGTTCGAATCTACCGTTGAGCCGCTGGATATGACAGCCGATATCGAGACGCTGCTGTAAACACCGGATTTACCGTAGAATAGAGGATAAATGCCGGGCCGGGCATAATATAATATAGAGAGAGTAGAGACGAATAGGTAAACGCCTGTTCAGGAGGAGAGATGCCATAATGTCATTGACTGCCCAATCGGAGAAAAGGATGGCCATGCTGCCGAAGGTCGATCTGCACGTTCATCTGGATGGAAGCGTAATGCCGGAAACGATTCTGGAGATGGGCCGATCCCAGGGCATTTCTCTTCCCGCAGACAGTGCGGAAGGGCTGCTGCCTTTCATAAGGGCCGCAGAAGATTGCGATAGCCTCCAGGATTATTTAGGCACCTTTGCGTTTGTGCTTCGTTTCCTGCAGGATGGGGAAGCGCTTGAGCGCGTCGCGTTCGAGCTCGTCATGCAGGCGGCACAGGAGAGGTGCCTGTACATGGAAGTCCGTTTTGCGCCGCAGCTTCATACGGAGAAAGGGCTGTCCCTGGAAGCGATTATCGGACATGTGATCAGCGGCCTTAAACGCGGGGAAGAGGCGTTCGGCGTGACAGCGAGGGTAATCGTCATCTGCATGCGGCATCATGATTTGACGACGAATAAGGCGGTCGCGGAAGCCGCGGCTGAGTGGCATGGCCGCGGTGTGGCTGCGATTGATCTTGCCGGAGATGAAGCCGGTTATCCGGCTCATTTGTTTCATGAGTTGTTCTCGTTTGCGAAGCAGAGAAGGCTCCCGGTTACGATCCATGCCGGAGAGGCGGCCGGCCCGGCCAACATTTACGAAGCGGTGGTTCATCTGGGGGCCAGCCGCGTCGGGCACGGAGTAAGGGTACGGGAAGACAGGGAAGTGCTGGAGCTGCTAAAAGCCCGGCGAATCCCGCTTGAAATGTGTCCCGTCAGCAATATTCAGACAAAGGCGGTCCCCGAATGGACACTCTATCCGCTGCCTGAATATCTTAATGAAGGTCTGCTCGTAACTGTAAATACGGATAACCGTACCGTTTCGGGGACAACCCTCCTTCACGAATACCGAATGCTGATGGAACATTGCGGAGTGACCGAGAACCAGATAGCGGACATCATCCATAACGGCTTGCGTGCCGCATTTGTCGAGGAAGCCGTCAAGGAACGGCTGTTGGAGAAGTTTAACAACGCCCGCTTGGAGCTTGGTTTTATGTAAAAAGGAGCCTCTCGGCTCCTTTTCTGGTAAGGGATAAGAAAGTATACGATTCGCTATACTGTTCTTATCTTTCTGAGTCAGAAGTATAATTGCCGGCCTTAACGTCTTTTTACCGCGACCGTGCGTTTAACTTTGGCGGCAGATTTCTTCGAATCTCTGACCTTCCGGTCGAACTTTTCCTTCGAGTCGGCCTGGATTTGTCCCCGGATTTCACCGTCTGGATTCTGCACCGTATGAACATTGACATAGGTATCCATAGTCTGCATCAATTTGACGAGATCCTCAATCGTGGACCCTTTAAGCGGTCCGACCAAATCTTCGCTCGTTAAGCTCCCCCGCACAATTCCCTTCCGGACTGTAATACCGAACTTATTGGGACCAAACAAAAATGCGATAATCGGCCCGTTCTCACCGGCTGCGCCCAGGTGAATGTGGGCTTCGGTGACCCTTTCGATATTTTTGACTTTCAACAGGAAATGCAGGCGCTCGCCGCTGCTGCTTAGCCGAAACCACGCCATACCGGTCGCGTCCGTATCAACAGGCGGCACTTCAAAGCGTCCCCGAAGCTTCGCTACAAAATTAGCCACTATTTATTCCTCCCTCTGAATGATTCTATAAAGTATTCAGAGACAGGGAGACATGATTGTACAACGACCTAATAGAAACCGCCAAATAATCCGGCAATACAGCCGTTATGAATGTCCCCTAAGGACAATCCGAACGATTATTTGACCATATTATCATAGTCCGTCTTAATCATTCCATAGTAAACCAAGTCCTCAAATTGATCCCACTTTGATATATGTTGTTTAAAGGTCCCTTCGTGTTTCATCCCAACCTTGGACATAACGTTCGACGAGGCCGGGTTTTTGACCATTGCCGCGGCCCATATTTTATTCAGCTTCAGCGTTTCAAACCCGAATTGGACCACTTGCTTTGCAGCTTCGGCCGCATAGCCTTTACCCCAGAAAGGTCTTCCCACCCAATAGGCAAGCTCGCCTCTATTATGCGGTTTCGCTATATTGATGCTTATGCATCCTATCAATACGGAATTGTCCTTGCCGACCATCGCAAAAGCGAATCCGTCGCCGGTTTCTGACCGGCCATGACAACCGCTGATCCAGGATTCAGCCGCCCCATCAGGGTAAGGGTAGGGAATGGACAGTGTTGTCCTGGCCACTTCGATATCTCCCGCGAGCTTCTGCACTTGGACTGAATCTCCTAATTCAAACGGTCTCAGAACTAACCTTTCCGTTTCGAAAGTTGGCTGCATTGGACACACCTCTTAATAAACGATTTTGAAGAATTATAATACAGCTGCCGAAAAATGCAATACTTACGGGAAAATATTCGGTGTACATGTTAAATCACCATCGTTATAGCCGGCAGCATATAAAAATGACATTCAAACCGTTATGGCTCGAATGTCATTTCTCTCTTTCGCTTTATTCGCTCGCGCCTTCAAAAAACGCGTACATCTTCCACGTATTATCGGGCATCTTCTTCAGCATGTACGTACCGTCCGAAGGCTTCGATTCAGAGGTTTGGTTCGTGCCTTGGGTAATCGTGATTTTATAACTCCCGCCTGCGGACTCGACGACGGCAAACCGGTCTGATTTTTCGGTTACCTTGAGAGCTGCGGCACTTTCTTGCTCCATTTCGATTTGAATGCCTTCTTGCGCCATTTCAATAAGCTCGTCTGTCGCTGTATTGTTATAGGCCAGATAATATCCTGTCTTGAACCGGGCGCTCACGTTGTACAATTCCTTTAAATTATGACCCGTCACGGCCGAATACTCTTGCGATTCGTTATCCGAGACCACTTTCAGCAAATCCTTATCTGCGGGCAAATTGCCTGTTTGCAGGTTTAAACCGCGCTGCAGCATGACGACTGCTTCCGCTCTTTTCGCATTGGCGTACGGCTTGAACTCGGTTTCGGTAATTCCTCTGACAATACCGGCTTGGCTTGCTTTCAGAATGAAAGCTTTGGCGTAGTATTCCGGAACGTCGGAGAAGGTCTTGGCTTGTCCTGCAAAGTTCACGGAGGAAGAAAATGCCCGGACGATCAAGGTTGCAATTTCACCGCGGGTAATTAGCCGGTCCGGCCCGAATTTCGTGTCGGTCAGGCCGCCTGCAATGCCCAGCGAGCTGGCGATTCGAACAGGTTCGTAATACCATTTGCCTTCGCGGACATCATCGAATGATTTGCCCGCCTTGTCGCTTGTCAACCCCAAGGCCCGAACAAGAATGGCAACAAACTCCGCACGGCTTACCGGGTTGTTCGGTTTAAGCGTTACGTTTCCTTCCGCGTCTACATAGCCGCGCAGCAAATCGGCGTTAGCGAAATTGTCCAATTCGTCATAAGCCCAGTGCTCGTCGATGTCCGTTGGATAGTACATATCCAGAGGATCTATTTGGGCTGCTTGGGTGACCGTCAAGTTAAGCGGATAAATCAGCATTAGAGCTATGAATAATGACATGACCAAACGAAGAAATGCATTACGAAGAAGTCGTTGTTTCATTTTTTGGTTATTCCCCTCTTTTCTGTAATTATCAGAGAGAAGAGTAACAGAAAAATACTTGTTCAGCCAGGTGTAAATTATGGTTGGATATTTACAAAGTTTATATTTCCTCAACTGCCAAATTGTTAGGTTTGACGGGCCGGCTTTATTTAAGCAGTATTGAAATGTTCTAACACACACTTCGGGAGGTATAACGTCACCTTGAGAATACTGTTTTCATTAATCGCCGCTTGTTTCTTACTCACAGCTTTTCCTTTGTTTGTTTTGGCTGAAAGCAAGCCTTTGGATTGGCATATGCGGTATGGTGACGAAGGGAACACCAACAGTTCCTCAGTTTCGTTGCCGCTTAACTCCGTGTTGCAAGAAGACCCCATTGACAATGCTTCATCCATGTTTTCCGTGGATCGCGGTCAGTTGTATAGCACGGATCGTTTTGCATATAATGTGCTTTCCGCCATCGACCTTTCAACCGATAAAGTGAAGTGGAAGTTTTCTGCAGATGCAAATGACCGTTTCGTTGATATCATTGCTAAAGACGGTATTATCTATGCCTCAACGTATAACAAATTGTATGCCCTTGAGGATAACGAAAGCGAGCCTGTAATCAAATGGTCGAAAGATACGTCTAACCCACTTAGGCTGACATTCGACTCAACTTTATTGTTCTATAGAGAAAGCAACAAGAAGGTCGCTGCTCTTGATTTAAGCACAGGTGCGGAAAAATGGACTTATGCATTAAAATCTGCAGAGAGTACGGATGGAAAATTTGCCGTCGGGGGCAATCGTATTTATTTTACGGTTAGGAATCCGGTACAGATGTATTACCACTTATATGCATTGGATTCAGCAACAGGTGAGGTCCTTTGGACTGCCGATTTGGGTGCAAGCGGTTTAACTTCAAGCGAAATTCCTGTATATAAAGATGAAAAACTGTATCTCGACCGCCACGATATCGCGAAAAAAACGAACCCCGGCTGGGTTACAGCTTTTAACGCTGCTACGGGAAGCACTCTCTGGCAATACAATGTGGCGACTTATTTTGAGGAACCGTTGGCTGTTAACAGCAACTCAGTCATTGCACTTGATCAGGATGGCAGCATAATGGCGGTCGATTCCGCCACAGGTGCGCAGCGGTGGAAGGTTATGTATACAGATGTTGAGGGAACAACGAAAATAAAAGGCTCCCATGGCATTGTCCTTACCCCAAACCAGATCATCGTACAAAATAACAATAAATTGAAATATTTTAACTCTACGGATGGATCATTGCTTAAGGTAAGCCTGCCGCTTACCGTTTATTCGAATATTGTCGGTTTATATCCTGTTGGATTAATCGAGAACACGTTGCTGCTCTCGGACACGAACAGTCGACTGTTTACATTCGGCGTGGAGCCGGTAGATACGGTTGCACCGACGGGTACATTCAATCTGCCGTCACTCAGCTATCTTCCAACAACTGATGCGGCAGGACGTATGAAAATTCCTTACACGATCAGTGAAACAGCCTTCGTGAAAATAAAAATCATTGATGAAGCGGGTCAAGTCGTCCAGCAGTATGACCAGGGGAGAGTTAATGCCGGATTGAACGAAATATCCTGGGACGGGAAGAACGTGCGGGGTTATTCCTATTCTTACGGTAAATATTATCTTGTCATGGAGCTGACTGACCGCTCTGGAAACACGGCAACCATCAAAGCACAGGACAAAGTCATTTTTATCACGGATAACTACGGCTTAACCACCCGCAATGCTAACCTGCGTAAGGGGGCAGGCACCGGGTATGAGATTGTTCGTGTGCTGCCTGCAGGAACGGAGATTAAAATCATCGGGGAATCGGGAGATTGGTACCAAGTCGAATATCGCATGCTAAGCAATGTTCAGACCGGTTATATCTCCAAGCCTTTGATTGCCGCCCTCACCAACTCGCAGATATCCCAGGACCGCACGGGAATCGCACGTCAGAATGTGAATATTAGAACAGCTGCAGGAACACAGTATGATGTGAAGAAGGTAATCCCCGCGAATACCACGATGAAAATTGTAGGGGCTTCCGGCGATTGGTATTACGTTGAATATCAAAAAGACAGCTATTATGTGGATTCGGGATACGTTGCCAAATATTTAATTATTATAACATCAAACGCGCAGAACACAGTCCATGTCGTGCAAGCCGGCGATACGTTATGGAAGATAGCGCAGAAATATGGAACGACCGCAGATATGCTCATCAAATTAAACAATTTGGATCCAAACAAGTATTTATCCGTCGGACAAAAAATTATTGTTTTAAGTTAAACTGATGACAAGAGAGGATACCGGTTGCCGGTGTCCTCTTTTTTGGTTAGAAACGTAACGGCGCTTATTGCCCATAGTCTTGTGCCAAATATCGCTCCAGCATATAAAATTCCCGGTAGAACTGAAGCAATTCAGTTTCCTTTTCTTGAATTAGACGGGAGATCTCTTTGATTCTTAATAAAACCTCCGTATTCTCCGCGCTACTTGTCGTTTCGCTGCTGCTGCTGCAGCCAAACGATTGCTGTGCCCAGTTCTGAGCCGCGGCTCGCCCGTCCTTCAGGTAAATGCTTGTGAAGGTTTCAAAAATGGCATTTATCGTTTGTCGGCGTTCAAAGCTAAGGACACCTAAACCGTTCTTGGCATGCGCAACAGCCTGCATCAGCCGAAACTCATTCAGTTTTCCGCGGGCGTGCTCGCCCCGATCGATTTCTTGTATTAATTCGGAATAAACGGATTGAAACAGTTCGCCTTCCGTTATCATCTCTTCTATAGTGATCAAGGGTCGATTCGTGTTCTGCATATGCAGACCGTTATTTAATTGAATAATAATAAATTAAATAGTATATTTATTCAAACAAAAGAAGCGGAGTGACTTTATTATGGAACAAGCGTCAAGGATCATTGCACTATTGGAGGAAGACCGCTTAGGCAATATTACCCTTTTGAAAATGATAGAAACGTATGGCGACGCCATGACAAGCTATTTAATACAAGCGGCGGACAACGGTGCATTGGGAATTCTGCTGCTCCTGCCCGTCGAAGCTTGTCCGTACGACCAACAGACATATCCGGACATGGACTATGTTGTCTTCATGGATTATACAAGTGATGAGATCTTCCCAAAGTTGATCGAACACATTCCGGCTGCGGAGAATCTCGTCTTTAAGCTGCATAGGGAGAACAGCAAACGCCGGTTAGCCCAGCTTTTTCCCTTGGAGAATGCCAGGACTTTTTATTCCTATACCGCCCCTTCGGGAGTGGAATTTAGTTATGATGGAGATGTGGTAATAAGTGGTAGTTTGGACGAGCGACTCCTCCCGCTCTGGTTAAATAATGGGTACATCAGGGAGGAGATCGAGCATTATTTTAAAAACGGAGCGTTCGCCTTTGCTGTTTTTCAAGAGGGAATTCCCGTAAGCGCAACATTGGCCTTCAAAAATTACAAGGATATATGGGAAGTGGGCGCAGTACATACATTGGAAGCATGGAGAGGGCGCGGATACGGAAAGAAGGTCGTTTGCGCTGCACTGCAGCATATCATCAATAGGGGGTTAACGCCGCGGTACCATGTATTAGAGGCGAATTTGGCATCGGTAAGATTAGCGGAATCCATTGGTTTGACACCCTTTATGAAGCTGGAGCATTTATTAGTCAGCTTACCGGAACAAGGCGGGCGATGATAAAGCTTAAAGAATGAGAAGAGAAAAATAATACGATAAATGTTCAACAAGGGGATGTATTCCACTCGTTCATCGAGATACATCCCCAATGAATCTCCGACCTTCTTGGTTAAATCGTAAACCTCCGTACAAAGTTCTCCATATGCGCTAAAAGACATATTATCGTTTCCCTCCGATTATATACTGCTGTGATTGCGGAAGGATTACTTGATTAGTCTGGTTTAGCTTTATCCCTTCCGCACCTTTAAGCCAATGGTGTGTACCCGGGTGACGATTGTCATAACAATCACTCGCTTTCTGAGATAAGTTACGTTCATCATAATGAACTTGGTAAAATAAGTACAGTGGTTTATGTTGACGCTAAGGGACACATGCCTGTGCGATCCTTCGTATCCCTTCGACGATGTTATGCTCGGAAAGTCCGCCGAAACCCAGGACAAACCGCGCCCTAGGGTCCGCCGGGAAACCGGGCGAAGCCTCTCCGTCAATATGATAATCCGAAATGGGACGCAGACGGACGCCTTGTTCACCTGCCCGCGTAACCAGAATAGATGAAGGCAGCACGCTGTCCGTTTCCAAAATGACATGCAGACCGGATGCTGCACCCGAAATCGTCGCCCGTCCACCCAAATAATTGTCCACTGCTTCCAGAAGCGTTTCCCTCTTCGTCCGGTAAACTTTGCGCATTCGACGTACATGTCTCGCAAAATGTCCTTCTTCCATGAACAATTCCATCGCCTTTTGGGTAAGACGTGAGGCGGTTTGGTCATAAAACGTGAATTCGCGGTCGTACTTCTGAAGCAAAGAAGGCGGCAAAATAATAAAACTTAGCCTTATAGCGGGAGCGAGCGCTTTAGAAAAGGTACCCATATAGACAACGCGTCCAGTCTGGTCCAGTCCTTGCAGAGCAGGCACAGGACGTCCTTCGTACAGAAAGTCGCTATCATAATCATCCTCGATGATAATGCTGTCTGACGCGTCCGCCCATTGCAGCAGTTGAAGTCGTTTCGCTGCAGGTAGGATTATGCCGTACGGAAACTGATGGGAGGGTGTTACATATACGGTGCGAATGGATCGGTTAGCCGTAATAGTCTCTACTGAAATTCCGTCCGCCTCAAGCGGGATGGCTATGGGGTTTAACCGCTGATGCTGAAACAGCCGGTACAGCCCCGGATGCATCGCGGCTTCGACAGCCAGCAGGCGGTGCTCGTCCTTCAGCAGAGCACTTAGCAGGATCGCAGCCTGCTGCGTGCCGGCGGTAATGATCACCTGCTCCGGATCGCACACCACTCCCCTATTTTGCCGTAAATAAGAGGTGATCTGTTCGCGCAAACGACGCTCACCCTTACGTTCCCCGTAATCCAGCAGATTGCGGGCTGTCGGCTCCAGAACCCGAAGGGTCATCCTTCTCCACACAGCTAGCGGGAAACGCTCTGTATCCGTTTGATCATATTCGAATGCGATATTATCCCCACCTGGAATATCTTTCGCCGCGCGGGAAAGCAGTGCAGTATGTTCTTCAGTCTCTCCGTCAACAATCCGTGTGGCCGGCTGCTTGGAATGCGCTGAAGCCAATTGTTCGAGGGCAGCGGCAAAATAGCCGCTCTTTGCCCTATTAATGACATAACCCTCCGCAACCAACTGTGCATATGCCGTTTCCACCGGATTACGGCTTACGCCCAAATGCTGTGCAAGCTGGCGGATCGAAGGCAGCTTCGCGTTCGCCGGCACTCGGCCGCACAGCATTTCTTCCTTGAAAAAATGATAAATCTGCATATAAACCGGTTCTTGCATACGCTCTGGCAGCCGCGGAGGAATCAACATTCTTACTCAGCCTTTCTATTTTCAGATCGTCCCCATCTGTCATTAATATTAAATATTTTCTGTACATTTGAAAATGTCAATTATTCGTCAATACTCTTAAGTAACAGCAATTGAAATCAAATAAATGAGATGAGGCGATCGTATGGACAAGAAGCTTACTTATGAAGCTGCAGGCGTTAATATCGGCAATGCGGAGGAGGCTAAACGGGAGATGGCCGGCCATATGCATACAAAAGACAAGCGTGTATTGAATCGGCCGGGCGCCTTTGCCTCCTTGTTTGAAGCAGATTTTACAGGGATTGAACATCCTGTTCTCGTCTTGAAAGCGGAGGAACCCGGCTCCAAGCAGCTGCTTGCTTTTCAACATAACAAAATACGCGGCATATGCTTCGACCTGATCAACCACCTGGTCAACGACATCATAGTGATGGGCGCCAAGCCCGAGGCGGTGCTAGACATCATTCTTTGCGGCAAGCTCGAGAAAGAGACTGTCGTGCAAATTGTCACCCATATCTCCGAGGCTTGCCGGGAGCAGGAATGCAGCCTGGTTGGAGGGGAGACTTCAGAGCAGCCGGAAGTACTGCCGGAAGGAAGCTACATGCTGAGTGCAAGCGTGCTGGGAGTCGTTGATCGGGATCATATCATAGACGGGAGCCGGATTCGGGTAGGCGACGAAGTGCTTGCACTGGCATCGAACGGCTTGCATACGAACGGGTATACGCTTGTTCGCAAGCTTATGGAGGAGTTTCCCGCTGTTCTGGGTGGGCGGGTGGATGGAGAGACGTTTGTGGATGCTATTTTGCGGCCTCATAAGTGCTATTATGGTCCGCTCAAGGAGCTGCTTGGCAAGCCGGAGCTGCACGGGTTGGCGCACATTACGGGCGGCGGTCTCCAAGGAAATTTAAACCGAATTCTGCCGGCGGGTATGGATGCATTGGTCTCATTAGACCGCATAGAAATTCCTGAAATCTTCCACACAATTCAAGCTTTCGGGAAGGTGCCGCCCGCCGATATGCTGCGGACGTTCAACATGGGGGTTGGAATCGCGCTTGTTGCTTCTCCGGACGCGATGCCGAGGATACAGGAACATCTGGCAAGACATGATTGTCATTCTTTTATAATCGGGAAAATAGTAGAAGGGGACAGGCAGGTGCGGTTTGAGGGTGAGCTCCAATTACGGGAGTAACAATATTTAAGTTTTGTTCACAGCAACCTATGTCATCGATAGAGCGTTAGTTAATATAGCGCTCTTTAACTCATTCGATGAGGTGATCAAACATGATTTTGCGGAGGTTTGCGGTATCTGCGATATCTATCGCCGTCTTAACCGCGTTACTCGGCCAGCCGGCTGCAGCTAATGCCGCTAAGGTCCAAACAAAGGCGCTGGAATGGCGTTACGATGCCGTCTATAAGGATAGCGCAACGGGCCGTTCCTATTTTCACGCTTATTCTCATTTGGACAACCAGTATTTCAGCCGGGTTATCTTCGCTACGGATGAGGGCACATGGTTTAGTCTGCCGGACAAGTACGGCAACATCTACCGCAGTTCATCACCAAAGGAAACATACCTTCAGGAGGCAGGCGTCTACGGCGATATTCTGAGCAGAAAAGTTTATGACACCGTTTACGATGAAGTGACAAACGAAACGACATACTTACCATCTCCCGACGGCAAATGGGGTATGCGCCAACTGGACTACTACACGCTGGAACCATACGAGCAGGGCAAGGGATTTTACCAGCGCAAGCAAATTAGTGTTGTAATCAAAGATTTCAGCACCGGTAAAGTGCGTGAAACTACACTCATACCAAGCCGCACATGGCTTCGATGGATGCCGGACAATAAGCTGCTGACCACCACATATAGCAAGACCGAGCGTCAGAACGAGATCATTACGATCGATCCGGCGACGGGTGGGTCCCATAGACTGCTGCTCGCCAGTATGTATGGTTACAGACCGAAGCAGCAGCTTATCTTATTCGCCTACAACGAACCGACAAGAAAAGAATGGGTGTATGACCTGGGCTCCGGGAAAATCCGTGCAATGACCAAGCAGGATAAGGATTTGTTTTACTATCCCGACGGAGACAGCCAGCCGGCAGACGATTTGAAGCCAACGATTATTCCGCCTGCCGATTTGGATCCCGGCCAGCTCCCGGTAGAGCAAACGACGGAAACGACCGATAACGAAGCAGCAGCGGTTATCAACGGCACAACTGTCGGACTGCCCTATGCTTTTGAAAGCGGCGGCAAGACATGGATTCCGGTTCGTTCCTTGATGGATGCATTCGGAATGAAGGTCGATAAGCTTTCGGATGGACGGCTTGACTACGCATTTAAAGTGACAAACGGCAAGAGCAGCATCATTGCCACAAGTGGCAACAGTCGAGTCTACGGCTTCCGCCTGCTCCTCACTAGGGATGAACTCAAGAAGCTCGGCTTGAATCTCGAAAGCGTCAGCTGGCTGAGCTAGTACGGCAGCTAAGATGAACAATAAAGTCTGCTTGAGCTATTTTGCTCCAGCAGACTTTTATTATGTAAATAACGATCTTAATCCACTGTCGCATACTCCAATCTGCCGGCTATTCCATTGAAGGCCAACAATAGTTTACAATAAACGTAACTTTCTAAAACGGGGTGAATCGGATGGCTTTCCGCATCGTTCGAAGTAATTAGTTCTCGGGCCGGGTAAAAACGCGTGCCGGCTGTAGAGGGGGGAGTCTGCCCTTTTACCGCTAACAGACCTGATTCGATTGCGACGTGCGCGAAATGCGATAAACTTCCGGATTGAAAGGCGGATGAAACGATATGAACGAAGCGGGATACAAGGAATTTTACGATAAAGTAGGTGCGCTGAACGGTTGGGATTTCAGCCGGATCAAATGTCGTTCCGAGGGAGTATCATGGAATTTTTATGCAGAGGTAACCAAGCGGTGCAGGAGTACCGATGTCTTGCTGGATATCGGAACAGGCGGCGGGGAAGCTCTGTTGTCGATTGCCGATGCGGCGCGGCTGCTGATTGGTATCGATCAATCTGACGGTATGATCGGAACCGCGGCTGATAACTTGTCGAAGTCGCTAAGAGAAAACGTGCGCTTTGTACGAATGGAAGCGGAGAAGCTGGAATTTCCGGATCGCTTCTTCAACATAATATCCTGTCGGCATTCACCCTTCAATGCGAAAGAAACGGCGAGAGTGCTTGCGGATGACGGCGTGTTTCTCACGCAGCAGGTAAGTGAAGGCGACAAGGCGAATATAAAGCGGGCGTTCGGCCGCGGACAGGGCGGGGGCATCCCGAGCGGAACCCTGCGAAACAGGCTGATACAGGAGCTAAGTGAGGCCGGCTTTACGGACATTCAGTCGTTCGAGTACAATGCGGCTGAATATTACCGGTCTTACGAGGATTTGATTTTTCTTCTAAAGCACACTCCGACGATTCCCGGTTTCGGCGAAGACGAGGCTGATCTGCAGCGCCTCGCGGCCTTTATTGAAGGCAATCAATCAGAGAAGGGCATTGAAACGAACTCAGAGCGGTTTATGATTATTGCCCGAAAATAAACGACTGGGCCTGAAGCAAGAAGAAAGGGCTGCTCAGCTGAACAAACCGTTAGCGAGGATACTCTTGCGATCTGGTTCTATGCTGTCCTCCGGCGGCAAAGTAAGCTCGGATAAACTGGTTTAAAGGAGCCATCCTCAGCGTCGATGCTGCGGATGGCTCCTTCTTTGCGCTGGCCCTAAACGAATGACGACAGCAGCTCTATAAAACGCCGGGCAATGATGGGTAACGATAGATCGCGCCTAACCGCTATTCCGACCGTGCGGGCAGGGATCGGTTCAGTCGGCTGCAGTTCAAACAGGTCTCCGTTCGTCAGCTCCTGCTGGACGAAGGATTTGGTGACGAAAGCCGCCCCATAGCCCCGACGGGCACATTCAATTAACATATCCAAGCTGCTAAGCTCGATATCCGCTTCAGCCTTCAACCCGTGAGCGGAGAGCCATTGATCGGCGAACTGCCTGGTGCTGCTTCCCCGGGACGGAAGCAGCAGCGGAATCGGGCCGAATAGTTCCCCGGCTGAAATCGGATGAGCGGCCAACTCGCGGTATGCACGACCGACTACGAAGCTGTCTTGAATAGCGGCAAGCGGCTTCACTTCAAGGTCTGGATCCGGCAGGGGCAAATGAATAAGTCCAATATCGATCTGGCCCTCTCTCAAACGGCTGCTGATTTCAGAGGTTCTCCCCTGAAAAAGGCGTATCCGGACTCCCGGATGGTCGGCATGAAATTGATCCAGAGCCGGCAGGAGCAGGTGCTTGATAACCGGGCCGCTGGCGCCGATTCGCAGCTCACCGGATGCAAGGTCTTTAAGGGATTGTATCTTTCGTTCCCCTGCATCCAGCAATGACAGAGATTGTTCCACATATTCCAGCAGCGCAGCCCCTTCCGGTGTAAGCCGGACTCCCTTGGACAGCCGGTTAAACAGCTTCACTCCGAGGCCCGCCTCCAGCTGCTTGAGGGTATAGCTAACCGAAGGCTGCGTAATGTGAAGCTCCTGCGCGGCTTTTGTCAGATTCCCTGCTTTGGCGGTATACAGAAAGATGCGGTACCACTCCGTGTTCATCATTTTGATATAGACCACCTTTATACCAAACGTAAAATATTATGATTTCATTTATTGCATAACAAAAATTATAATGAAATGTAACGAAGACGTCAAAGCGCCAGAACAACAGGAGGTATGAATAATGGCTGGAAACTCATTCGGTGAGATATTTAAAATTACAACCTTCGGTGAATCGCATGGGGAAGCGGTGGGTGTCATTATCGACGGCGTTACGCCGGGAGTGAAAATTGACGAGTCTTATATTCAAATCCAGATGGACCGCCGGAAACCCGGGCAATCTTCGGTGACTTCGCCGCGGAAGGAATATGATGAGGTGAGTATTCTTTCAGGAGTTTATGAAGGGAAGACTACCGGAACCCCCCTTTTTATCGTTTTGTTCAATAAAGACATGAAGCCCGAGGCTTATGACGATATTAAACATTCTTTTCGTCCGGGACACGCAGATTTCACGTATTTGAAGAAGTACGGAATCCGGGATCACCGAGGAAGCGGAAGGGCATCGGGAAGAGAAACGGCTGGAAGGGTTGCGGCGGGAGCCGTGGCGCGCAAGCTGCTTGAGAAGAGAGGGGTCGGCGTTGTCGCTTATACCCGGGAGATCGGCGGGATCGCATGCGAAGCTTTCGATGAGAAGGAAATCGAGAACAACATAGTCAGGGCGTGCGACCGGGCAGCGGCTGCTCGTATGATTGAGAAAATCGAATTATTAGCATCGTCCGGCGACAGCTGCGGCGGTATTGTCGAATGCAGAATCCGTGGGGTCATGCCGGGTATCGGCGAGCCTGTATTCGATAAGCTCGACGCCGATCTGGCCAAGGCGATACTGTCGATAGGGGCGGTTAAAGGGATTGAATTCGGTGCGGGATTCGCGGCATCCGCAATGCGCGGCAGCGAGCATAACGATCAGATGGACGTATCGGGATTCAAGAGCAATCATTCGGGCGGGATTGTCGGCGGAATAAGCAGCGGGGAGGATATTGTATTCAGAGTGGCGGTTAAACCGACGTCCTCGATATCGGTCCCGCAGCAAACCATTCGCGTTAGCGGGGAAGAACAAACCATCGTGACAATGGGGAGGCACGACCCGTGCATTTGTCCTAGAATAGTTCCGGTCGTGGAGGCGATGGCGTGCCTTGTCATTGAAGACCATTATAAGCGGCAAGCGGCGCTGCATGGATAACGCTCTTACCACCTCATTGCTTTGACCGGCATGATCAAGCTGCAGCGATTACAGCTTGGCCAGCCAAAGGATAACCAGAGCCCACACCGATATTGAAAAACCGACCCCCAGGATCAAGCCCCAATTCAATTGTCTCAGCATCGGTTTCACCTCCTGACTAACATGTATATAGTTCTTTATCGGCTTTTGCTTCTAGAAATTGTACTGTTAATTTTTAGTATAGACCGATAAAATTAATCTCACACCAAATCAGGCTTCGATTGTTAAACACTGTCGCCGGAAATCGACAAACAGCCCGCACAGCGACCCTCAAACGGGTAACTGAACGGGCTGTTTTCTCTTCAACGCTAAATCACTTCCTGCTGCCGTTTGGGGCCGCTGAACTGGCTTTCGTATAAATCGGCGTAGAAGCCGCCCGATGCAAGCAGTTCCTCATGCGTACCCTGCTCAATGACTGAGCCGTGGTTCATGACCAGGATCAGATCGGCATCGCGTATCGTCGACAGCCGGTGTGCAATAACGAAGCTCGTGCGGCCCTTCATAAGCTCGTTCATCGCACGTTGGATATGAATCTCGGTACGCGTATCGACGCTGCTGGTCGCTTCGTCGAGAATAAGGATCGCCGGATCGGCCAGGATCGCCCGGGCAATCGTTAGCAGCTGCTTCTGCCCTTGCGATATATTGGATGCTTCCTCGTTCAGAATCGTGTCGTACCCTTCAGGGAGAGTGCGGATGAAATGGTCCGCATACGCCGCCCGGGCTGCCTTTATGACTTTCTCATCGGATGCGCCCTCGCGACCGTATGCGATGTTGTCGCGGATCGTGCCGTTGAAGAGCCATGTATCCTGCAGCACCATGCCGAAAAGGCTTCGAAGATCGCCGCGTTTAAATCTCGTAATGTCAACGCCGTCGATCGTAATTCTTCCGCCGCTTAGTTCATAGAAACGCATGAGCAGATTGATGAGCGTTGTTTTGCCCGCGCCGGTCGGACCGACGATAGCGATCGTTTGTCCGGATTTGACGTCGATGTTCATATCTTCAATAAGAGGAGCGTCGTCCTTGTAGCCGAACTTCACGTGATCAAACCTGACATCGCCCTTCGGCAGAGCAATGACGTTAGCGCCCGGTGTCTTACTGCCGCGCCGTGCCTCAGCCAGCTGAGCTTCGGGTACGATCGCCATCGCATCGGCCGCTTCCGGCACTTCCTCCTGTTCGTCGAGCAGTTCGAATACCCGCTCCGCCGAGGCTATCGTGGATTGGATGATATTGGCGATTTGCGCGGTTTGCGTAATCGGCATCGTAAATTGGCGGGAGTAGGAAATAAACGCCTGCACATCCCCGATCGTGATCGAACCCCGCAGCACGAATATCCCGCCGGCCACGCTCACTAGCACATAGCCGATGTTTCCGATAAAGCCCATGATCGGCATAATCATTCCAGAGACGAACTGTGCCCGCCAGCCGGAAGCATAGAGACGGTCATTCACTTCGCTGAAGCGGCCGATTGATTTATCCTCGTGTCCGAACGCCTTGACGATCGGATGTCCGGTGTACATTTCCTCAACGTGCCCGTTGAGCTCGCCGAGCGCCTTCTGCTGGCCTTTGAAATAGAGCTGCGATCGTTTCGCGATTAAGCGAATAGCGAGAAAGCTCAGTGGCAGCGTGACGACCGTTATCAGCGTCATAAGCGGACTGATTGTCAGCATCATGATGATGACTCCGATCAGCGTCACCACGGAGGTGATGAGCTGCGTCAAGCTTTGCTGGAGCGTGCTGCTGATGTTGTCCACGTCATTGACCGCGCGGCTTAATATTTCACCGTGCGTACGCGAGTCGAAAAATTTGAGAGGCAGCCGCTCCAGCTTTTCGTTGACGTCTTTGCGCAGGTCGTAGACGGTTTTCTGCGCGACGCCTGCCATTACATACTGCTGAATGAAGCTGAACAATGAGCTGATGATATACAAAGCGCCGAGTACCAGCAGGATATGCCAAATATATGTGAAATCGATGGTCGCACCCGGAATGCGGTTCAGCTTGCCCATGAGCCCGTTAAACAGCTCAGTTGTCGCCTTGCCCAAAATTTTCGGGCCGAGAATCGAGAAGACCGTGCTGAGCACCGCTGTCAGAAGAACGACTATAAGAGCGAATCTGTGCGGCTTCAGATAACCGATAAGGCGACGGAGCGTGCCTTTGAAATCTTTGGCCTTCTCTACGGGCATCCCCATCCCGCCGGGTCCGCCCCGTCCCGGGCCGAAGCCGAAGTTACCGGGTCCAGGACCGCCGGGCCGCTGCTCCGAGCTGGCCGCGCCGCCGGGTCCGCCGCTGCCGGCACCTTGCGGTCCTCGCTGCTGCTCGCTCATGCAATCTCCTCCTCTGACAGCTGAGACGTTACGATCTCGCGGTAAATATTATTGGTCTGGAGCAGCTCGCGGTGCGTTCCGATTCCGGCGATCCGGCCTTCGTCTAGCACGATGATCCGGTCTGCATCCATAACCGTACTGACTCTCTGGGCAACGATAATGACTGTTGATTCGGTCGTCGCAGGACGGAGCGCCTCGCGCAGCTTGGCGTCCGTCTTGAAGTCGAGCGCCGAGAAGCTGTCGTCGAACAAATAAATATCGGGCCGGCGCACGAGCACGCGGGCTATGGACAGACGCTGCTTCTGCCCGCCTGATACGTTTGTTCCGCCTTGTGCGATCGGCGAGTCAAATCCGTCCTTCATGGCGGTCACGAAATCGCTAGCCTGGGCGATCGATGCCGCCCGGCGGATCTCTTCATCGGTCGCCTCTTCGCTGCCGAAGCGGATATTGTCCGCAATCGTGCCGGTAAACAGCAGCGATTTTTGCGGCACGAGTCCGATTTTGGCGCGCAAGCTTTCCTGTGTCATTTCGCGAACGTCGATGCCGCCGATCCGGATCCGTCCTTCGGTGGTGTCATAGAACCTCGGAATGAGATTGATGAGCGTCGATTTACCGGAGCCGGTGCCGCCGATAATAGCTGTGACTTCGCCGGGCCTCGCAATGAACGATACGTTCGATATAGCCGGCATTTCGGCCCCCGGGTAGTGAAAGGTCACGTTCTCGAATTCGACCGTTCCATTTGCCGAAGCCTCGGTCTCAAAGGCAGGATCGTTAATGTCGGGCTGCATCTGAAGCACTTCGTTGATACGCACCGCAGAAGCGGAAGCACGGGGGATCATTACGAACATCATCGATGCGAAAATAAGCGCGAACATGATTTGCCATGCATATTGAATAAATGCGATCAGGTCCCCTACCTGCATGTGGCCGCTGTTGATGCGAAGGCCGCCGAACCAGACGATTGCAATTGTCGCCAGGTTAAGAATCAGCATCATGATCGGCATAAGAGACGCCATAATACGGTTTACCTTGACGGCCGTGTCCGTTAGGTCGCGGTTAGCCTCGTTGAAGCGCTTCTGCTCATGGCTGACCCGGTTGAACGAACGGATGACGCGGATGCCGGTAAGATTTTCACGCAGCACGAGGTTCAGTTTGTCGATCTTGATCTGCATCACGCGGAACAGCGGAACGCCTCTGCCGACGATAAAGTAAATGATCACGCCCAGAAGCGGCACAACGGCGATGATAACAAGTGATAAGGTGGCGTCCTTGTACATGGCCATTATGATGCCGCCGAAGCACATCATCGGGGCCATGACCATAACGCGCATCATCATCGTCAGTACCTGCTGTACTTGCGTAATGTCGTTTGTCGTGCGCGTGATCAGCGATGCGGTACCGATTTTATCGAATTCGCTCAGTGAAAATTTCGATACGTGCGAGAACACCCGGCTGCGCAGATCCTTACCGAAGCCGCCCGCCGCCTTCGCGGACAAGAAGCTGGCACCGACGGAACAGATTCCGCCGCCAAGCGCAATGAGCAGCATAAAGCCGCCGATGCGCCAAATATAGGCTGTATCGCCGTTAACAACCCCTTTGTCGACGATGTCCGCCATGAGCGTCGGCAAATACAGGTCGGAGAGCGATTGCAGAAAGACGAGAAGCAGCCCGGCAATAACGGCTAACCGGTAGGGCTTTAAGAATCGGACAAGCTTCATCATGGATTCGTGTTCACCTTCATTCGTTTGGTTTGATATCCGGCTTACGGCATACCATATCGAGCAAAGATTCTTTGTCGCTGTAGAACCGGTACACTTCATCGAGCAGCTCGATCAGCAGAAGGGCGCGTTCTTCGCTCATATAATCGATCAGAGTTTGCGCGCCTTCGTGCATCGTCTGCTCCGCAATTTTCGTCAGCCCCATTCCCTGCTCGGTAAGCTTGATCCGGACCACTCTACGGTCCGCCGGGTCAGCGGCGCGCTCGAGCAGCCCGCGGGCCTCCAGCACATTGACCTGCTGAGTGACGGTCGGCGAGGTGACTCGCAGAAATTGGCTGAGGTCCGATGCTTTCATACCTTCGGGCGCATCTGCCGTATATCTGCGGATAAAAAAAAGCATCATTGTCTCGCTTGGCGTGCAGCCTTCAATCGGCCGCATGCCGCTCCAGTTAATATGCCTGAGCTGTCTAAAAGCGCGCAGCAGTTCATGAGTGGTATTGCGTTCGTCGGACATTTTTGGCGCATCTCTCCTTCGTCTGCCTAATAATTTACTTAGCTAACCTAATTATATTTATGACGGAAACGAGCGTCAACTGTTTTTCAATAATCTGTAAATCTACATGATTGGTAATAGGCATTAATGGTCGCCGGAAGAGGCATTCTCGAAGTTTGCTATTTATAATCAGGCGGTAAATTGTGTATTATAGTAGGATAAGAATTTTACGTGGAAAGGTTGGTCGCTGTGGAGAACAAGACATCATCCTCGAACTTTATTAAAAACATCATCGCCGAAGACTTGAAGGCGGGTAAAGTGAGCGAAATCATTACGCGTTTTCCGCCGGAGCCGAACGGCTATCTGCACATCGGCCACGCCAAGTCGATTTGCCTCAACTTTGACCTTGCCGACGAATTTAACGGACGGACGAACCTGCGGTTCGACGACACGAATCCGCTTAAGGAAGATACAGAATTCGTCAATGCCATACAAGACGATGTGCGCTGGCTCGGCTTCGAATGGGACAGCCTTCGGTTCGCATCGGATTATTTCGAAGAAATGTACAGCCGCGCAGTGCTGCTGATCAAGAAAGGCAAAGCCTACGTGTGCGATTTATCAGCCGAGCAAATTCGCGAGTCCCGCGGCACGTTGACCGAGCCGGGCAAGAACAGCCCGCATCGCGACCGCAGCGTGGAGGAGAATCTCGATCTGTTCGCACGCATGCGCGCAGGAGAATTCAAGGACGGAGAACGCGTACTGCGGGCCAAAATCGACATGGGATCGCCGAACATCAACCTGCGCGACCCTGTGCTGTACCGTATTGCGCATGTCCATCACCACCGGACCGGCGATGAATGGTGCATTTACCCGATGTACGATTATGCGCATCCGCTGGGCGATGCCATTGAAGGCGTATCGCATTCGGTCTGTACCCTCGAGTTCGAGGATCATCGTCCGCTCTATGACTGGACCATCGCAGAGTGCGAGATGGAAGCCCAGCCGCATCAATACGAGTTCGCTAGGCTGAACGTCACGAACACGATCATGAGCAAGCGGTATTTGAAAATGCTTGTCGACGAAGGAGTCGTCGAGAGCTGGGACGATCCGCGCATGCCGACGATCAGCGGTCTGCGCCGCAAAGGCTTCACATCGAATGCGATTCGCGCCTTCTGCCGCGAAATCGGCGTAGCCCGGGCGTACAGCGTCGTGGATGAGCGGATGCTGGAGCATTTCATCCGCGAGGACCTCAAGCTGAAGGCACTGCGCACAATGGCGGTGCTGCAGCCGCTCAAGGTCGTCATCACCAACTACCCCGAAGGGCAGACGGAGATGCTGGAGGCCGAGAACAATGCCGAGAACGAAGAAATGGGCAGCCGCCAAATTCCATTCTCGCGCGAGATTTATATTGAGCAGGACGATTTCATGGAGAACCCGCCAAGCAAATACTTCCGCTTGTTCCCGGGTAATGAGGTCCGCCTCAAGCATGCCTATTTTATCACCTGTCAGGAAGTCGTTAAGGACGAGGGCGGCAATGTCGTCGAGCTTCGCTGCACCTATGACCCTGAGACGAAGAGCGGGTCCGGCTTTACCGGACGGAAGGTGAAGGGTACGATTCACTGGATCGAAGCCTCCCAAGCTTTGCCTGCGGAGTTCCGGCTGTTCGAGCCGCTGCTCACAGACGAAGCAGCAGATTCGGGCAAGCCGTTCCTTGAATGCATCAATCCGAACTCGCTTGAGATTCTGCAAGGGTTCGTCGAACCGAATATGAAGGATGCCAGCGGACAAGATAAATTTCAGTTCTTCCGCCACGGCTATTTCAACGTAGACCCGAAGCATACAAACGCTGAGCGCCTTGTGTTCAACCGGATCGTTTCCCTCAAGAGCTCGTTCGACGCCAAGGCATAACAGTCAACCTGTTATAATAGCGTATAAAAAGCGGATAAAAAGCGGATAAAAGCATCAGGAGCGACATAAGACATGAGAGGCAATATGCCCTCAGCAGCGCCGCACGGAGCATTTGTCGCAGTAAAAGCTCATAGAGAGCATTACGCGGTCATGCGCCGTCGCAACGCAGTCATGCTAAAAGCTCATTTAGAGAGCATTAGTCATGAGGACTGATAAAAGGCACACCAAGAGCACCAATAAAGCGCATAAAATCGATAGTTTTTCCGGAAAGCGGCTGTCCCTTCAGGGGCGGCCCTTTCTTTTATTAATGAATGAAAATGACAGCCACAATGCTGTTGACTATCGCGAGGAATACTTACTCGTTAGATAACCGGCAAAGGCTTAGGTAGCCTGTAAGCGGGATTTTCCAGTTTAAAGTATGCCTGGAAGTTTAGATTATCTCTGTAAGCGGAAAAATCCGTTTTACCGAAGATGCCTACCATCAGCGGCTGGACCTCATCAGTAGAATAAAGGCGGCCGGACCCTCATGCGCTCGTTCAGTCGTCCGGCATGCTTCGCAATAATCCATGATCCGCCGCCGTCGGCCTCGCTGCTTTCTCACTGCACGTAACGGCCTTCGGCCGGTATGGCAATCCGGTCGAATTGCTCGGCTAACATCTTGAGCGAGGACGCCAGTTCCTCGCCCTCCATCGGTAATCCATGGCCGGTGACGGCTGCGGACGGCTTTAAGGCCGCCAGCTTCTTTACCGAATCCCACGCCGTCTGCCAATCGGTCGTGAAATATTTCGGCGGGCCGCTAATTTCCCGCTGCTGCAAAATCACTTTGTAAAGCGATTCTTGCTTTACCGTAACGAATGCGTCCCCGGCGACAAGGGACCTGTCCTTGTCCCTGAACAAGGAGATATGGCCGGGCGTATGTCCAGCCGTATGAATCCAGCGCCAATCGGCCATCCCCGGTACAACTCCGTCCGGAATCAGTGGCTGAACATGCTCGCCTAAGTCGATCCCCTGATGCGGAAACAAAGGTGACATTTCAGTCACGAGACCGCCGTCTACAGTGGGATCGGCGGGAGGGTAGTCCGACTGGCCGGTCAAATACGGGAGCTCCCGCTCATGCGCGAAGACAGGAACGCCCCAGTGCTTGATAAGGTCCACAATGGCGCCGACATGGTCGAAATGCCCATGTGTCAGAATAATCGCCCGCGGCGGCCGGGAGCCGAAGCGTTCATTCGCTGTCTCAATGATTTTCTCCGCGGACCCGGGCATGCCCGCATCGATTAATATCCAGTCGCTTCCCGGATCGCCGATATAACAAAGATTGACGATTTGAATGGGCAAGCAGTAAATATCGGGTCTAACCTCCCGCCCATTCCCGCTTGTAATCGTCGTGACCGGGAGTATAGCGTCTTCAAATGTATTTTCCACCCTGTGAAAGTCCTCCTTCAACCGGTTGAAAAAGTTAATGGCGACGATGCGCTCTTCATAGTCTTCCAAATATAGTGTCCCGTTATGTGGCAGCGCTGTCATTATGCTGTGAACGACAGTCTCACTGTAAAATGCTGCAAAACAGTAGATTTATGTTGACACCCCTCACTGAGTCCTTTAATATCAACCTAGACAATGATAATCATTATCAACATAATGTACGCAAGTGAGAGGGGAAACAGCAAGCCGATGTTTACAGTAAAAAGAAAAAACATTTTCAGCATGACAGCTATTATTCTATTTATTTCGACCGCACTTCTGGGTTGTACTTCACAGGAGGGGGCCCCGGCATCAGATGAGCAGGCCGGTGAAGCCAAAAAAACAATTACAATCTCGTGGCCGAGGGACATTGGACCAATGAACCCGCACGTTTACAATCCTTCGCAGCTGATCGCACAGTCGATGATATACGAACCATTGGTGAACTACACAGAAGGCGGCAAGCTTGAGCCTCACTTGGCGGAATCGTGGACGATATCGCCGGACGGCAAAGAATATACGTTCAAGCTCCGTCAAAATGTTACGTTCTCAGACGGGACGCCGTTTAACGCGGCTATCGTCAAAAAGAACTTCGATTCGATCATGATGCATGCCGATAATCACAGCTGGCTCGGATTTATCGGCGTTCTGGATAAGACAGCGGCAGTGGACGAGTCTACGTTCAAAATGACATTAAAACAGCCGTATTACCCGACGCTGCAGGAGCTTTCCGTCGTACGCCCGGTGCGCTTTCTCGGCGAAGCCGGCTTCCCGGATGACGGCGACACAGCGAAGGGCGTGAAGCAGCCGGTCGGCACAGGACCGTGGATGCTGTCCGATTACAAAACGGACGAATATGCGGAATTTACCCGCAACCCGAAATATTGGGGAGATCAGCCGAAAGCCGACAAGCTCGTCATCAAGATCATACCGGACGGAGATACCCGAGTTCTCGCCTTTGAGAAAGGAGATCTGGATCTCATTTACGGGGAAGGCGTTATCAGCCTGGATGCCTACAAACAGCTGGAAGCTTCCGGCGATTATGAAACGCGCCTCTCCGAGCCGGTTGCCACAAGACAACTGGTGCTCAATACAACCAACGAGGCTCTGTCCGACTTGAAGGTGCGTCTGGCCCTTCAGCACGGGTTTAACAAGCAGGCGATGGTCGACGGGGTTACCTCCGGATTTGAAGAGAAGGCCGATAACCTGTTATCGACGAACTTCCCTTACACCGATATCAGCATCAAGCCGGTCGGATACGATGTGGAACAGGCAAAAGCTTATTTGGATGAGGCCGGCTGGATCCTTCCTGCGGGAAAAACGGTCCGCGAGAAGGACGGAAAGCCTCTGGAGCTTGAGCTGATCTATGAAAAGGCGGAGCAAATTCAGAAGCCGATGGCGGAGACGCTGCAAGCCGAATGGGCGGCGATCGGCGTCAAGCTGAACATTACCGGCCTTGAGCTTACCGAGCAGATCAAACGTTTCCGTGCGAACGACTTTGATTTGAACTTCTTTAGCAACTACGGCGCGCCATATGATCCGCACTCGTTCATTCAGATCGTTGCCAAGAAAGGGTTCGGCATTGCCGATGCACTTGCCAATATTCCGGGGAAACAAGAGCTTGACCAGCAGGTTCACGACGCCCTTCTGTCGACGGACGAAACCAAGCGCCAACAGCTGTACGGCTCGATTCTGACGACGCTACACGAGCAGGCGGCGATAGTGCCGATCTCGTATGTGAAGAAAATGGTCGTCTACCATAAAAATGTGAGCGGCGTAGAGTTCCCTGCGAATCGGGACGGCAATGCGTTCTCCAGTCTCGACATACAACCGTAAGACGCAGGGAGGCACTGCATGTTCAGCTTTACCCTAAAACGGCTCCTCGCCGTCATACCTATATTTTTCTTCGCCACGCTTCTTTCTTTTATACTGATCCGCCTCTCGCCGGTCGACCCGGCGGAAGCGTATCTGGTGGCGGCCCACATCCATCCGACCGACGAGCTTATCGCTCAGAAGAGACATGAATTCGGTTTGGACCGGCCGCTGCCAGTTCAATATGCCCAGTTCCTTATTAAGATGTGCCGGCTTGATTTCGGCACGTCTTATCTTTCTAATGAACCGGTTTGGCAGGAGGTTCAGCGCCGAATGCCGGCGACCCTCCAACTGGCCTTCAGCAGCATCTGCATGGCTGTACTTATAAGCATACCGATCGGATTTTTCTCGGCGCTTTATAAAAACAGCGTTATCGACCATTTGAGCCGGCTTCTCGCCTTTTTCGGCGCCTCGATGCCGCAGTTCTGGCTCGGGTATTTACTGATCTATTTCTTGTCGGTGAAGCTGGATTTGTTTCCCGTGCAGGGAAGAGGCACTATTGTGCATCTCGTCCTTCCGTCGCTGACGCTTGCGATGGGACTTATTGCGATCTACACCCGTCTGCTGCGCTCCGGCGTTCTTGAGCAAATGCAGGAGCCGTATGTGTTATACGCCAGAACGAGAGGCATCAGGGAGAAGGTCATCATGGGCAAGCATGTGCTGAAAATAGCCGTTTCGCCGATGATCACCGGTCTGGGAATGAATATGGGCAAATTGCTCGCGGGCACCATTATTGTGGAGGAAGTTTTTTCCTGGCCGGGCTTCGGCCGTTTCTTCATCGAAGCGATCTTTAATCGGGATATACCGGTCATCCAGTGCTACGTGTTTCTTTCCGCATGTCTGTTCATCGTGTGCAACCTGATCGTGGATGTACTGCAAATGATGATTGACCCGCGAATCTCCTTGAAAGGAAGAACCGGCCATTGATTGCCAGTATGCGTACCGTCCTCAGGAGTCCGAAGGCCGCTCTGGCAAGCTCGGTCATCCTGATTATTCTTTTCATTATTACCGTCTTGGCTCCATGGCTCGCGCCGCATGATCCGATACAAGTGAATCTGGCGCTCAAGCTGCAGCCGCCGTCCTGGGAGTATCCGCTCGGGACAGACCACTTGGGACGCTGCATCCTGTCACGTCTTCTGCACGGCGCCCGCGTATCGTTAGGATTTGCTTCTCTGATCTTCATATCGTCACTCGGGATCGGGCTGCTTGTCGGAACATTCGCCGGCTATAAGGGCGGTGTAATCGATGTTGTGCTCATGCGATTTTGCGAAGGGGTAATGGCGTTTCCGAATCTTGTGCTCATCCTGGGGCTTGTCGGGATATTCGGCCCGGGACTTACTCAGGTGATATTTGCGATGATGCTTGTTCAGTGGGTATATTACGCCAGGATGTTCCGGGGCATGGTCCTCAGCTTGAAGGAACGGAATTTCGTTACAGCAGCCAGAATCAGCGGTTCCTCGCAATGGAAAATCATCCGGCGGCATATAATCCCCAATGTGCTTCCTCCGATCGCCGTGATGGGAACCCTGGAGATGGGATGGGCAATTATGGACATCTCCGCCCTTTCGTTCCTGGGTCTTGGCATTCAGCCGCCCGCTCCGGAATGGGGAGCCATGATTCACGAAGGAAAAGCCTTTATACGAAGCAATCCGGAACTGATGCTGTATCCGGGAATTTTGATTCTGATCGTCGTTGTCTCGTTCAATGTACTGGGCGAAGCTTTATCGGACCGCTTTGGCGTCAAGCGGGATTTTAAATAAAGGACTGAGGCTCTTGATGGAACAACCCCATAATCCTTTGCAGGTCAGCGGCCTGCATGTAAAGGTGAAGACGGAGAAGGGAACGCTTCCCCTTGTCCGTAACATTGATCTTGAGCTTAGACCGGGCCGTATTCTTGGTCTTGTCGGGGAGAGCGGCAGCGGCAAAACGATTACATGTCTGTCTATTCTGCAGCTGCTGGATCACAAAAACTCTACCGTCGAGGGCAGCGTCCGGCTGAACGGACGTGAGCTGAACGGGCTTAAACCTAAGGAAATGCGGGACATTCGCGGAAAAGAGATCGCCCTGATCATGCAAAATCCGATGAACGCCTTCAGCCCGGTATTTACGATAGGCGATCAATTCATCGAAACGATCCGCAGTCACACCGCTCTTACCAAAAAACAAGCGGCCGAGCTTGCTGCCGGCGCTTTGCACGATGTTAATCTGCCGAAGCCTCTCGAGCTGATGCGGAGGTACCCGTTTCAGCTCAGCGGGGGGATGCTGCAGCGGGTTATGATAGCCGTCTCGATGTGCCTGCGGCCATCCGTTATTATTGCCGATGAGCCGACGACCGCGCTGGATGCGGTCAACCAGCTGCAGGTGCTCCGTCAGCTCGACCGCCTTCGTTCGGAATACGGCACGTCGATACTGCTTATTTCTCACGATTTGGGCGTTATTGCAGAAATGGCCGACGAGGTGGCCGTTATGCAGCATGGACGAATTGTTGAGAAAGCGGACGTATACCGGCTGTTCGATCATCCGAGGCATGAATATACGAAGCAGCTGCTTAATGCCAGACCTGTTCTTGACTTGTATGAATCGTCCAAGGAGCCGGTATCCGTATGAATGTCATGCAGCAGCGGGTGATGGCTTCGCAGACCCGTCCGTTTGGTCTTAAGGCCATCCAGATCTACCTTGTATCCATTTTATTTTACACGACCAGCCACACCCTGCTGATTCTGCTGCCGCTGAATTCGCATGCGCTTGGAGCAAGCCCGGCTCAGATCGGTCTGATTATGGGCGCGTATATGTTTACGTCGATGTTTCTACGGCCTATTGCAGGCAATATTGTCGATAAATTCGGCACGAAGCGGATATTCGTCGCGGCGCTCATAATGAACGTGGCCGTCTTATCCATGTATCTTATCGCACAGCTGTGGGTTTTCGCCGTGCTCAGGGTCGTGCAGGGTGTCATACTGTCCTTTGTTTCCATGGTACTGCATCTCATGATCATCGAAGCTTTACCGGAGAAAGCCCGCGGGCAGGGGCTGTCCCTGTTCTCGCTTTCTTCCATGCTCCCGTACACGTACGGGCCGTTCCTTACGCTTTTCTTTGCAGATAGAGTGCCTATGGCTTATATCTTCACGGCACTCATCCCCATTGGCCTCATGACGCTCTTCATCGGATTGAACATCAGGATGCCGCAGCACGAGAAGCAGGGCGCCCAACAAGCGGCGGCTGCTCAACGCAGCGCTCCTTATCGGGGCTGGAGAGACCGGGAGCTTCTTCTTCCTTCCGTGACCATGCTTCTGGCTTCTGCGGTTATCGGCACGGTCGCGGCCTTTCTACCGCTTTATCTTGCGAATCGAGACCTACCTTATGCCGGATTGTATTTCCTTACAGAGACGCTCGTACTCATCACGCTTCGTTTCTTCGGCCGGAAATTCATAAGGACAGATGGCCGTTTCCCTGCTTACATGGCAGCCGTTCTTGTATCGCTCATAACGATCGCTTCGGCCTTGATTCGTCACGCCGATTCGCCTGCGGGCTTTGTGTTTGCAGCCGTCTGCAGCGGAATAGCTTTATCCATGCTGTATCCGGCGCTGCTGACTTACGTTTCCTTCGTCGTTCCCGAGCAGTCGAGAGGCAAGGGGATCGGCTGGTTCATTGCTGCCGCCGATTTGGGAACATCCGCCGGCACCTGGGGCTTAAGTCTCGTCGCCAATGCTTATTCGTATGAAACGATGTTTTCCGGATGTATCGCCATCGGGGCATCGGCGCTGTTGATGATCCTGCTGTTTTCCAGGAATCGGGAGGTGAGGGGATGAGTCTTCTGCAGGTGAGGGATGTTTCACATTCCTACGGCGCATTAAATCCGTTTCGGAAAGCCGGGCGGGGCTCAGTGCTTTCAAACGTATCCCTATCCATCGAACAGGGATTGTGTCTGGGGCTTCTGGGAGCGAGCGGTGCGGGGAAGAGTACGCTGGGCAAAGTGATCCTTGGGCTGGAACAGCCGCGAAGCGGCCGCATACTTTTTCAGGGTCACGACTTATTTCATACCGACCGGCCGACGGGCAGACGGCTTCGCCGCGATCTGCAAGCGGTGTTTCAGGACTGCTATTCTTCGGTTAATCCGCGGATGACAGCCGAACAAATTATCGGGGAGCCGCTGGACAACTATGAGCGGTTGTCTCAGCATGAGCAGAGACGGACCGTAGGAGAGCTGCTGGAGCGGGTCGGACTGCATTCCGACGATATGCGCAAGCTCCCCCATGAGTTCAGCGGCGGACAGCTGCAAAGAATCAATATAGCCAGGGCAATTGCGTTAAAGCCGAAGCTTATCGTACTGGATGAAGCGGTAAGCAGCCTCGACATGGTGAATCAAACGCGCATCCTGGCGCTGCTCGGTGAATTAAAGTCCACGCTCGGCCTCTCTTTCTTGTTCATCACTCACGATATTAAAGCAGCCTGCTCCATATCCGATGATTTGGCGGTTATGGATAACGGAGAAGTGGTCGAACGGGGAGACAAAGACCGGCTTGCAGCCTCGACGCATCCGGCAGTGAAGAATCTGCTTTCGTCCATGCTTTCGGAGCATCCTCGTAACCGCTCCCTGGGGCGGGACAAAGCGAGGCCTTCGAGGTAATTTAAGCTGTGTAGGCCAAAGACATCCGGTGGCGAAGAAATCCGGTCGGATTTGACCGGGGTCAGGACGAATACTGCTTGCGGAAGCGCAGCGGAGAGATGCCGGCGTACTTCTTGAAGCAGCTTGAGAAATAAGGCGTATGCCGGAACCCCACGGTTTCGGCTATTTGCGCGACCGGCCATTCGGTCTTGATCAGCATCAGCTTCGCTTGCTCAAGTCTGTATTCGTGCAAATAATCCATAGGTGTGCAGTGGTAAGCCTCTTTCATGCATCTGACGATATAATTGGGGTGAAAATGCAGCGCCTCAGCAAGCGTCTCGTTCGTCAGATCGGCCTGATAATGCTGTTTGATATAAGCTTCCGTCTTCTCCGCCAGCTTCATGGCAGGAGAAGCGCTCCCCTTCCTTCCTCCCTCCTCCAGCTTCCGTAGAAGATCCATGAAGAGCTGCTGCTGATTCCAGAACGCGTTTGACCGGTTTTCAGACGACAGATCCATGAACCTTTGCAATTGATGCTGAGCCATTGCGGAAGATGGCTGAGCCGTATACTGCGGAATTTGAATGGTATAACGGTTTGCCCAAGGCTGGCCGATTGGAGGAACGGGAGCCGCGGATTCCTCAGTGACGCTCCAATCGCCGGTGAAATCGAAGTGAATCCAATAAAACACCGTTTCCGCGTCGCAAGGCTTCGTCGCATAGTGAAACCGGTCGGGCAGGAGAAGCAGCGTCTGGCCCTCCGACAACTCCCACTGCCTGTCCTCTTCCGCGATATAAAGAACCCCCTTTACCATCCATATGAGATCGAAGATGCCCAAATTTCTGCGGTTAGGGTGCTGCCCTCCCGGCCCAAAGGCAGTCATTCCGACCGCAATGAAATAAGGAACCGGCGGTATTTCCATGCGAATCAGACTGCTTGTGCTGCTCATAGCTTGCGGATCGCCTCCAGTGTTAAAAAGTATAAAAACGGGTTCAGATTATTTATATCTTGATTCTATTTATAAGGATAAACTGAAATCAAGGAACAATCAAATATTGATGTTTTGGAGGGGAAAAGATGACTCTTTCGACACGTGAGCATCAGAACAGCCGTCAGGTACGCATTCAGGACGGTTTCTGGAATAAGTATATGGAGCTTGTCCGCAGCACCGTCATTCCTTACCAATGGGATGCGCTGAACGACCGGATCCCGGACGCTGAGCCGAGCCGCGCCATTAAGAATTTCCGGATAGCCGCAGGGCTGGAGGAAGGCGAGTTCTGGGGGTTTATTTTTCAAGACAGCGACGTGGCCAAGTGGCTTGAAGCAGTCGGTTACTCACTAGCGAACCACCCGGATTCCGAGCTGGAGCAGACTGCGGACGAAGTAATCGATCTTATTGCCAAGGCTCAACATGAAAACGGTTACCTTAATACTTATTTTACGATAAAAGAACCGGGCAAAGAGTGGACGAACTTGAATGACGCCCACGAGCTGTACTGCGCCGGTCACATGATGGAGGCCGCAGTCGCTTATTACGAATCGACGGGCAAGCGGAAGCTCCTTGACGTGATGTGCAAATTCGCGGATCATATCGATTCCGTGTTCGGCCCTGAACCCGGCAAGCTGAAGGGGTATGACGGCCATCAGGAGATCGAGCTGGCGCTTGTCAAGCTCTACCGGGCAACGGGCGAAGAGCGTTATTTGAAGCTGAGCCAATATTTTATTGATGAACGGGGTGCGAAACCGCACTTTTTGGTAGAGGAATGGGAGAAACGGGGAAGAACGAGCCACTGGGCGAAAGGGCCGTCTCCGTCGCCGGATCTGCAGTACAATCAGAGTCACCTGCCGGTACGCGAGCAGTCGGTTGCTGTCGGTCACTCCGTACGTGCGGTTTACATGTATACCGCAATGGCTGATCTCGCGAGGCTCTCGGGTGATCAAGGACTTCTGGAAGCGTGCCGGCGGTTGTGGGACAACACGACCAAGAAGCAGATGTACATTACCGGCGGCATCGGATCGACGCATCACGGGGAGGCTTTCTCCTTCGACTACGATCTGCCTAACGATACCATTTACGCGGAGACCTGCGCTTCGATCGGGCTCATATTCTTCGCCAACCGCATGCTGCAGCTCGAAGCGAAGAGCGAGTATGCCGATGTGCTGGAGAGAGCACTTTACAACAATGTAATCGGCAGCATGTCGCTTGACGGCAAGCAATATTTCTATGTGAATCCGCTCGAGGTTTGGCCTGAAGCAAGCGAGCGCAATCCGAGCAGACGTCATGTGAAAGCGGTCCGGCAAAAATGGTTCGGCTGCTCCTGCTGCCCGCCGAATGTGGCGCGGCTGCTCAGCTCCCTGAACGATTATATCTATACCGTTTCGGCTGACCGCAATACGGTGTATACGCATCTGTTCATCGGCAGCGAAGCGCAGCTCGAGCTTCAGGGCGGTAAAATAGCATTGAAGCAGCAATCCTCACTCCCGTGGAATAATCATGTGAAGTTCGAGGTTAACCCCGAGACGGACGGAATCTTCACACTGGCACTGCGGATCCCGGCCTGGTGCGAGGGTAAAGCCGAGATGAAGCTGAACGGTCTGCCATTCGACTATTCGGTTAAAGACGGCTATGCTCTGATCGAGAGGCAGTGGGCCAAAGGTGACGTTATCGAGTGGAAGCCGGAGCTGCAGACGCAGCTAATTACCGCACGACCCGAAGTCCGCGCCAATGCAGGGAAAACGGCAATCGTACGCGGTCCGCTTGTGTACTGTTTGGAAGCCGTAGACAATGGCAGCCCGCTTACAGTTGTATCGATCCTGCGGGATACGAAGCTTGATGCGAAGTTCGATGACGGGCTGCTCGGCGGAGCCGTTGTCATCGAAGGAGAAGGTCGCGCTGAGGATAGCGCTGTCTGGTCGGGATCCGAAGACCTATATCGTCCGCTGGCTTCGGCAGGTAAATCGAAACCGGTTCAATTGAAAGCCGTTCCCTATTACTTATGGGGCAACAGGGAGCAGGGCGAGATGATCGTCTGGATCCGCACAGCGAGCGAGTAATATAGGGTAAGTGTATGAAAAGAAGCATCCTGAACCGCCTAGGTGGTCTAGGATGCTTTTTTCATAATAATCTAGATTTTTTCAGGTTCTTTTTCTAATATTTCTCTGCCGCTTCGAGCCGCCGCTCTTACACGAAGCTCATCTTCACCGCGCCTATTCCGTTCCGGCAGGAGATATCCCCCACAGCGCCATTCACCAAGGTCAGCTGGGGCGGAACATGCCCGATGTCCGCATCATAAATAACCGGAAAGCTGAACGAACCGAAGACGGCATTTAGCCCGTCCTGTAATTCGAAATTTTTATGCGGCGAGTAGCCGGCGGGCCGGCCGAGGATAAGGCCGCTGCAGCTCTCGAACCAACCGCACAGCTTCATCTGCCACAGGTGCCGGTAAATATCCGCGGCATTCATCTCGCAGCTTTCCAGATACCAGACGAGCCCCGTCTCGGTGCCATATTCCGCCGCGAAGCGTTCAACCGGAGCGTAAGGGGTTCCGATCAGAATGGAGATCGTATCCATACATCCCCCGAGAAGCCGGCCGGAGAATGCTGTTTGCCGTTCCCGGTCGTGTTCATGACCTAGCACTTTCCATTCGGTTTCCGTATCCAGCCGAAACCCAGGCTTCGGAAAGTCCCATTCAGACTGATACTTGAGGGAGGAGAGCTGCTCAATCTCTCCACCGGCAGCGGTCCCGAGGACATCAAGCCAACGTGTCGTCAGCGCATCCTGACTGCTGCCGATATCGATATAGTTCGGACCGTGAGCCGTGGCATGCCCGGTTATGAGCGTATAAGCAAACATAAGGGTGCTGAGATCGGAAAAGCCAAGCAGCCATTTCGGTTGGTGGCGCACCAGCTCTTCCCAATCGAGAAGCGGCAGAATATCCATGAGAAACTCACCGCCCCATGGAGGGATAACTGCTCTTACACCGGACTCCAGCATAAACTGCTGGAGCTCCTCCGCTCTTACTGCGGCTGGAGCGCTGACGCATTTGTCGTTGGTCCATATTGTTCCGCCCTCAGTCACGTTATAACCAAGGCGTTCAACAACTTCTCTTGAGCGGTGCAGCAGGTGGTGAAGATGGGGTTCGACACCGCTTGAGGGAGCGGTTACGGCGATTGTGTCCCCTATTCGAAGCGGCTTCGGATAAATGATCGGCACAGCCAGCACCTCCTCTAATTGTTCAGACTAGTATAAGGGCAGCTGGATTTATCTGTAAAGCAATAATCATCTACTTGCTCCGGAATGGAATCATTTGTACAATCATCCATAACAGGCTGGGGGCGAGTGACGAATGGACCGTAATTTATCGGAGGAAAAATACAGGGAGCTGCCGGTGTATGGAATTATACTGGCAGGCGGGCAAAGCACTCGGATGGGGACGGATAAGGCGCTGCTGGATATCGGCGGCAAACCGCTGCTGCGGCGTCTTGCCGAGCGGATGCTCTCGCTCGGACTGAACAGCGTAACCGTCTCGGTGAGCGGCAACGAGCAAGAGAAGAAGTACCGGGCTGCTCTGGGAGAGAGTCTTGCAGCGCAGATCCGATTCGTGCAGGATGAATACCCGGGCTGCGGGCCGCTCGCGGGCCTGCATGCGGGCTTATCCGGGCTGCCGGCGGGCTATGCCTTCGTCATGGCTTGCGATATGCCTGTGTTATCGGAGCCGCTGCTGCGCCGCATGCTTGAGCGTGCGGCTTTGAAGGAGGTAAACAACAAGCCGGACGTTATTCGTACCGGCGGTCAGCCGTTTCACGCCCTATATCATACACGCACTGCGAGGATGCTCCTGGAGCGGCTCAAGTGGAACGATCTGCGTGTCATGGCCATGCTGAGTGAGCTTGAGACTATAATATTGGAGCTTTCCGCCGAAGAAGAGGCGGCTTTTATAAATTTGAATACGCCTGAGATGTATGAAAAGTTTGTCTCGGGAAGTTCTGAACAACGGAATGAGTTTGATTGACTCTGAAAACATTCCCCCGGCCGAGCCTGATATCTTATAGGTAACAACTATATACAAAATAGACATCATATATTTGTACAATAACTTCGCCGCGGCTTATCATGAAATCAGAACATGGAGAGCGAGGGATATGTAATGAAAGAAGACGGCAATCGTGAAGTCAAAAGCAAATTCGATGAAATTGCCGGTGTATATGACCGGCAGAGGAGAATGCTGATACCGCGCTTTGACGATTTATATAATACCCCGACCGACTATGCGCAGGTCAAGGGGAGCGCCCCGAAAATATTGGATCTGGGCGCCGGGACGGGACTCTTCTCATCGTTTATGCTGAGCAAATATCCGGACGCCGAGCTTACCCTTATCGATCTCTCCTCCAATATGATGGATATCGCCAGAGCGAGATTCAATCAGTATTCGAATGTGAGCTTTATTGTCGCCGATTATTCGAATTACGTCTATCGCGAGAAGTACGATCTTATCATTTCCTCACTCTCGATTCATCATCTTGAGGATTTGGAGAAGAAGGCGATTTACGAGAAGGCGTTCAAACTGCTGAACGATGGCGGGATGTTCATTAACGCCGATCAAGTGCTCGGCGCTACCCCGCCTGTTCAAAATTATTATCAGAGAAAGTGGATCGAAAGCGTGCAGCAAAGCGGTTTGTCCCGGGACGACCTTGAGTTGGCTCTTGAGAGAATGAAGCTGGACAAATATGCAACGGTCCGGCAGCAGCTGGAGTGGTTATCGGGCGCCGGGTTTACGGATGTCGATTGTATTTATCAGCATTACAATTTTGCCGTCATGACGGGGCGGGCAAGCGATTGTTGATGGGGTATGGCAAGTACGCCCACCTGGAAGACTTCCGCAAACAACAAAACCGGCCCGCACAACGGCGAGCCGGTTTTGTTGTTTGCGGGCACGGGCGGCGCAATTGGAGAGCGGCGGAGTGGTCGGACGCCGTCCTCGTCTTGCCGCGCGCAACGCGCCCGCAATATTCATATTTCCTGAATTTCAGCAAAACATCGATCGCAGTAAGGGTAGGTTAGCCGCAACCCTTCCGCTTATTTCTCAGAGCTCAATCACGATAGGCATCGTTACCGGCGCGCGCCCGATGAAGCCGTATCGGCAGTGGCCGTCACGTCTTCGGTTTCGGGGGCCACCCGCTCAATCCGTGTGGCACAAACTTTGAACTCCGGCATCCGGCTGATCGGATGGAGCGCATCGTTGGTCAGCAAATTGATCGAATGCTCGCCTCCCCAGTGGAACGGTACAAAAACCGTCGTAGGGTGGATCTCTTTCGATATTTTCACATCGAACACGAGCGAACCGCGGCGGGTGGTCAGCCGGATGCGGTCATCGAAACGCAGCCGGATCTTCTCGGCGACCGACGGGTGAATTTCCGCAACTGGCACAGGCGCCTTCTTCATGAGCGCTTCGGTACGACGTGTTTGCGTACCGCTCAAATAGTGGCTCCCCACGCGTCCGGTCGTGAGAATATACGGGAAATCGCGATCCGTCGTCTCTGCCGGCTTCTTCGGTGTGATGCCGTGAAGCTTGGCGCGGCCGTCCGGATGGTAGAAGACACCGCTCTCGAACATACGGGGCGTTCCCGGGTGGTCTTCCGACGGACAAGGCCAGAACAACCCTTTCTGCTCTTTGATCCTCTCATACGACATACCGCTGTAATCGGCTTTACCGCCGGCAGTTGCACGGCAAAGCTCTTCGAATATCGCCTCCGGCGAGTCATATTGGAAATATTGTCCCCGGCCGAGTCGATCGGCCAATTTGCCGATTAGCTTATAATCCTCGAGCGCTTCTCCCGGCGTTTCAAACGCGCGGGCGCGGTGGAACACCCTGCCTTCGAGGTTAGTAAGCGTACCTTCCGCCTCCAGGAAAGAAGAGCCCGGCAGCAGCCAATGCGCATATTCGGCAGTTTCAGTCTCGAACATGTCGACGACAACCAGCAGCTCCAGCTTTTTCAGCGCTTCCGCCACTCGGGCGTTGTTCGGGCTCGAGACGAGCGGGTTGGAGCCGAGGACGATCATCGCTTTGATTTCGCCGTCATGAATTTTACCGAACAGCTCATAAGCGGAGACGCCTTTGCCCGGCAGTTCGTCCGGATCGATTCCCCAGACACCGGCCACATGCTTGCGCGCTTCCGGATCGTCAATCATGCGATAGCCCGGCAATTGATCGGCCTTCTGACCGTGCTCGCGGCCGCCTTGCCCGTTAGCCTGACCGGTAACGGCGCCGAAGCCGCATCCGGGCCTGCCCATTTTGCCTGTGAGCAGACACAAATTAATATAGTTCAGCGTATGCTCGACGCCGTTCACCTGCTGCTCGAGTCCGCGCGCGGTCAGCACGATGCCGGTCTCCGCTCTTGCAAAGCCGCGCGCGATCGTCCGAATCACTTCCTTGGGAATACCGGTATACATGGATACCGTATCAGGCGAGAAGTGTTCAACAGCCGCGCGAATTTCCTCAAGACCTGTCGTGTGATTCTCTACGTACGCTTTATTATACAGTCCTTCGTTCACGATTACGTGCAGCAGGCTGTTTACGAATACCGAATCGAAGCCAGGCTGCAAATTAACGTGAATGTCAGCCAGCTTGGAAGTCATCGTTTGCCGCGGATCGATTGTTACGATTACCGCCTTTTGTTTCTTTGCGGCGAGAAGATACGGCGTCATAGTCGGCTGGCATTCCGCGATATTCGTTCCGGCCAAAATAATATATTTGGCCATCGGAATATCGTCGAGCGGCACGTTCATTCCGCGGTCGACACCGAAAGCCCTCATCTGGGCCGCGGCGGCGGAAGACATGCAGTAGCGGCCGTTGTAATCGATATATTTGGAGCGCAGCGCAACCCGGGTGAATTTTCCGAGCAAATAACTCACTTCGTTCGTCAGTGAGCCGCCTCCGAACACCGAAACCGCATCGTTGCCGTAACTCTGTTGAATCGACTTGATACGTGAGGCGATATCGTCAAGTGCATCGTCCCAGCCCGATTGATGCCAATGTGCTCCCGGCAGTGCGGAAGAAACCCGGCGCATAGGCGCGACGAGCCGTTCCGGATGGACGACGTGTCCCAGGGAATTTAGTCCTTTCTGGCACAATCGTCCGGTCGCGACCGGAAAGTCCTGGCTCGGCTTAACCTCCCAGCCGATCTCGTTCCCGGATGGAATAAGATCGACCCCGCACTGCATACTGCAATAGCAGCAATGGGAATGGAGGCGGCCGGTATTCGGTTCAGCGGCAATGGGTGGTGCAGCCATGAGAATCCCTCCGTTTGGTGTTCAGATGAACAAAGTCGTATATGAAGACAGGCGTGCGGACGAAACATCTATGTTTCGTCCGCGTTTCGATGAAAGACCGCTGCCCGGGGGCGGTTTGTAAAGCAGAGCCTCAAACGGCTCAGTCGCACAGATTTCCTTAACAGGGTGCGGCATTCACTCGATGTGTTTCGCCTCGGCAGCCTCGGCATTCGCGCTCACGGCGAGTTCCTCCGGGCTGTACCGAGTATTGTTTGGACTAAGGGAATCTCCCGTCCCCCACCAATCCATGACGTCAAGCAAATCAAAAACGTCGAAGGAATCGAAGGCGTCCATATAGTTGGTCCGCCTAAGAGGTGGCTTGGATGGCCGCCTGGTCGGAGCGGGCTTTACCGCCGCTGCCGATCCAGGTTTTCTTCCAGGAGCCCTGCAGGATAAAGATAAGGACAACGCAAACGAGCGCTATACCGCTGATAATAAGGAAGCCAGGCGTGTACGAACCGGTGGATTGCTTCAGATTGCCGAGAATTTTCGGCAGGAAGTAACCGCCCAATCCGCCGGCTGCTCCGACAATTCCCGTAATGATGCCGATTTCCTTCTGGAATCGCTGCGGGACAAGCTGGAACACTGAACCGTTGCCCATTCCGAGTCCCATCATTCCAACGAACAGGAGAACGGTAATGACCGAAAGCGGCGGAAGCGTGGAAATGCTGGCCATCATGATCGCAACAATTCCGTACAGAATCATAAGCATCCGGATACCGCCGACCTTATCCGCGAGCCAGCCGCCCACCGGACGGAAGAAGCTGCCTGCGATAACGCAGAGAGTCGTAAAGTCCGCCGCACGAACCGGATCCAGTCCATATTGCGTGTTGAAGAAAATCGTTAAGTAGTTGGCCATGCCGACGAATCCGCCGAACGTGACGCTGTACAGAATACAGAACATCCATGTATCGCGCTGCTTAAGTACCGCGCCGTAGTCGGAAAGCTTGCGCGGCGCCGGCTGTGTCGGGCTGTCCTTGGCAAGCAGGGTGAACAGGATGAAGGTGATGGCGACAGGAATTAGGGCGAGACCAAATACAGTGTGCCAGTCGCCATAATGTTTGGCCAGCCGGTTCGCGAACAGCGTCGCGAAGATCGTGCCGCTGTTACCAGCTCCCGCGATACCCATGGCAAGGCCTTGGTATTGCGGCGGGTACCATCTGCTTGCAAGCGGGAGCGCGGCGGCGAACGATGCTCCGGCCATTCCCAGCAGTACGGCCACGATGTAAAGCTCATTAAGCGAGTTGACGAACTGCCAGCCCCATACAAGCGGGACCATCGTAACGATCAGGCCGAGCTGTCCGGTCCGCTTTGGTCCGATAACATCAGTCAAATATCCGAGGACAAGCCGCAGGATAGACCCGCCGAGAATCGGCAGTGCGACCAGGTTCGCTTTTTGCGCCGCATCCATCGGGTAGTCATTCATAATAATAACGACGAGTGGTCCGAGAAGCACCCATACCATAAAGCTTACATCAAAATACAAAAACGAGCTGAACAACGAGGGGGTATGACCGCTTTTCAAAAAGCTTTTCCGATCCATCATGTTTTAAAAACTCCTCTCCAGTAGTAAGGTCTCTGTTTTCTCTCTTGAGTGATGCTTTCTTTCTCTCTTGCCCGTTGGTTTCTTTGTTTCTCTCTGGTTTCTCTCCGTTTTTGGTACTGCATCCTGCTGTTTTGCTTACTGATGTAAGGTTACCTCACCTCACACAATAAAAGGCCGCACTGCAGTTGTGGTCAACTGCAATTCGGCCTCTTTGCCAATCAGCGGCACATCGGTGTGCAAGCTGATAACTATTTCGATTCACGTCATTGTGATCTTAATTGAATTATATGCGAGTTGTGAACTGTATGTCAATATATCTAACATAAACAAATTTAACTTTTCTTTTGCCCGGTTTATCCGTGTATCAGTTGGTATACTTTCACAATAGAAGCGGCAATATCACCGATCCGTTTGCGCTCATTCATCGCCTGCTTCCGCAGGAAATCGTACGCTTCCGATTCGGATATGCCCTTAATCTCACATAGGACCGCTTTGGCCTGGTCGATCCATTTGCGTTCTTCCAGACGCTGAAGCAGCTGCTCGCGCTCCTCGGTCCATCTTTTACGCTGCTGATAAACGCGTATTCCCCACTTGAGAGCATACTGCATTTCTATTGAATTCATGGAGCCGAACAGGACGCCGTCCAGTGTAAAGCCCCACTCGATTTCCTTGGGCACCGTCTTTTCCGTGCACAGCCAGAATATCGGAAGCTTGCGCTTTGCGGCCAACGTGGATTGCCAGTCGGCCATCCTATCAAGCGGTATGTGAAGCACGGCGGCATCGACGACACTAATGCAGCTTTCCGCTTCCTCCACCGTTTTCGCATGGTGCAGCGTACGGCAGTTCTGCTGCAGGCTGTGCATCGATATCGCGTGCGTTCCGTCTTCTATATAAAGCAGCGCTTTTAACATCTTTTCCGTTCACCTCGTTTTGCGAGCCGGTCAGCCTGAGCGAATTCAGGACCCGGCATACAAATGTGTAATAAAATATAACACACCTTTAGTAGCAATGTCGACGGAAAAAATGGTACTTGACACGTGCTGGGACATGTAAAGACAGGGGTATTCTAAGTGTGTAAACTATATTGACATGAATAGCGATCACCTTTATACTGTATACAGGAAGTACAACTTGACGGCACAACGGCGTGCCGCGGTCTTTTTCGGCAATGGAGCCTATCCTACACGTCATATGGCGGTGGGGTGGGCTTTTATGTTTTTAAATGAGCGTTTAAGTTGTAAAAGGAGCGATTTTAATGAAGAAGAAATTAGTCATGATCGGGAACGGCATGGCAGGCGTTTCATTCGTAGAGCAGCTGTTGAAGCTTAACCCTCACCGCTATGATATTACTATTATAGGCGCTGAACCTCACCCTAACTATAACCGCATCATGCTCTCGTCCGTACTTGCGGGCGATGCGAATATGCAGGATATCGTCCTTAACGATTGGGACTGGTACCGCGACAACAATATTTTGCTGCACGCCGGTCAAACGGCGGAAAGCATCGATACCGCCAAACAGCTTGTCAAGACCGACAAAGGCATTACGGTCGAGTACGATGAGCTCGTAATTGCCTCCGGATCCTTGCCGTTTATGCTTCCGCTTCCGGGCGCGGACAAAGAAGGCGTCATCGCGTTCCGCGACATTAAAGACTGCGAGACGATGATCGAGGCATCGAAAAACTATCGTAAAGCCGTTGTTATCGGGGGCGGCCTGCTTGGACTGGAAGCGGCGCGCGGCCTTGTTAATTTGAACATGGAAGTGAGCGTCGTCCATATTTTCAACTTCCTGATGGAGCGTCAATTGGACCCGACGGCATCCAAGCTGCTGCAAAAGGAGCTTGAGAGCCAGGGAATGAATTTCCTGCTTGAGAAGCAATCGGATTCCATTATCGGCAAGAAACGCGTCGCCGGCCTTAAATTCAAGGATGGTACGCATGTGGATGCCGATCTGATCGTTATGGCCGTCGGTATCAAGCCGAACGTTCAGCTGGCGAAAGACTGCGGAATTGAAGTGAACCGCGGTATCGTTGTTAACGATTATTTGCAAACAAGCATTCCAAATATACATGCGGTCGGCGAATGCGCAGAGCACCGCGGAATCGCCTACGGCCTGGTTGCCCCGCTGTATGAGCAGGGCGCGATCCTGGCGAAGAAGCTGGCCGGCGTTGAGAGCGATGGCTACCAAGGCTCAGTCGTCTCGACCAAGCTTAAGGTATCGGGCGTAAACGTGTTCTCGGCGGGCCGGTTTACGGATGAGCCGGGCACCAAAGCGCTACGCGTGCAGGACGACCTCGAGGGTGTTTATAAAAAAGTAGTATTCGAGAACGGCAAGGTAGTAGGCGCTGTACTGTTCGGCGATACGAGCGACAGCTCCCGTCTCTTCTCGGTCATCCGCAGCGGTGAGGATTTCTCCGGCCGTGAGAAGGAAGTGCTGTTCGGACCTTCAGGCGGCGGTCAAACCGTAAGCACGGCGGACCTGGTTTCGAACATGAGCGGAGATGAAATCGTCTGCGGCTGTAATGGCGTAACCAAAGACACGATAATCGAAGCAATCACGGAAAAAGGCTGCGTCAGCGTCGGCGAGATCAAAGCCTGCACGAAAGCCTCGGGAGGATGCGGCGGATGTAAACCGCTTGTTGAAGCCATTCTGACTACCACGCTCGGCGTCGATAACGTCGCCGCGGTCAAGGAAGGCATCTGCGGATGTACTGCGCATTCCCGCGACGAAGTGGTCGAAGCCATTCAGCGCATGCGTTTGACGACGACAAAAGAAGTGATGCATGTACTGGAGTGGAACAATCCCGAGGGCTGCTCCAAATGCCGTCCGGCGCTGAATTACTATCTCGGCATGGCCTTCCCGGAAGAGCACGAGGATGAGCTTGAATCCAGATTCGTTAACGAGCGCAATCATGCGAATATTCAGAAGGACGGCACGTTCTCGGTAGTGCCGCGGATCTACGGCGGTGTTACGACGCCTGAGGATCTCAAGAAAATCGCCACGGTTGCCGAAAAATATAAAGTGCCTCTCGTCAAGATTACCGGAGGCCAACGGATTGACCTGCTCGGCGTCAAGAAAGAAGACCTGCCAGGCATGTGGAAAGACCTCGATATGCCGTCGGGCTATGCTTACGGCAAGGCGCTTCGTACGGTCAAGACATGTGTCGGCTCCACTTTCTGCCGCTTCGGAACGCAGGATTCAATCAAGATGGGCATCGATATGGAGAAGAAGTTCGAGCGCCTGAATACGCCGCATAAAGTGAAGCTTGCCGTATCCGGCTGCCCGCGTAACTGTGCGGAAGCGACGATCAAGGATCTCGGCGTTGTCGCTATCGACGGCGGATGGGAAATTTACGTAGCCGGTAATGGCGGTACGCGGGTACGCGCAGCCGACCTGCTTACGAAGGTGAAGACGGAAGAAGAAGTGCTGGAATGGACAGGAGCCTATTTGCAATACTACCGTGAAACGGCCAACTGGAATGAACGGACGAGCGAATGGTCGCTGCGTATCGGTCTCGATACCGTGAAGAAGGCGCTGGAGAGCAAAGAGGATCGGGATGCCCTGAACAGCCGTATCGACAAGACACTTGGACTCATGAAGGATCCGTGGCAGCAAATCGTGGAAAGCGACGATCTTCGCAAAGCATTTGATGCGCTGACGGCACCGACCAGTCCGGAAGCGGCAGCAACCGGCGAAACGACGGGTCTGTAATAACGATATCATGCTGCCGAGCGGCGAGAGGAGAAGGAAGACATGAATGAAGTCATTGTCGGTCATATTTCGGAATTCCCGGAACGGCGCGGACGCGTATTTCGATTAGGAGAATTGGAGCTTGCGCTGTTCAAGCTGTCGGACGGCGAAGTTAAAGCGGTAGAGAACCTTTGCCCGCACAAAAATGGTAAACTGTCGGAAGGGATGGTCTGCGATCATCATGTATACTGTCCGCTTCATGATTGGAAGATCGATCTTCATGACGGACTGGTGCAGGCTCCCGATGAGGGCTGCGTGAGGACATTTCCGATCACGGTTGACGCAAGCGGCAATGTGGTACTGACCATTGGCGCCCCGGCCGAGACGAAAGTGTCGTAAGCAGGAAGGCTGAAGCGTTATTGACGCACGAATGAACGATTGACACCAATGACACCAAGGAGGCGGCCGGTCATGGCTCGTTTGGAAGGCAAAATCATAGCCGTAACCGGACCGCGCAAAGCGGATGAGCTCAGTCGAATGATTGCCAAGTTCGGAGGCACGGCCGTAACGCGGCCTGCACAAGGAACAGTCTTTCTCGATGATACGCAAATCGAAGCGCAGCTTAAAGAGCTTATCGATTTTCCCGCCGACTGGCTCGTGCTCACAACGGGAGTCGGTACAGAGGCGCTGCTGCAAACAGCGGCAAATCTGGGACTGTCGGATCGGTTTCTGGACGCGCTTGGCCGAATGCGTCTTGCCGCGCGGGGCTACAAGACGGTCAACGCGCTGCGCAAAATCGGCTTGACGCCGGAGGTTCGTGACGACGACGGTACCACAGCCGGTCTGCTGCGGGCGCTTGAGCCGTATGATCTGAAAGGCAGCCGTGTCGCGCTTCAGCTGTATGGCGATCCGGCTCCGCGACTTACAGGCGCACTGGTAAACCGCGGCGCACACTGCGAGGAGCTGCTGCCCTACAGGCATATTCCGCCGGAAGGCGATGTAGTGGAGAAGCTAATCGACGAGATTGTGAGCGGAGAGGTCGATGCCGTGACTCTCACCAGCACAGTGCAGGTCCGATATGTGATGGGCTGCGCTGCTCGTATGGGCAAGCTGGAAGCGGTGCGGGATGCGTTTGCGGGCAGCGTGCTTGCCGTAGCTGTCGGTAAGGTGACCGCGGAAGCGCTCCAGGAGGAAGGTATTGAAAGGGTCTTGTTCCCCGAAGAAGAACGAATGGGCAGCATGGTTGTCGCCATGAGCAAATATTTTGACGGCGGCGGTGACGGTTCGGAAACCGACGAGCTTTAGAGGAGTGTGAGGCGCATGAACGGTAAAGTTTACTTGACCGGCGCGGGCCCGGGAGATCCGAAGCTCATAACGGTCCGGGGGCTTGAAACGATACGGCTTGCTGATGTTATCATATATGACAGGCTGGTATCCGAAGAACTGGTTAAAGAGGCGCAGCCGGACACAGAGCTTCTCTATGTCGGCAAAGCTTCGGGTCATCACACGATGAAGCAGGATGACATTAATGCGCTGATCGCTGACCGTGCCATGCGCGGTTTAACCGTTACACGTCTCAAAGGCGGCGACCCGTTTGTTTTCGGCCGCGGCGGCGAAGAAGCCGCTCACCTGGCCGAGCGGGGCATTGAGTTTGAAATCGTTCCGGGTATTTCCTCTTGCATCGCAGCGCCGGCCTACGCAGGTATTCCGGTCACGCACCGCAAGCTGGCCGCGTCATTCGCGGTCATAACTGGCCATGAGTGTGTCGATAAAGACAGCGCATGTGTCGATTGGGCATGGGCGGCCGGTGCGGAAACGCTTGTTGTGCTCATGGGCTTGCAGCAGCTCCCTTACATTACGCAGCAGCTGCTTGACAACGGAAAAGCCGCCGAAACGCCGATTGCGCTCATTCAAAGCGGGACTCGCGACGAGCAGCAAACTGTAATCGGCACTCTGGCCGATATAATCGACAATCCCGATACTTCCCGGCTCTCAAGCCCGGTCGCCATCGTCATCGGCCCGGTCGTCACAATGCGAGACAAGCTTGAATGGCGCAAGGTCGAGGCTGTTATTGCATAATGGATCTTTATGCGATTTTTCGTAAAGTGACACAGATCTCCAAATTGTATGTTTTTCATCGCATCATCGCATCATCCTGAACAATCCCAAACTTTTGAGTCCGCCTGCCGGTTCGGTCTGAACGCAGGCGGTTTTTTTGTTTCTTTCCATCATTGCGAAGGGTTGTTAATATTAGTTCATACTGCTGTCGGGGAGGGGTAGGGATGAATACTACGTATGCCGGAAGGCTGGAGGAATGGCTTCGTACCCATGAGAATGCCGCTGCGGCAGAGCCGATGTCAGCTTATATGCGTAATCAGTTTCCGTTTCTGGGCATTAAGAACCCTGAGCGGGCGGCGCTGACGAAGCAATTTATCAAGGGGAACGGCGTACCCTCAGGCGAAGAGTTGGAGGAAGTCGCGCTGAAGCTGTGGGCTCTGCCGGAGCGTGAGTTTCAATACACGGCCATGCAGCTGCTGGAGAAGCGGCTGGAGGAAGCGGCGCCGTCACAAGCCAAGCTGCTCGAAATTCTGATTACGACAAAACCATGGTGGGATACGGTCGATTTGATTGCAGGGCATCTGGTCGGTTCTTTGTTCACCCGATACCCTGAACTGGTCCCGGCTCATGCCCATCGCTGGATCGAGTCGGACAACCTGTGGCTGCGCCGGAGTGCGTTATTGTTTCAGCTCGGGTACAAAGGAAGGACCGATAGGGAGCTGCTATTCTCTTTTATAAGACGCTGTGCAGGAGAGAAAGATTTCTTCATCCGTAAAGCGATCGGGTGGGCGCTGCGTGAATACGGTAAGACAGACGCCGAGGCTGTCAGACAGTTCGTCCGGGAGACTGAATTGTCGCCACTAAGCGTAAGGGAAGCGCTCAAACGAATCGGTTCTGAAGCCTGAAGCCAGGTGAACGCTTTCGCCATAATTCTGCAGCATGATGGACCGTATTGTCAAAAATCACGTTTGACGGCCGCTTTAAACCATGGTATTCTTAATTCCAACAAAGTAGGTAGGAATTATAGGGAATAAGGTGGTGCCGGTATATGAATCATCCCATTACCATCAAGAGCGGGCAGCTGCTCTTATCCGGAGTGCTGCAGTACCCGGTATTGGATCATGAAGAAAGCAGGGCGGTTAAATATCCGCTTATCATTATATGCCACGGCTTTATCGGGAACCGGATCGGGACCGACAGACTTTTTGTAGAGGCGGCCGACCGGTTAATCTCCAAAGGATATCTTGTGCTGCGTTTCGATTACGGCGGATGCGGAGAGAGCACCGGCGACTACGGCAGCGGCGGGCTGGATGAGTTGATCGAGCAGACAAGAACGGTCATTGACTACGCGTACAATCTGGATTTGGTCGATCCGGAACGGATCATACTGGTCGGCCACAGCTTGGGTGGGGCGGTAGCGGTTCTAACCGCGGCGCGCGATTCACGCGTGAAGTCGCTGGTCCTCTGGGCGCCGGTTGCGCATCCTTTCATGGACATCCGCAATATTATCGGTACGAAGGCGATCGAGGAAATCGAGACCAAGGGCAAGAGCGAATATATGCATTACGAATTCACGAAGCGGTTTACCGATTCACTGGCCAAGTTCCAGCCGCTTACCGAGCTTCAGGGCTACAGAGGGGATGTGCTTGTCGTGCATGGGACGGCGGACACCGTCATTCCCGTTGATTACTGCTTCCTGTATCAGAAAATGTTTTGGCTGCGCAAGGAAGGCGGCTGCGATAAAGAAGTGATTTTGCAGGGCGACCATACCTTTTCCTCGAAGGATTCCAGAGAACAACTCTTTGAAGCTACGCTCCTGTGGGTGGATGCCACCCGCAAACGCCGCGAGGACTGGAGCTATTGGACGATATGAACCACACCAAAACGCGCCCTTCTTCAAACCTGGCAGGTGTGAAAAAGGGCGCGTTTTGTCTTGTCCAACCAATGTTAGCGGATGCGACTGGCAAGCCATAACCCGGTTCATTTTCAAACAATATTTGAACCAGTCGACAATCGTGTCCCAGCGTTTTCCCTAAACCTTAATTTAACCTTTGCAAAAATAACGTAGCATTCAAAAATCGTTTCGCCAAAGACTGAAAATACGATGTCTGCACCGATACCATCGCAATGAAAATGGTGTTGCTGACCACCTTCCTCTGCTCGACATTTAATTCTTCCAGTGTGCCAGCAAACTCGTCCACCCTTCGCTTGATCAAATTCTCCAACATATGATCATGATTCCGTTTTCCGCTTTCGTGACCGGACAGGTCGAGTACTTGGTCGTTGTTTTGGTCAAGTTCCTCAAATATCGAAGAATACGCTTTATACAAGTAAAGCGGGCTGATCAAATCGCCGGTCTCATGTTGCGGGTCGTTGAAAACGAGCGTCAACAGCTTCCGGATCGACTCGAAGTCGAGGGTAGCCTTCAAATCGTCAATGATGAACAAAATGGCCGTTTGATCGATGGAATACTTCTTGCCTATTCTGGGCGGGCTGATCAGGTCTTTGAAGTCCCTCTTTACCCAATTTTGTACGGATGTGATGGAAAAATGAGTGTATTCAATTTGATTTCCCAGAGCAACAATATCCGCAAGTGAAAACCCGTCATTGGTTTGTTTCAATTTGATGATTTTCTCAAAAACGGGCGGCAGCGAGGTGGAGATAAAAGCTCCAAGCGACTTGCCGTGTTCGACATCCGTTTTATGCGATTTCACCCATGCTTCCTGTAACGTCGCGAGTGGTGTTTTTTCCGTTACACCTCTTAATGATAAAAGCAGGGCGCCCATTTGATTTCTTGTTAAATAAAATGTATCCATAGGCGAACCTCCCAATCCAAATATAAGCTCATTTGAACTAATCGTAAGACTTTATTATAAGAATGTCAAAGAGTGTAAAGAAAAGAAGAATATCCTTCCTGGGCGGCTCGTACGGCGATAATTCTCGGTTTTTCGGCTTTTAAGGATGAATATAAGCTTTGCATATAAATTCAATAAATAATATTATAGGTTCATATGAACTTTACTCAGGAATGTTCATTAAATTATTCATTCGAATAGGAGAAAAGAATGATTGCTACTAATTTAATTCTAGTGGCTCTGTTGATTATTGCCACCGCATTTTTCGTAGCGACCGAATTCGCTATCGTAAAGATTCGATCCAGCCGTATCGATCAACTGGTGCTTGAAAATCGCAAAAATGCTATCGCTGTTAAAAAGGTCATCAGCAATTTGGACGGTTATTTGTCGGCGTGCCAGCTCGGCATAACGATCACTGCGCTTGGACTCGGTTGGCTTGGGGAGCCGACTGTCGAAAAGCTGCTGCATCCCGTTCTCGAGCCATTGCATCTCCCGGGAGAGGCTGTATCTTTCCTGTCTTTTATCATTGCCTTCCTGTTAATTACGTATCTGCACGTCGTACTCGGCGAACTTGCGCCGAAAACCGTTGCGATCCAAAAAGCTGAACAGGTCGCTCTAATGACCGCTCGACCCATTATATTTTTCTATAAAATCATGTACCCGTTCATTTGGTTATTGAATGGATCCGCCAATTACCTGATCCGTTTATTCGGGATGAAGCCGGCTAAAGAGCATGAGGAGGCCCACTCGGAGGAAGAGCTGCGAATTATTTTGTCGGAGAGTTACGAAAGCGGAAAAATCAATAAATCCGAATACGGCTATGTGAAGCGGATTTTTGCTTTCGACGATTTGCTGGCCCGGGAAATTATGGTTCCCCGGACCGACATGGTCTGTTTGTACCTGGATCATTCAATGAAAGAAAACCTTCAAATTATTAAAGACGAGCAATACACCCGTTTTCCGGTGGTAAAGGATAACAAGGACCATATCGTTGGAATGATGAATACGAAACAATTTTTTCTGCATCACGACGACAACCCGAATCTCAAAATTTCCGACTTGCTCCATCCGGTAATGACAGTATCGGAGTCAATGCCGGTAAAGACACTTCTGCGCAAAATGCAGCAGGAGCGAGTCCAAATGGCTGTCCTGGCGGACGAGTACGGCGGTACGTCCGGGATCATTACAATCGAAGATATATTGGAAGAGATTGTTGGGGAAATTCGCGATGAATTCGATACCGAAGAGAATCAGCCGATCGAAAAAGTCAGTGACAACCACCTCATCGTCGACGGAAAAGTTTCGATTACGCACGTCAACGACCTGTTAAATTCCGATATAGACAGCAATACCTCGGGCACGATTGGAGGATGGCTGTACGGTCAAAATGCAGAGTTAAAGAATGGAAGCGAGTGGCGATACAAGAATTTGACTTTTATTGTGAAGAATAAAGAAAATCACCGCATCCGAAAAATCGAAATCATAAAGCGGGATGATGATATCAAACATTAAATGTATTAAACCGATTATTAATTCATAAAGTGAAGACATGCTTACTCGGGACAACTGGTTGTGCTTAACCCGAATCCTGTGGCCAAGTTTATGCGAAAGAGGGATGTCATGGCTGCTAAGTCATTAATATTTTTTGCCGTTTGCTTGATCCTGCTTTTCGCTATATTCACTATAGGATCGCCATTTTTACTTGCTTTTCTAGCGGCTATACTATTAGAACCTGTCAACAGTTTGATCATGAAATATGCCCGAATGAATCGTTTAGCCGCTTCAACTGTTACCTGTACGATTTTTTTCCTGGGGTTGTTGGGAGGGTTTGTTTTTCTTGGTGTGAAGGTGTTCGCCCAGCTGCGTGATTTTTGGGGAAACATTCCCGGTTTTATCAATGAGCTGAATGTATATATAAATAACGCAATCACTCGAACGGAGCTGTTTTATCAAACTCTTGATCCAGGAACGGCGGAACAGCTTCAGACCGGTTTAAGTAATTTGGCGTCGAGCTTTGTGGAAGCTGCCAAAACGGGTATTTCATCCGTTTCGGGCATTTTTCTAGGAGTAATTAAAATGGTCCCGAATATGTTTATCTTTTTTTTGGTGTTTATTGTTGCTCTGTATTTATTCAGCTATCATCTCCCTCGCCTGAAGAGCACTTTCCTTGCGCTTTTCGAAAAAGCATCCAGGCACAAAATGGAGCATGTTCTTAAAAGCCTGCATCGTTCGGTGCTCGGATTCATCAAAGCGCAAATGATACTGAGCTTCATTACGTATACTATCACATTGGCTGGTCTGGTGATTATGCAGATGGAGTATCCGCTTGCTATTTCATTGCTCGTCGTTATCGTAGATGTACTCCCCATACTTGGTGTCGGTTCGGTGTTGGTGCCGTGGGCTGTATATAATTTCATGACAGACGATCCCTATATGGGCGTTGGACTGCTAATCCTGTTTATCGTTATTACGATTATTCGCCGCATCGTGGAACCGAAGGTACTTGGCCACTCCGTAGGAATCGGTTCCATTTCTGCACTTGTGAGTTTGTATATCGGATTTCAACTGATCGGTGTGATCGGTCTGTTTTTGGGCCCGCTCGTCGTTATTGTTTTTCAGGCGATGAGAAAAGCAGACCTATTAAAAATCCAGATTAAACTTGAATAAGAAGCTTTGATGGCACGCCGGATAGCGTTTCCTCCCCGAGCGAACGTATACGCAATAAATGTGATGCCCTGCCAAGAACAACCACCGGGTTTGGAGATGAAGCCCGGTGGTTGTTCTTTTTCGAGTGTAACGGCTATAAATGTCCGCAATTGCCGGCGATGGCGTCGATTAGATACGGTTTGTAGGAACCGGTGTCAATCGAGCTGATCGGCGTTGAGGCAAGCTCGGACAACGGTATATTGTTGAAGCTTACGATGCTGATATCGCCCGGAACGCTGTATCCAAGCTCTGTAAGCCCGCGCAGAACGCTGAAAGCGAGAAGGTCGACGTATACGACCAGCGCGGTCGGCCGTTCAGGCAGACTCATAAGATTGGACATAACGAAAAATCCGCGCTCCTGCAGCTGCTCGCCCTCGACGATCCATTCCTCGCGGGCTGGCAGCTTGGCTTCTGAGAGCGCTTTTTTGTAACCGGTCAGCCGGTCCTGTGATACAACCAAATTCGGCAGTTGTACGTATAGGTGTGATCCGTTATATTTTCGCCGCTGGGGCGTCCAATCGCTTAAATACGGCAAATCCGTACCCCTCAAGCTTCATGGCGAGCTCGCCTGCTTTCGTTTTCACCGTTTCACCGGTGAAAACATTCTGCCACGTGCCTTTCGCCGCCGGAACCTCCAGCTTACGGCCGCTTTTGCCGGCGTTCATCGCAATGATGAACCGCTCGCCGCTCTCGCCGCAGATGCGCTCGTACACAACGGCCTTATCCTTTTCTTTGGCATGGAGAAAACGAATGTCCATCGACCGAAGTGAAGGATTTTGGTTGCGCAGCGATATGAGCGTACGGTAGAAGTGTAGCAGCTCGCCGTTCTGCTCCCGCTCGTCCCAGACCATACATTTACGGCAGTCCGGGTCCTGTCCGCCGTCCAGGCCGATCTCGTCTCCGTAGTAAATGCAGGGGACGCCGGGGTAGGTAAGCTGGAAGAGCGCGGCCAGCTTCATCCGGCGCTCGTCCCCGCCGCAAATCGTAAGCAGCCGAGGAGTATCATGGCTGCCCAGCAGGTTGAAGGCGGCTTCGCCCACCTGACGGGGATAGCCGCCGAGCTGCGCGCCGATTGCATCGGCAAGACCGGCTCCGTCCAGTTTGCCGTACGCGGCGTAATCCAGCACTGCATCGGTGAAGGGATAGTTCATTACGGCATCGAACTGATCCCCCTGCAGCCACATGATCGAATCGTTCCATATTTCTCCGAGAATGTAGGCGTCAGGGTTTACGTCCTTGATTGTTTGGCGGAATTCGCGCCAGAACTGATGGTCGACTTCGTTGGCAACGTCAAGCCGCCAGCCGTCAATGCCGATTTCCTGGGTCCAATAGCGCGCCGCGCTTAGCAAATAGTCCTTCACGTCCGGATGCTCGGTGTTCAGCTTAGGCATGATCGGCTCGAATGCGAACGTCTCGTATGTCGGGATACCGTTCTCTACGCGCAGCGGCCAGTCGCGCACGTGGAACCAGTCTGCATATTCCGACTCGGCCCCTTTCTCGAGGACGTCAACGAAAGGGGGAAACGTTTTGCCGGCATGGTTGAACACGGCATCGAGCAGCACGCGGATACCTAGCCGGTGACAGGCGTCGACGAGTTCCTTGAGTTTCCCGTTCGTGCCGAAATGCGGATCAACCTTCATATAATCGGCGGTGTCGTATTTATGGTTGGTCGTGGCTTCGAAGATCGGGCAGAAATAAATGGCGTTAATGCCGAGCTCCGACAAGTAGTCGAGCTTATTCAGTACCCCCTGCAGGTCGCCTCCGAAGAAATTGTCTCGAGTCGGCGAGCCGCCCCACGGTTCGGTGCCTTCCAGGTCGTTCGACAGGTCGCCGTTTGCAAACCGCTCCGGGAAAATTTGATAGAAAACGGCATCCTTTACCCAAGCCGGAGGCTCGAACACATCGATGGGATTGATGAATGGAAAATCGAAAAATTGCAGCGGATTATCCGGCTGCTTGGAGACGAAGCCGCGCTCGGTCATCCACAGCTTGTGCCGGCCTTTCTCCAGTTGAAACGCGTAACGCAGTCTGCGGTAAGGCGGCTTGACGGCCGCTTCCCAATAATCGAACAGCGAGTCCGAGGCAAATAAACGCATCGGCACTTTGTTCACCGTGTCATCCCAGGCGTATTTGTCGCCGGCGACGGCTTTGACCGAGTCGACATCGCCTTTCTTCGTGCGCACCCGCAGGTGGACGGTCTCACTGTCGTAAGCATACGACCAGTTTTGTTTCGGACGGTGGTAAATGGCTTCAAGCAGCAAGCTCATCACTCCTTGGTTAATTTAAGACCAGGAAGCCGGTAAGTAAAAAAGGCACAACCCCGTGAGTATCTCGAGGTTGTACCTTCAGGTAACATGGCCTTTTATATGTAGTCTCATTGTACCATCGCCCGCTGGAAATGAACAGATAGCCGCCGTTATATTCCGGTTATAATTTCGATCTTCCGGAGGTTGATTTGGACCATCTTCCGAAACAGAAGAAGCGAGCTACTTCTTTTCCGCTGAGATTATTAAGAACATAGGTCTTCGGATTTCATCTTTCATTTCCGGAATATTTTTCAGCATTTCATCAGATGGGATAGGTTCCTTCACTGCTGTTATGGAGCCCTCTGCCGCCAGCAAACGATAGACTTTTGTGCAAATGGATTCAAACGACTCCATATAATGAAAAGCCAAGGAACTGATAACCACATCAAATTGAGAGTCTGCAAAGTTGATGTCTTCAATTGCCATTTTTAAATAAGAAATCAAGGGGTCATCCGTCATTTCACGAGCCTTTTGAAGCATTTTTTCGGAAATATCGACACCTGTCACAGAACTTGCTTGCTGCTCTCGGGCATATCGGCAGTGCCAGCCGAAACCGCAGCCTAAATCAAGTACACTTTTATTTCGCAGATCCGGTATTAGCGCTTTCAATGCATGCCATTCTCCCGCTCCTTCAAGTCCTTTGACTGACCTGGACATTTGTTCATAGGCTGAAAAGAAATTCACATCATCATATTTATTTTGTTTCATCTTGATTGATCTCTCCTGTTTTACTTTCGTTTTATTTATCTTAATAAATCGCGACGAGTCTATCAAAAGATACTGTTTGCTCAGGCGAAGCCAAGAAATACAAAAGGCCGCCGGATCCCGGCAGCCGTAAAGTATCGATAAGGTAATTAATTCGCGATTGCCGGAACCGGAGGAAACGTCATTCCCTCACCCAGGTAATAACTCGTATGCGGCGGCTGATTGTAGGCTACGTTCTGCCAAGCTATACCGAGGCGGTATACCGGATCGTGCATCAGAGTAGGCAGACGGTATTGCGTTATGTCCGTCGTTGTATATATTCGCAGCGCCGTACTGTCCGCGGTCCGCCATACCGCTTCCTCCCGCCAGTCTCCGAGCAAATCGGCCTGAAGGTTCGGGGTGCCCTTCGTGTGATTGTTCGAGAGCGTCCCGTCCGCAATCAATAAAGGCACAGCCTGGTTGTTCATATAATCCCACTTTTCGATTTTGCCTACGCCGGTGACGGCTGCCGGGTCCCAAGTATGGTCGAGCAGCTCGCGCTGAAGATCACCGTCCCACCAGATTCCGAAATTGATGGAATTCGGCTGGACACCGCTAATCTTGACACCGGTCGCGCTGAATAGCCCATGTCCGCCGGAAGCCCATACTTCTTCGCCCGGAAAGCGGGGATCGATATCGGCAGACATGCCGCGTCCCGTATCTCTACCGGTGAACAGGCCCCAAATGGTTTCTCCGCTGTCTGCGTCGCGGAATTCGAGGCCATATGCAGCTGATCTTGATTCATGGACCTGGAAGACCTCCATCCCGGGTCTGTTCGGATCGAGATCCCCCAGATGCATGGCATCGCCGTGTCCCAGTCCTGTTGTATACAAGCCCTGGCCGTTGTTGTCAATCGCACAGGCGCCGTATATGATCTCGTCCTTGCCGTCTCCGTCCACGTCAGCCACACTCAGGTTATGGTTCCCTTGACCGGCGTATCCGGAGAATCCGGGTGTATTGGAGTCGAATGTCCATACTTCGGAGAGCTGACCCTCGCGCCAATTATACGCGGCGACAACCGTCCGAGTGTAGTACCCGCGGGCCATAATCAGGCTTGGGTGCTTTCCGTCCAAATAAGCGATGCCTGCCAGAAACCGGTCAACGCGGTTTCCGTAGCCGTCTCCCCAATCGGTGACCTTGCCGCGCGGAGGATTATAAGGAATGGAAACCAGTTCCTTTCCGGTCATGCCTTCGAACAGGGTCAAGAACTCAGGCCCTGACAGAACCCGGCCGGCTGAATTCCGGTAATCGGCATTCGCATCTCCGATCACTTTCCCGGTGCCATCAATGGTGCCGTCGGCCGTCTTGAAGGCAACCTCCGCTTTGCCGTCTCCGTCCAAATCATAGACCATGAATTGCGTATAATGTGCTCCGGCGCGAATATTCCGTCCCAGGTCGATTCTCCACAGGAACGATCCGTCCATTTTATAAGCGTCGATATAGACCGGCCCGGTAAACCCGTCGTGGGCATTATCCTTGGCATTGGACGGATCCCACTTGACGACCAATTCGTATTTTCCATCTCCGTCCAGATCTCCGACGCTTGCGTCGTTCGCCCTGTATGTGTAAGTTAAACCGTCGGGAGTTACGCCGTCCGAAGGCTTCTGGAGAGGAACGTCGCGATAGGCTTGCCCCCATACGGAAGCCGGTTCCGATTGTTTGTGCTCCCTGCCGCCCCATACGGGTCCGACGGTATAGCTGGATGAGGTCGTCCCTTCCGCATCGAGGAAGTTTGTCGAGGCGGTAATAGCCGCCGTATTCAGCTTCACTCCGTCCCGGTATAAGTTGAAGGAAATTTGCTTGGGATCCGTGCCAAGCAGCCGCCAGCTTACAAATACGCCGTTGTCCGTTTTTACCGCTGTCAATCCGCGGTCCAAAAACTCCATCTGCCTTTTACCCTCAGTCGTGTCCAGTGTGATAGAGCTTGATTCTGCAATCGCTTTCATAGGAGCGCTGACCAGAATGAGCTGCAGCGATGCGAGCAGGCAGACTCCGGTTACGACGGCCCTCCGCCGCCACGGCGTCTTATGACCTTTCTTCTTCATCACTTATCCTCCTTAGGGGTACGTAATGCCACAATCTATGTGCGGCAAAACTAACGTAAATTATGGAAGCCTTTTCGTAAATAGGAGATATTTTACCGGTTTGAATTTTTTTGCAGCCAACAAAGTGTTAAACGGACAAAAAAATACAAGCACCGGGCTGCGGGGGGCTGGCTGGGGGCCGGAGAAGATCAGTCTTTGAATTAGCAGCTGCAAGAAGTTCTTATTGATGGAAAATCCGGCTTTGCCTAAACTGGTATTCAAGGATGAGGAGAAGGGGGCGACATTTTTTCTTCACTTGAGAGTAAGGCCAATATTACACGGGGAGGGGAATAATGGGATGAATAAATTAATAAAAAGGATCGCGACAATCGGATTGCTGTTACTTGTCGTTGGTACTGGAAGCTTCGAATCCTTCGTTCAGACTGCGGAGGGCGCTCCCTTCAAGAAATCACTGTTATTATTTGATTGCGGGACGGGAGGGGCGGCCGGCGGTTATACGCAGCTTCCCCCGAATGCTTCTTTCAACGAGACGGCTGGCTACGGATTTACTGACATATCCAGGGTGAGTGCTTATAACAGGGACAGCCCGGACATGCTTCGCGGCGATTTATGTCTGCCGGCCGATACCTCATTACTGGTCAATCTTCCTGATGACTCATATCAAGTTACGATCATATCCGGCGATTCGGAGGCTCAGTCGTCGATGAGTGTAACGGCCGAATCCGTTCACGCTGCGGATTTCTCGGCTGATGCTGGGCAGTTCGATCAGGAGAGCTTTCAGGTTCGTATTGAAGACGGCCAGCTGAATCTGCATTTTAGCGGTTCGCACCCGGCGGTAAATGCCATCGAGATTTCAAAGGTGTATCAGTTTGATTTTGGCCCGGGACAGGTCGAGCCCGGTTACACGAAAGTTTTGGATAACACGCAATATTCGATTGGCAGCCGATTCGGCTTTGCCGACACGACCAAGGCTGCCTCTGAGGACCGGGGGGCGCCTGACAACCTGCGCAGAGATTTTGTGATGCCCGGCGGAACTTCCTTTGATGTCGATTTACCCATCGGGGATTATCAGGTTACATTGATCGCGGGGGATCAAACGGAAGCGAATCTTATGGATGTGACGGCGGAAGGGATAACGAAAGCTCGGGCGGTATCCTCAGCCGCAGGACAGTTCGCGTCCGTTTCCTTTAAGATCGCCATCATTGACGGTCAATTGAACCTTACACTGGCAGGCGCGAATGCGCGTATTAACGCATTGGTGCTGACAAAGCTGCCGAATCGCGTTCAGGGTCAAGTACCGAATGTTTATTTGGCAGGCGATTCAACCGTAATGACCTATCCATCCCGTTTCTACCCTCAAGCCGGCTGGGGACAAAAGATCGCAAATTATTTTACCAAAGACGTCACCTTTACCAATAGAGCCATCGGGGGCAGAAGCTCCAAGAGCTTCGTGAGGGACGGGCGTTTGGATAATATTCTGACGGAAATTCGACCGAATGATTACTTGTTCATTCAGTTCGGGCATAATGACGCATCCAGCGTGCCGGAGCGGCATACGGATCCTTATACCACTTATAAGCAGTACCTCGCGATGTACGTTGACGGGGCAAGGCAGCGTCATGCCCAGCCGGTCCTTATTACTCCTGTAGGACGTAGAAGCTGGGACAGCGCAGGCCTTTTCAAGAACGATTTCCCGGATTATTATGACGCTATGAAGCAGGTAGCGGCGGAGAAGGGCGTGCCGCTGCTCGATTTAAACGCGAGAAGCATCGCGTATTACAATACGGTAGGCATTGAGGAATCCAAGTCGCTGTTCTTCTGGCTTGAACCAGGGGTGTATCCGAACTGGCCGAACGGCGTTCAGGACAATACGCATTTCCAGGAATACGGCGCGGAGCAAATTGCAAGGCTCGTGAGCGATGGTGTGCGCGACCTGCACCTGCCGATTGAAGCTTTTCTCCTTCCCGCGAATTAATGCCCGCGTGAGATGGATTGGTAATAGTATCTGGTAAACAAGCGTCAGTCCGGAATGTTATTTACCACATTCCGGACTGACGCTCTATTAGTTGTGAGGCTCTGCAGGGTCAGGTGTGCAGGCTGATCGAAAGATCCGGATACGCCTCGGCAAGCTCCTCGATGTGACTGCTGACGACTGCAGAGTCGAATTCCGCGGTGAACAGCTCAGGATCCGGTCGGATGGTCACACTTGTTCCGGTTTCATTCGTAACGCCGACCGGCAGGAGTTCCGTTTGGGGAATACCATGCTTATAGCTCTGCAGATGGATCGTTCCCTCTCTTCGAACCTCCACATGAAGCTGAAGGGACAGCGCGTTTACAACGGCGATGCTTATTCCTTTCTCTCCGCCAGGAGCGGTGAAGGATGCCCCTCTTGTCGTAAGCTGTTCCAGATCCGTCATGACGGTCTGTACGACCGATTTGCCTGTTCCGGCAAGCAGTTTGGTCGGAATGCCCCGGCCGTTATCCGCAACGGTGACGGCTGCGTTATCGTGTATATATACATGTACATCATTGCAGTAGCCTGCCTTGTGCTCAAGGACCGAATTGTCAAGCACGGCCCACAGCAGAAGGTGGGAGTCGTATTTCCCCTGCGCGGTCCCCAAGTAGGCTCCGGCATTTCCCCGCACTTCCGTCATATCGATATAATCGCTTGTATCGAGCAGATCGGATACGGCGGCCAGCAGAACAAGCATCGGAAGCGAGCGGTGCTGAGCGATTGAATATTTGCCGCCGCGTTCCTCCTGCTGCAGCAGGTCGGCGCCGACCAGCGCTTTAATATGGTGATACAGCTGACCTGTCGTTCCCATATTGAGCAGCTCTACCAGCTCGGCGCCTGTCTGCGGCTTCCCCAGCAATGCGCGCAAAATATCAACCCGCTGCTTGTGTCCGAGTGCCGCTAATATCTTCGCCGCTTTCTCTCCGTCCGTATCGATTAGCTGGCGGACATTCCGCTCCTGCGGCTCCCACCTGTAACGGCTGCTGTCATTCCTGAAATGTCCCGAATAGTAAATAGCGCCTGCGGCGGTCTCGCCTGCTTCGGCTTCTGTAACGACGGATTGTTCATACCTTGCGCTCTTGCGGACGAGCAGCCGGTTCAACTGTTTCTGCATGTCGTTCATTTGATGTTTCAACAGGTCAAGCTCAGCGGTTAAATCTCTGGCGTCTTCCAAGAACATCACCTCATATCATTAAAATTACGTAATTACGTAATTAAATAATACCATGAACTATGGATAAGTAAAGCCTCTTTCGGTAAAATCAGGAAAAGGCATGAAATGAGGAGCGGTTTAGTATGAATGAACATTTGGCACGATATAGATGAAGGCTTATACCTTCTTTATTTTTGCCGGCGCGCGTTTTACAATGAGGTATCAATAACATGGAAGGGGCTGCAGCGCTTGACGATGGAACCGAGCAGTATCGAGCTTGCGGATTTGGTGGAGCGTACGCTGCTACCCGGACTGGAGCTTGAGAGCGTTCAGCCCGAAGAACCGGTGCTGGTGAAAGAGCTGCCGGGGAATTGGACCAAACTGGGTGCAGGCAATTATGCCGGCGTATTTACACATCCCAATTTGCATGACGAGGTTGTGAAGGTGTATGCGCCAGGCCGCCCCGGGTGGGAAAATGAACTGGAGGTATACAGAAAACTCGGAGAGCACCCCGCTTATTCAAGCTGCCGCCATGCAGGGCAGCGGGGAGACCTTCGCTATCTGATTCTTAAGAAGCTTCGCGGCAAGACGTTCTACCAATGTCTTGTCCAAGGCTTGACGATTCCGCAGCAGGTCATCGACGACATCGATGCCGCGCTTGACTACGCCCGCTCCAGAGGTCTTTATCCGCATGACGTTCACGGCAAGAACGTCATGGTATCGGAAGGCAGGGGGCTTGTCGTCGACGTATCGGATTTCCTCAAATACGAGCCATGCAGTATGTGGGACGATTTGAAAAAAGCTTATTCCTATCTCTATTCGCCGCTTATGTCAAATAATCCGGTTCCCGTCCCGGAGTGGGTTTTGAACGGCGTGCGTAAAGGGTACCGGTTATTCCGCTCCGCGCACTCATGAAATCAGGCCGCTTCTTTATTCGCCTTTGCTCACTCGCTCCATCAGTTGAAGCATTTTCTCGGGAGGATAAGCGCCTGATAGCGCGTAACGGTTATTAACAACAAAGAACGGGACGCCAGTTATGCCCATTCGCCGCGCCTGCGCCAAATCGGCTTCCAATGCTTCGCGGCCTTCACCGCTGTGCAGGCGGGCAAGCAGATCCCTCTCGTTTACTCCAATCTCTGCCGCTATTGCCCCGATTGCACTGATCTGCGCGATATCCACGCCCTCTTCGAAGTAAGCGCGGAACAACGCGTCTACAGCCGCAGCCTTCAGCTCCTCCGGCACAACCGCGACAAAGCGGTGCGCCAGCCGGGTGGACGGCATCCGCTTGACCCTATCAAACCGGAAGTTGAGACTGACGGCGGCTCCCGCCCGGGTCACATGATCAAGCGCCTCCTTAAGCGCATTTTCTCCCCCCAATTTGCGAACCATCACATCCGTAAACGGACGCCCTTCCTCAGGCAGGCCAGGATCCAGAAGATAAGCGTGATAAGCGACCGTCACCGCTTCGCCGCCTTTCTCTGCCCACAGTTCAAGTGCGCGGGACAGGTTTTGTTTGCCGATGCGGCACCAAGGGCATACAACATCGGAATAAAGGTCGATATGCATCAATGTTTGTTCCTCTCTGCATTGAATTGGTGGTCTAATTCTATCATGATTACCGGTTTATGAAACGGGTTAATTAGGGGATAGGAGTCACTTCGCTAAGACCCTGATCATGATAAGAAGGAGGGCGCAGGTGGATTATCCCGTAAATATTCTGCTTGTCGATGATCACCCGGAGAATCTCACCGCAATAGAGGCGGTGCTCGCGGGAAACCCGTACCGCTTGGTTCGCGCCTATTCCGGCAAAGAAGCGCTGAGGTGTTTGCTGGAAGAAGAATACGCCGTGATCGTCATGGATGTACAGATGACGGAAATGGATGGATTTGAAACGGCCCGCATGATAAAGACCCGTGAAAAGTCGAAGAACGTGCCGATTATTTTCTTATCCGGGGCTGACCACGATGAAGACCTTTTCAGCGGGTATTCTCTTGGAGCCGTTGACTATATGAGAAGGCCGTTTATCCCCCAAGTACTTAAAACCAAAATAGAAGGCTATGTCAGTATATATGATGCGAATAAGGCTCTTCAATTGCAGAGCGAGCTCCTGCAGGAGAAGACGAGGCAGCTTGAGAAAGCCAATCGGGAATTGACGAAGGCGAAAGAGGCCGCTGAGATCGCTTCACGTGTGAAATCGGAGTTTTTGGCGATGATGAGCCATGAGATCCGCACTCCTTTGAACGGAATTATCGGCATGTCGGATTTGCTTATGACCCTCAAGCTTCCGGAAGAGCATAGCCAAATGGTCGAGATCATCCACTCCAGCGGCAATGCGCTGCTGACAGTGATAAACCATATATTGGACTTTTCCAAGATCGAGTCGGGAAAGCAGCAATTGGAGGAGGAGCCATTCTCGCTTAAGCTGTGTCTCGATGAAACGTTTGATTTATTTATGGCAAAGTCAAGAGAAAGTAATCTCGAAATGACAGTGCATATGGACCCATCCATCCCCCCGGTCATCATCGGCGATATAACCTGTCTCCGTCAGGTGCTGAACAATTTGGTCGGCAATGCCGTGAAATTCACGCATGTAGGCGGCGTCTCCATCACAGTGAACAAGCTTGGCGCGCATGCCGATACGATGGAGATCGAATTCGTCATTAAAGATACGGGGATCGGCATTCCCCGCGATAAAATGATGCAGTTGTTTGAACCCTTCTCCCAACTGGACGCATCCACGAACCGGAATTTCGGCGGGACAGGTCTAGGACTTTCCATTTGCAAATCACTGGTTGAGCTTATGGGCGGAACCATTCGGGCACAACCGACCGAGGAGCCCGGAGCTACGTTTATTTTTACGGTTAAAGTAAAAACGTATTCCGCGAGAAGAACGATTAACGGAATGGAACGAATTATTCAAACGAAGCAGCGATCGGAACATAGTCTTCCTAATCGGGTATATGGAGAGGATATCAATGGCTAATCAGGAACTTAAACAAGAAGCGGATAATGAACAGATAGACACCGGTTTACTATTGAACGCATTAATGGCTTTGAAGAAAGGGAATTTCTCGTACCGATTGCCTTATGACTATTCGGGGAAAGCCGGCAAAGTGGTGGATACCTTTAATGAAATAATGGATATGCAGGAAAGTCTGGTCGAAGAAGTCGAGACGGTAGCCAAGGTCGTCGGCAAGGAAGGGAAGCTCTCCCGCCGGTTCGTGCATAAGAATGCGGGCGGCTCCTGGGAGACGATCGTGGACTCTCTCAATGGCCTCGTTATTGACTTGATTCAACCTACAAGTGAGATGGTGCGAGTTATTAACGCTGTCGCCCAAGGCGATCTCTCTCAGAAGGTGGAGCTGGAGTTCGAAGGCAGAGCGCTGACCGGCGAGTTTCAACGGACGGCCGCCAACATCAATATGATGGTGAATCAGCTCAGCATTTTTGCCTCGGAGGTAACTCGGGTAGCCAGAGAGGTAGGCACCGACGGCAAGCTGGGAGGGCAGGCAAATGTCCGGGATGTTTCCGGCACGTGGAAGGATTTGACCGACAGCGTTAATAACATGGCCAGCAATTTGACCGACCAGGTCCGCAATATCGCGGCCGTCACGACCGCAGTCGCCAATGGCGATCTGTCCAAGCAGATAACCGTCAACGCCAAGGGTGAAATACTTGAGCTTAAGAATACGATCAATACGATGGTCGATCAGCTTTCAACCTTCTCCTCCGAGGTTACGCGGGTTGCCCGCGAGGTCGGCACGGAAGGAAAGCTCGGGGGTCAGGCCGATGTTAAAGGCGTCTCCGGCACATGGAGGGATTTGACGGAGAGCGTTAATTATATGGCCTCGAATCTCACGAACCAGGTGCGCAACATCGCTGTGGTAACGACGGCGGTCGCCAACGGCGATCTGTCGAAGAAAATTACGGCGGACGTACAGGGCGAAATTCTCGAGCTGAAGAACACGATAAACACAATGGTTGACCAGCTCTCCACCTTTGCCTCCGAGGTTACCCGGATGGCGCGCGAGGTCGGCACGGAGGGCATACTTGGCGGCCAGGCAGAGGTTAGCGGAGTTGCGGGAACATGGCGCGATTTGACGGAAAGCGTGAACTACATGGCCAGCAACCTGACCAATCAGGTGAGGAATATTGCGGAAGTGACGACAGCGGTTGCCAAAGGGGATCTGTCGAAGACGATTACCGTCGACGCCAAGGGCGAGATTCTGGAGCTGAAGAGCACGATTAATACGATGGTTGACCAGCTGAGTAATTTCGCATCCGAGGTAACGCGCGTCGCCCGCGAGGTATCCAATGAAGGGATCTTGGGCGGCCAAGCCGATGTGAAGGATGTATCCGGTACATGGAAAGATTTGACCGACAGCGTCAACTTTATGGCGAGCACGCTGACCGATCAGGTGCGGAACATCGCGGAGGTTACGACAGCCGTCGCCAAAGGCGATCTCTCCAAGCAGATAACCGTAAACGCCAAAGGCGAAATTATGGAGCTCAAAAATACGATCAACACGATGGTGGACCAGCTGTCGACATTCTCCTCCGAGGTCACGCGGGTGGCGCGTGAGGTTGGTACACTCGGAATACTGGGCGGACAAGCCCAGGTAAGAGGCGTCGCCGGCACCTGGTATGATCTGACGGAAAGCGTTAACTATATGGCCTCCAACCTCACGAACCAGGTACGGAACATCGCGGTTGTGACGACCGCAGTCGCCAACGGCGATCTGTCGAAGAAAATCACAGCTGATGTGCAGGGCGAAATACTGGAGCTGAAGAACACGATCAACACGATGGTCGATCAGCTGTCCACCTTCGCCTCCGAGGTAACGAGGGTGGCGCGCGAGGTCGGGACGGAAGGGAAGCTCGGCGGTCAGGCGCAGGTTAAAGGCGTCGGCGGCACGTGGAAGGATTTGACCGAAGGCGTTAACAGCATGGCGCGTAATCTGACCGATCAGGTGCGCAATATTGCAGACGTCACTACAGCCGTAGCCAAAGGCGACCTGTCCAAAAAAATTACCGTGGACGTGAAGGGCGAAATTCTCGAGCTGAAGATTACGATGAATACAATGGTTGATCAGCTCAGCAATTTTGCCTCTGAGGTCACCCGCGTAGCGCGGGAGGTAGGTACGGAAGGCAAGCTCGGAGTACAAGCGGACGTGAAGGACGTTTCCGGAACGTGGAAAGACTTGACCGATACCGTAAACTATATGGCGAGCAATTTGACGATCCAGATGCGTAACATCGCGGGTGTTACGACGGCTGTAGCCAACGGCGACCTCTCCAAGAAGATTACCGTCGATGTGAAGGGCGAATTGTTCGAGCTGAAGAATACTATCAATACAATGGTGGACCAGCTCAACTCATTTGCCTCGGAGGTTACGAGGGTGGCGCGGGAGGTCGGGACCGACGGGAAGCTGGGCGGCCAGGCGCAGGTACGCGGGGTTGGCGGTATCTGGAAGGATCTGACCGATAACGTAAATATCATGGCCACCAACCTGACGGATCAGGTGCGTGGAATCGCCAAGGTCGTGACCGCCGTCGCGAACGGGAATATGAAGCAGAAGCTTACGGTCGATGCCAAAGGCGAGATCGCCGAGCTTACGGATACAATCAACAACATGATCGATACGCTGGCGACATTCGCCGATCAGGTTACAACAGTGGCGCGGGAGGTCGGCGCCGAAGGCAAGCTGGGAGGTCAGGCCAGCGTACCGGGTGCAGCCGGAACCTGGCGCGACCTCACAGACAACGTGAATTACATGGCCAGTACGCTGACTACACAGGTGCGGGCCATAACCAACGTCGCGACCGCGGTAACCAAAGGCGATTTGTCCAGATCGATCGATGTCGCCGCAGCTGGAGAAGTCGCCACGCTTAAAGACAATATCAATGAGATGATCCGCAATTTGAAGGAAACGACCCGTATCAATACGGAACAGGATTGGCTGAAGACCAATTTGGCCAAATTCTCCCGCTTGCTGCAGGGACAGAGAGACCTGAATGCAGTATGCCGCATGATTCTCTCCGAATTGGCGCCGCTTGTATCGATGCAGCACGGAGTATTCTATATTAATGAGCCTGTCAACGGAGAGCAGACGCTCGCGCTCTTTGCAAGCTACGCCTACCAGCATCGCAGGAATCTGTCCAATCAGTTCCGCGCCGGAGAGGGACTTGTCGGACAATGCCTGATCGAGAAGCAGCGTATTCTGCTGACGAATGTCCCTGATGATTATGTCCTGATTTCATCCGGTCTCGGAGAGGCGGCGCCGCTTAATATCGTTCTTATGCCGATTATTTTCGAAGATCAGGTGCTGGCAGTTCTTGAATTAGCTTCCTTCCGCATGTTCAGCGGGATTGATATCGCATTCCTGGATCAGCTGACCGAATCAATTGGTATCGTCATCAATACGATGCAGGCCAACCAGCGGACAGAGCAGCTTCTGATGCAGTCCCAGTCGCTTACCGAAGAGCTGCAGAAGCAGCAGAACGAACTGCAGAAGACAAATGAAGAGCTTGAGGACAAAGCGAAGCTGCTCGTCATCCAGAAAGCCGAGGTCGAGAGCAAGAACAACGAGGTCGAGCTAGCTAAGCGTTTCCTTGAGGAGAAAGCCGAACAGCTCGCGCTAACATCCAGATATAAATCGGAGTTTCTGGCCAACATGTCCCATGAACTGCGGACCCCGCTCAATTCCTTGCTGCTGCTCGCGGAACAGCTTGCCGAGAATGCGGACCGGAATTTATCCGGCCAGCAGGTCAAGTTCGCCCAAACGATTCAGGAGTCGGGCGAGGATCTGCTTAATTTGATCAACGATATACTCGATCTTTCGAAAATCGAATCAGGTACGGTTACCCCGGATTTCAGCGAAGTTTCCATCGACGATTTGACCGGGGGGCTCGACCGAACATTCCGTCATATTGTGAAGAGCAAATCTCTCGAATTCCGGATTATGACGGAATCGAACGTGCCGGATACGATTGTGACGGACTCCAAGCGGCTTCAGCAAATATTGAAAAATCTGCTTTCCAATGCTTTCAAATTTACGGAGAAGGGACAGGTTATGCTTGTCATCCGCAAAGCGAATGAAGGCTGGAAGGACGATAATGAAACGTTAAACCGCGCAAAGTCGGTGCTTTGCTTCTCCGTTAGTGACACAGGGATCGGTATCCCGGAGGAGAAGCAGCAAATTATATTCGAAGCGTTCCAGCAGGCGGACGGCAGCACGAACCGGGAGTACGGCGGAACGGGTCTGGGTCTTGCGATTTCACGCGAGATTGCCTCTATGCTGGGGGGAGAACTGACACTGTACAGCGTTGTAGGTATTGGAAGTACCTTTAACTTGTATCTTCCGCTGACTTCAGAGCCGCGGGAGCCGGAACCGAAGGCCAAGTTCGTGCCGGAAGTCATTGATGTGGCGCCGCCCAAACGTACGCGCAGCTATGCCCCGGATGAAGAGCTTGAAATATTCGACGACCGGTATTCTATCGAGCCGGGGGACCGCGTGTTCCTCATTGTTGAAGACGATATGAAGTTCAATGAAATTCTGCTTGATTCGCTGCGGAAGCGGGGAATTAAAGCTGTCATTACGACGAAAGGCTCAAACGCGCTGGAGCTTGCGCTCAAATATCAGCCTTCGGCGATTACTCTGGATCTGCACCTCGCCGACATGGATGGCTGGATTGTCATCGAGCATTTGAAGAATAATATGGAGGTCCGCCATATTCCGGTTTGCGTTATTACAATTGAAGAAGATGAAATTCAATTGAGGCGCAAAGGCGTCTTCGATTACATCGGCAAGCCTGTGACGAAAGAAAAGCTGGAAGGCGCGCTTGACTCATTGGAGCAATTTGCCGCCAAGAACGTTCATCGCCTGCTGATTGCGGTCAATGATCAGGAGCTGCAGGAGGAATGGGTGCAAACGCTGGGAGGCAAGGATGTCCTCATCACCACTGTTGATACGGGCAGGAAAGCCGTTAACCAGCTCAAGAGCAATTCGTTTGACTGCGTGCTCGTGGGCAACGATTTGCCTGATATGAACCCGGGCAGATTTATCCGCGAAATTCAGAAAGCCGTGAGTAATAAATATATTCCGGTCGTAATGAACCAGAGCAGGAAGCCGGTGCCCGAGGAAGCAAGCGAGCTTCACGAGGTGATGAAAGCAGTCGTTCTGAAAGAAGCGGGCACACCTGTTCAAATACTTGACGAAACAGCCCTCTTCCTGCACCGTAAAACCGGGAATCTGTCAGAGGAAGCAAGAGAGAAGCTCATTAAGCTCCATCAATCGGACGAGATGATCCAGTACAGGAAGGTGCTTGTCGTCGATGACGATATTCGCAATATCTTCGCATTAACGACCATACTGGAACGTCACAAGATGAAGGTTATTCCCGCCGAGGACGGCCGGGACGCCATCGCCCAGCTTGAACGGATTCCGGACATCGATATAGTCCTGATGGATATTATGATGCCTGTGATGGACGGCTATGAAACGACGCGGGCGATTCGCCGGAAGGATAAATTCAAAGACCTGCCGATCATCGCCCTGACCGCCAAAGCGATGAAGGGAGACCGTGAATTATGTCTCGAGGCTGGGGCGTCCGACTATATTACGAAGCCTGTCAACAGCGCGCATCTGCTTTCAAAGATTCGTGTATGGCTGGACCGTCATATCGTCGTATGAGAGAAACCGTGATCTGCATAGGGGCATAAGCAAGGATAGATTACAATGAAAAAGGGCTGAATTGGGTTGCTATACCCGGTTCAGCCTCTTTTCTCTGCTGATAGTCAGACCGCGTTATAAGCCTATCTCCCCAACCATCTAAGTTCCGAATAATATGTAATTATATGGTAACAATACATTACAATTGTTCAGAGTCCAGCATGGAAGAGGTATATTGGATATGCACGTTGCGTTGGCGATTATTTCACTCCTCGCAGCCTGGAAATGGGGCGATTGGAGAAACTGGAAGCGATACCATCCCGCGATGATGTATTTTGCAATGGGAAACCTTATGTACCATTTTCTTTGCGCGAATCATTATTTGTGGAGGTTCAAGCCGGATGTCCTCTCAGGCCACACCATCACCGAAATAATTTATACGTTCGTCACGTTCCCGGCGGTAGCGTTGATATTTCTCTCAAGGTATCCGAGAGCTTTCAAAAAGCAGCTATTTCATATTCTGCAATGGATCGTATTGTTTGCGGCAGCCGAGTGGCTGCTTTATATATCCGACCGGATCAATTATGACAATGGGTGGATGTTTTTGTGGTCGCTATTGTTCGATATTACGATGTTTCCCATGCTGAGGCTGTTTTATCAAAAAGAGCTTGTCGCTTACAGCATCTCCATCGGACTCGCCATTATGTGGATTTGGCTGTTTAACGTTCCGGTTCATGTTCCGATCGAGCTTCGAAAGTAGTCGATACAGCTGCATTAAAAGGATCCTGCCGGCGGTTGCAAAATCCTCTCAAAGCCCTTACCCTGTGAGTATAAGCCTATCACACAGGGAGGGTGAATGATGTGATTGCGGTGGGACTGTGCGGTTGGGGTGACCATCCGCGAATATATAAGGAGGCTGCAGCGAAAAACAAGCTCTCCGCTTACGCCGAGTGGTTCAGTGTTGTGGAGGTCGACAGCTCCTTCTATGCGGTGCAGGCACCCGCGCTTATGCAGAAGTGGGCGGACGACACACCGGCCGAATTCCGGTTTGTCGTCAAAGCGTATCAAGGAATGACCGGGCATTCACGGGGCGGCGGTTATAAGCCGTTTCCGGATGAGGCGGCAATGGTTCAGGCTTTTCTGGAATCAATCGCTCCTCTTCGTGCCGCCGGCAAGCTGCTCGCGGTGTTGTTTCAATACCCTCCCTGGTTTAACTGCACACGCCCGAACGTGGAACTGCTGCAAGCTGCCAAGGCCGCTATGGGCGAAGTGCCCTGCGCGCTCGAGTTTCGCCATCAGAGCTGGTTTGTCCCGGGTATGCGGGAGAAGACGCTGGACTTTATCAGGCGAGAGGGCTGGATTCATACCGTCTGCGACGAACCGCAGGCCGGAGAAGGCTCCGTCCCGATTGTCGAGGCGGCTTGTGATGAACGGGTAACACTGGTGCGTCTGCATGGCCGCAATACGGACGGCTGGAGATCTGCCGGCCAGCCGAACTGGCGCGATGTGCGCTATCTGTACCGCTACAACGAGCTTGAGCTTAAGGACTGGGCGGACCGGCTGCGCAGGCTCGAGCGGCTTTCCGAAACGGTCTGCACTCTGTTCAACAACAACTCCGGCGGCGACGCAGCGGATAATGCGCTGCACCTGATGGCCATGCTCGGACAGACGCCGCCGCGCGGCTCGTTCGGGAGCAAGTCCGGAAGCGAAGAGCCGGCGCAGCAGCTGGATTTGTTTGACTTGCCGGATACGTGGTAATGTACATAAGAGGAGGCCGGGCACAAAGCGATGCGTCAATGCTTGAACCGGCTTCACTGCTCCAAGTGAATAACGAACTCCGATTTTCCGCAAAATAGGACCGGTGCCACTGTTGACAACCAGAACTGTAACTGTTATGATTACAGTACAAAGCGGGGTGGCCGTTACGCATGAACAGTGAATTTACGATTGCCGTTCACAGTCTGGTGTACTTGGCATACAAGCCGGAACGAATGGCTTCGAGCGAAGCGATCGCTGACAATGTCGCGACTAATCCGGCAAGGATACGCAAGGTGATGAGCTGCTTGCGGCGCGGCGGCTATGTCGATACCCGGGAAGGTGCAGGCGGCGGATACCGGCTGACGCTGGACCCGGCGGTTGTCACTTTGGCCGATGTATACAGGCTCATGGCGCAGGGATCCGTTATCCCCGGCTGGTGCTCAGGCAACCCGGAGATGGATTGCGTGGTCGGGTCCAATATGCGGGAAGTCATGGACGGCATCTTCTGTAAAGCCGAGAAACAGCTTGAGCAGTATTTCGGCGGCATCACCATATCCGACGTGCTCGGGCAAATACACGAGTGCGAGGACTGTTGAACGCATGCGGCGCAAGGTCAAGGTGTGACGGGATTTCCCTTCTCATACAATGAGAACTTATTTTTAGAGAGGATGATCAAGTATGGCAGTAGCATTGACGAAAGACAACTTTACCCAAAGCATTGAAAGCGGCGTATCCCTTGTAGACTTCTGGGCGCCTTGGTGCGGACCTTGCAAAATGCAGCTTCCGATCGTAGAGGAGCTTTCCACCGAGCTGGAGGGCCAAGCGGTAATCGGCAAAATCAATGTTGACGAGGAGCCGGAGCTGGCTTCCAAATTCGGCGTCATGAGCATCCCGACGCTCATCCTGTTCAAAGACGGTCAACCGGTCGACAAAATGGTCGGTCTGCAGTCCAAAGATGCGCTCAAAACGAAAATTCAAGGACAGATTTAAGCTTCCAAGCGTGCTTAAGCGAGCCCTCGCACCAATCCGGTGCGGGGGTTCTTCTCGTTATGAGCGGGTTTATACTTTTGTAATACATTCGTTACATTTACATAATAAATTCGTTCTTGTTCAGTTAGCGTTATCAAGTATGCTGGTAGAAACGCAAATGATTTCCGCCCACGGACCAAGCGGAGTATAATACAGATAACAGGAAACAGCGGATTGGGGGAATCACCGTGGCCGGCACGATTGTTATCGCTGATGACGAAAGCAACATTACGGATGTCTGCCGCCGTTATTTGGAGCGGGAAGGCTATGTCGTGCGCATTGCGCACGATGGAGCTGAAGCGCTGCGCTTATGGGAGGAGTGCGGGGCGGATTTGCTCGTGCTCGATTTGATGATGCCGCGCTTGGACGGCTGGCAGGTATGCGAGACGGTGCGGCAGACGAGCGACGTGCCCGTGATCATGCTTACGGCACGCGGCGAGGAACCGGACCGGCTGCTCGGGCTTACGATGGGCGCAGACGACTATATGACGAAGCCCTTCAGCCCGCGCGAGCTCGTGCTGCGGGTGAAGAATATATTAAGGCGGGCCGGGGTCGCGGCGCCTGCCGTACACGCGGCGGGCGCATCGTCGTCCGGCGCAGGTAAGAACGGAAACGGCGCTCCGGTTCCGCCGGCAGCTGCGGCTATTCATTATGACGGGTTGGCAATCTATCCCGACGAGAGGCGCGTTGTTGCAGGCGGTGCTGAAACGGAGCTGACGGTGAAGGAATTCGATCTTCTGCTGACGCTGGCAGAATACCCGGGCCGTGTATTCTCGAGAAGCCAGCTTCTGAGCAGAATATGGGATACGGAGTTTGACGGCGACACAACAACGGTCACTGTTCATATCCGCAGGCTCCGGGAGAAGATGGAGCAGACCCCGTCGGAGCCGCGCTGGATCAAAACGGTGTGGGGCATCGGCTATAAATTCGATGCGAAGGGGCAGCCATGAAGCTGCGCCTCTATTTGCTTCTCGCCAACGCAGCGAGCATTCTCGTTATTGTCGCGCTGCTCGTTCTGTTCTATAGGTACATGCTGCTCACCGAGCAGCAGTTCATTTGGCTTACCATCGCCTCGCTTGCTGCCGGTCTCGTGTCGGGCGCCCTCCATTTTATTCTAGTGAGGCCCGTGGAAGCGGCGGTGAAGCGTATAGGGGAAGGCTCCGCCCGTATCGCGGACGGGGATTTCCACGCGCGAGTTCCGCTTGTCGGGCCTTCGGAACTGAGGACACTGGCCGCCCAGTTTAACGACATGGGCGGCAAGCTTGAAGCGAGCTTCCGGCAGCTGCAGGCCGCCGAAACCGCCCGCCGGGAGCTCGTCGCCAACATGGCGCATGATCTGCGGACACCGCTTGCTTCGCTGCAGGCTTACGCCGAAGCGCTCGAAGACGGAGTCGTTCAGGATGACTTGACCGTCCGTCGTTATATGGGCACGATCCGAACGGAAACGATCAGGCTCGGCAGACTGATGCAGCAGCTCTTCGAGCTTTCGACGCTCGATGCGCCCCAAGCTTCCGGCATGGAGCCGCGCAATGGGCCGGAGGTGTGCTTGCTGGAGGATTCCCTGCTTGAGCTTGTCCCCCGCTTCGGCCCTTCGATGGAAGCGGCTTCGATCGCCCTGGATGTGAAGCTTCCGGAACGGCCTCTTCTCTGCAGGGTCGCGTCGCAGTCACTCCAGCGCATCCTGCAAAACCTGCTGGAGAATGCGGTTCGTTACTCTCCGCAGGGCGGTATCATCAGGGTGGAAGGTCATGCTCAGCCGGAAGGCGTTATACGCATTTCAATCACGGATGAGGGCGAAGGCGTTCCCTTGAAGGAGCGGGAGCGAATTTTCGAGAGGTTTTACCGGGTGGACCGATCACGTGGGCGCGGCAGCGGGGGAGCGGGACTCGGACTCTCCATCGCCAAGTCGCTGGTCGAGCAGGCCGGCGGCACAATTGGCGTTACCTGCGGGAATGAGAAGGGCAGCTCGTTCTGGTTCACGCTTCCTGCTGCTGAGACGGACCGGCACCAGGAGCGGCGAATCCATTAAGGATTTGAAATATGGGACTTCGAGTCTATCCATCAGGTCATTCAGTGATAATCAGGGAGGCGAACGCACATGCAGAATTGGCTCTCGTACTTGCGTAAAGGCCATGGTAAAAAACTTGCTTCGCTCCATGCATGGAACGGCTGGATTGTCGTCATTCTGACGCTTACCGGGCTGCTGTTGTTCGGCGGATATTGGCGGGGGGTGCTTGGCGAAGGCCGCGTGTGGATCCGATGGATTCATATCGTGGTCGGCATCGCGTCACTGCTGCCGGTCGTCTATTATTTACTGCTGGCAGGGAAGCACTGGAAGCAGCTGAAGGGCAAGACGATGCAGCGCGCGAACGTTCTGATCGTGCTGGGGCTGCTTGCCGGTTGGCTTCTGTCGGGGCTGCTGCTGTGGCAGTTTAGAGCAGTAGGGCCCGCATGGTCGAACGCTTCGCTGCTTGTCCACGATCTGCTCACATGGATCGGACTGCCTTATATCATTTACCATTCCATTACACGGACCAAATGGCTGAAGGAACCGCACCGGCGCACCGTCAAAACGGGTGAACCGGGTGAAGGCGTCCATCCGGCTGCCAAGCCCCAAGCGGTCTATACCCGGCGCGCTTTTATCCGCACGGCGGTGGGGGCCGGGCTTCTCATTACGCTCGGCCCCTCGTTTCTGCGTTTCCTCGGCAATACGCTGAGCACCGGCGCCAGCGAAGAAGAACTGGTCAGCGCGGACGCGAACAGGCTCACTCCCGCGCCTAAGCCGCTTCCGGCATCATTGCCCCCGGAGGGTGGAGGCAGCCGCGGGACGTTCCGTGTCTATACCGTCACGCCTATCCCGTCGTTCAACAACAGCAACTGGTCGTTTACCGTCGATGGTCTGGTTGACCGCAAGCTGTACTGGAACTGGGAGCAGTTCGTTCAGCTGGGGCGCAAGGTGCAGGTGAGCGATTTTCACTGTGTGACGGGCTGGTCGGTCTACAGTAACACCTGGGAGGGTATACCGCTTAAGGAGCTGCTGAAGCAAGCCGGCGTCAAATCGCAGGCCAAGACCGTCAAGCTGTATTCGGGCGACGGTGTCTATACCGATTCGCTGACGCTTGCGCAGGCCGATATGGACGACGTGATGGTCGCCGTACTTCATGACGGGAAGCCGATTCCCAACGAGCTCGGAGGGCCGGTCCGTCTTGTCGTGCCGAAGATGTACGCGTACAAATCGGTAAAATGGCTTAACCGCATTGAGCTCATTGCCGGCGATTATACCGGCTACTGGGAAGAGCGGGGCTATTCGAAGGATGCATGGCTGACATAGCTACTCAAAAAACTCCCGTCTTGCTTCGCCGATGCGGTCGGCCGTGAAACAAGAACGGGAGTTTTTGCGCTTCACGTTATTTCTTGTCCGGATTTTTCTTTGTGTCATCCGAATAGTTGGTAACCGACTTCGCATCCTCGACCGTATCGTTGACGAACTCCATGTCCTGATTTTCCGCCTTCATATGAGTCGTTCCTTTGTAGTTTCCTGCGTGGGTTTTATTTTCCATTTACGCCGCCTCCTAACTTATATTGCTGTGATAGTATGTGCCGATTGCAAAATGTCATGCAACACCTAATAAGGCCAGCGAAACCTGCCGTAAGCTTGCAAATAATATGCCGGACCCCTGAAAGACGCCCGATCTTGCGCTTTTTTATTTGGGCCGCATCGGGTATAATGTGCTGAGATTGTTTATTCCGGAACAGGGGTGTCTTGAAATGGCTTTGAAAGCAGGTATCGTCGGACTGCCGAACGTCGGCAAATCGACTTTGTTTAATGCGATTACACAAGCGGGCGCAGAGTCCGCGAACTATCCGTTCTGTACCATTGATCCGAATGTCGGTGTGGTGGAGGTGCCGGACGAGCGGCTTGATAAACTGACCGAGCTGGTGGTTCCGCACAAGACCGTGCCTACCGCGTTCGAATTTATCGATATCGCCGGGATTGTCAAGGGCGCAAGCAAGGGTGAGGGACTCGGCAATAAATTCCTGGCCCACATCCGCGAAGTTGACGCGATCGTTCATGTCGTACGCTGCTTCCAGGATGAGAATATTACGCACGTCTCGGGCAAAGTGGATCCGATCGGTGATATTCAGACGATCAATCTGGAGCTCATCCTCGCCGACATCGATTCGGTGGACCGCCGGATCGACCGCAGCCGCAAGAACATGAAGGGCGGCGACAAGAAATATACGCAGGAGGTCGAGACGCTTGAGCGCATCAAGGAAGCGCTCTACGCAGACCAGCCGGCGCGCAGCGTCGAACTTAGCGAGGATGATAAGCAGCTCATCCGCGATCTGCATTTGCTCACCATGAAGCCGGTCCTGTATGCGGCCAATGTAAGCGAGGGAGAGGCGGCCAATGCCGACGGCAACCCTTATGTCAAATTGGTCCGCGAATTTGCTGCTGCCGAGGGTGCCGAAGTCGTTCCGATCAGTGCGAAGGTGGAAGCGGAAATCGCCGAGCTCGAGGGCGAGGACAAGGAGATGTTCCTGGAGGAGCTCGGGCTGCAGGAGTCTGGTCTTAACCGCTTGATCCGCGCGGCTTACAAGCTGCTTGGGTTATATACCTACTTTACTGCGGGCGTGCAGGAAGTACGCGCCTGGACAATCCGCAGAGGCATGAAAGCGCCGCAGGCGGCAGGCGTTATCCACACCGATTTCGAACGCGGCTTTATCCGCGCCGAGGTCGTATCCTACGACGATCTGGTCGCGGCAGGATCGATGAATGCCGCCAAGGAGAAAGGCCAGCTTCGCCTTGAAGGCAAGGAGTATATCGTGCAGGACGGCGACGTGATGCATTTCCGGTTCAATGTATAGTATAGCTTGACGGTGTAATGCGCTTGGTGAAGGACCCGGATTGACGGGTCCTTTTTATATCCTGGCTATAAGGAGGCGCTTTCTGTGAACAATCGTCTGCCCGTTCTGGCAAGTATTGTCATGGGTATGCTGGTATCGTCCATGGATACCACGATAACCAACACGACGATGCCGGTCATAGCGAAGGAGCTCGGCAATTTTGAGCTGTATGCGTGGGTTTTTGCCGGATATATGATCTTCTCTACGGTTGTATCCCCGATCGCCGGCCGGATTTCCGACCTGTTCGGACGCAAAAGAGTGTTTGCCGCCGGTCTTGTTCTCTTTCTGCTGGGATCCATATTGTGCGGGAGCGCGCAGACGATGGTGCAGCTCGTTATTTTCCGGGCCGTCCAAGGGATCGGGGCAGGCGTTATGAATCCGTTTCCCGCGATTATCGCCGGGGATCTGTTCTCGGTCGAGAAGCGGGGCCGGATCCAGGCGCTGTTCACCGCGATGTGGGGCTTATCGGCAATACTTGCTCCTATGCTCGGTTCCTTGTTTGTCACCTATACGACCTGGAGGTGGGTATTTTACGTCAACATCCCGATCTGCCTGCTCTCGCTTCTGCTGCTGGTCCCTTACCGGGAGGTTTATCAACCCAAACGTTCGAAGGTTGATTATCTGGGAGGTGTGATTTTTTCGAGCGGCATCAGTCTGATTCTGCTCATGACCGTCGTGGGCGCCCCTTATCTGGCCTTGCTATCGGGCGGGACCGGGCTGGCTCTGATTGTTTTGTTCTATCTTTATGAGAAAAGGCAGTCGGCTCCCCTTGTACCGCTGGAACTGCTTCGTAACAAGCCGGTTACATGGATGAACGTCAATGCCTTTTTTGCCATGGCATCGCTGTTCGGTGCCGCCAGCTATCTGCCGATGTTTCTGCAGGAGCAGGGTTACTCGATCTTTATGAGCGGGGTGGCCATGCTTGGCATGTCATTCGGCTGGATGGCGGTCGCTGTTCCGTCCGGCAAATGGATTCTTCGCTACGGATATCGGCGTCTGATGATTTCCGCCAACGTCATTCTGGTAGGCACGGGCGGCTGGTTCCTGTTTTTGTCCCCTGCTTCGGGCTTCTGGTTCGTTTTTGCCGGTGCTGTAATGCTCGGTTTGGCGTATGGACTGCTCTCAAGCGTCTCGACCATCGGCTCGCAGCAGCTGGTAGATGCGCATCAAAAGGGGATTTCCACCTCGCTGCAAATGTTCTCGCGGAATATCGGTACAGCGGTTGGCGTGACAATCATGGGAGCTTTTCTGGCGCATACGACCAATCTTATGGCTGGGTACTCCCACATTTTCGTTTACGGGTTTGCCGTCAGCGCGGTATCGCTGGCCTGCTCCTTCATGATTCAAGAGAAGAAGCGGGGTGAGCTGGTGCCGGCATCGGCCCGTTAGTCGAGGTTTTTCTAAATTAAGTCTAATCAAAAATAATCCGATAATACTATAGTTTCCATCAGTTAGTATGAAGTGCGTAACTCATATGATTAGATTTTGTTAAAAACCCCCCTTATAGGTGCCCTTCCTTAGTTGATGGTATTCTCGCCAAACATCATTCTACCAAGGATAAGGGCGCCTTTTCATTTATTTGAGAACTTACTTTAGAAATTCAGGATAACCCTGTTCTGCCAAGCGACCATGACGCGGTAAAGCGGGTTGCAAACAGGGGATAACTCTCTCAGGGGATATTCCCTGTTTGCTATTTTTCATGAACTAACATAGATCTTGGAGGCGGCTTCTTATGAAACGTATTCTATATTTACTTTTACTTGCTATGCTGGTTGCGACAGGCTGCACGACGACTAATGATACCCTTGGAAAGGGTGCCGTTACGGACGAAAATGTTAGTCGGGACGCGCTGGCGGAGAAGGACCGAATCATAATAAAACTTGAAAAAGAATTAAACGCAATAAAAGAACGAACTGCAAAGGCGGAACAACCGGCCGAAGAAGCGGTTCCAAAATGTCCTGAGGTACCGGTTACTCAGGATCCGGTACTCGTTACCGATTACTCCGATTATCAAAAAATTGATAGACCGTGTTATTCGGTTTATATTCCGAAAGCATGGAACTATCGGATCATCGCCGGAGAGTTGGAGTTTGTACAGGACCGGTTAATCGTCGGAAACACCGAGGTCCTCCAATATCTCAACCGTGAAGCGATGGAACACTATATCGGCAATCATGTTGAACAGACCGGATTTAAAGAACTTGAAAAAGTCATTCCGATAAAAGGCACCGATATTCAAGTATATCAAATCAGACTTCTATGGACGAAGCCGGCTGCCGATATGGAACCGAATTGGAAATATGACGAGACCAAGGTTTTCATCGCTATTAAAGACCTTGAACGATCATTCGGATTTTACTTCAGCACGGTAGACGTACCTGAGGCTACAATCGATAAAATTATTCGCTCTTTTAGACTTAACTGATGTAAGCATCAATAGACCCGTTCCCCACAGAACCGGGACATGCGTATCCAACACCATTTGTCGGCTGAGATATTAGCTCAAGCAGAAGGGAATATTTTTATCGCAAAAACACGAACATGTGTGCTATTATGAAACTATTACCAAGTTGGATTAATAAATGAAGCATTCTTCACGAGAGGGGGTCCATTGGCGGAATAATCAACCCGGTCCGTCTGTTTAAAACAGGTGCAAGAAACCGTCTCATCATTGACTGTAAACGTTTTCTTTGATACATTTTGAATGACTGGTAATCGCTGGGTTTCGTGAGTTGGCACGAATACAAAGGAGGATTATTTTGGGGAAACGAGTGAATGTTCTTGTCGGTACGGATAAAGGAGTCTTCGTCTTCGCATCGAATGAGGAGAGAAAGCAATGGTCGCTTAGAGGTCCTTTCCTGCACGGCTGGGAAGCGTACAGCGTCTATGGAGACCGAGGGGGCGTGCGCATGTTCGCAGGCACCTCTCACGCCGCCTATGGCGCTACGATCCGCTATAGCGACGATAACGGGGAAACCTGGACTCAGATTGAAGAAGGACCGGGCTATTCGCAGGAAAGCGGCTTCAGCTTGAACCGGATTTGGCAAATCGCTCCGGGCGCTCCGTCCGAGCCTGATACATTGTATGCGGGGGTGGAGGAAGCCGGGCTGTTTGTCAGCCGTGACAGGGGACTCACCTGGAAAGAATTGGACGGACTGACGAAGCATCCGTCAAGACCGGGCTGGTTTCCAGGCGCAGGCGGCATGTGCCTTCACACGGTTCTCGTAGACCCGAATAATCCGCAGCGCATTTGGGTCGCAATGTCGGCAGTCGGCGTCTTCCGGTCCGATGACGGCGGAGAAACATGGAAGACGCGCAACGAAGGACTTGCACGCGTGCCTACCGGTCAACCGTATCCGGAAGTCGGCTACTGCATTCATAAAATGGCGTTCGACCCCGCCAATGCGGATATCCTGTATATGCAGGAGCATTGCGGCGTGTTTAAATCCGAGAACGGCGGAGACTCCTGGTACCCGATCGAAGAAGGACTGACCATGAAGGAAGGGGACAGCCCCTTCGGCTTTCCGATCTGCGTGTCGAAGAACGGAGACTTGTTCTTGATTCCGCTTGAAAGCTCCGAGCAGCGGACGATGAAGGACGGCAAAATGCTTGTATACCGGCGGCATCGGGACGAATCCGAATGGCGGCCGGTCGGCGATGTCGTACCGGAGGAGCAGCGGCATGTCAACGTGCTGCGGGATGCGATGGACGCCGACAAGCTGGAGCCGTATGGCTTATACTTCGGCACCACGTCCGGCGAGGTGTTCTGTTCGCTGGACCGGGGCGTGAACTGGCAGCGGCTTCCGGGCCAGCTTTCCCGGATCTTGTCGGTCAAGGCATGGGTGGTGGAAGGCGAAGATGCAAATTGAGGTGAGCGTTCCCTCGCTGCTCACGGATTGCACTGGCGGGAGAAATTATTTCATGCTGGAAGCCGGGACGCTGGAGGAAGCGATGAAGCGGCTGTTCGAGGCTTACCCGCTTCTGAGGAAGCATCTCTACACGGAGGCAGGGAAGCTCCGGCAGCATGTTCTTATTTATTACAACGACAGCAATATCGAATGGCTGGAGCATTATCGGATACCGGTGCAGACAGGAGATAAGCTGATGGTACTGCAGGCGGTGTCCGGCGGTTGAGGGGCACCCATTCGTCACGGGGACGGGAAGGTTGCATAGCTTCACACCGAACAGCGCCTTGACAGCGGTATAATGATAAGGGTCAACCGGGAGGTGCTGCCGGTTGGCTCTTTTTGTTAAAATGAACGGCATCATGGCAAAAGAGACACAGGAGGAGCGATAGTGAACAAGCTTGCTGCAATATTGCTGGCTGTAATATTAATAACGGCTTTGTTGTCAGGATGCAATGAAGATAATGAGCTTTCTCTGTCAGCGGGACATGACCATATACAATTCGTTTCGCTAACCAAGAAAGATGGGTATAGCAAGGCTTTTGAACAACCGGATCAAATATCCGTATTCATAAACGCGATAGAAAAAGCGGACAGGCTTACTGAAGTCCTGTACCCGATTACACCGAACCGGACTCCGGATGAGGACTATTTTCTCCAGGTGCACTATGACCCGGCAGTGGAACATGAAGCAATAGAATCGTATTTCGTCTGGGTTGATGATGAGAATCGGGAAATGAAGATTGCGCCGATCCAGGAGGGTAAAACCTATCTTTACAAGTTGAACTCAGAGACGGCTCAAGAGGTTGGAAAGCTATTGAATCTCTCATGGCCAAACTCATGAGATTCATGAGGTGAGCGCTCTGTGAGCCAAGATAAACAGACGTTCACAGCCGTTTCCTTCGCTGCCTTGCCAGCGCGCCGGTTCACCCAATGGTTAATGTTAACCATCCAAAAAAGTCACGTTTATGGAATGCTTCGCGTTATGTTATAATAGTAAGACGACATTTTTGGCGAGATCATATATTAACTATAGGGGTGAATGGCAGTGTTGGACCGTTTACAGGCGCTTGCTGATCGGTATGATAAATTAAGCGAGCTGTTATGCGATCCGGATGTGGCAAGCGATCCGAAGCGGCTGCGCGACTTATCGAAAGAACAGTCTGATTTGCAGGAAGCTTACGCAGCATATACGGAATACAAGGAAGTTTCGGGCCAGTTCGAAGATGCGAAGGCGATGCAGGCCGAGAAGCTGGACGATGAGATGCGCGAAATGGTCAAGATGGAGCTCGAAGAGCTGACCGCACGCAAGACCGAGCTGGAGGAGCGTATTCATCTGCTTCTGCTGCCGAAGGATCCCAACGACGACAAGAACGTCATCGTGGAAATCCGCGGCGCGGCCGGAGGCGATGAAGCGGCACTGTTCGCATCAGACCTGTATAGGATGTACATGAAGTATGCAGACTCCCAAGGCTGGCGGGTAGAGCTGATGGAAGCCAGTGAAAGCGACCTCGGCGGCTTCAAAGAGGTCATCTTTATGATCAACGGCAAGGGCGCTTACAGCAAAATGAAATACGAGAGCGGCGCTCACCGCGTTCAGCGTATTCCGGTTACTGAATCGGGCGGGCGGATTCATACCTCCACGTCGACGGTGGCGGTTATGCCGGAGGTTGAAGAGGTCGAGGTCGAGATTCTCGATAAGGATATACGTGTCGATACCTTCTGTTCAAGCGGCGCAGGCGGACAATCCGTCAACACCACCAAATCGGCCGTGCGCGTGCTGCACGTTCCGACCGGCATTATGGCGCAATGTCAGGACGGCAAGTCGCAAAACGAGAACAAGGCGAAGGCGCTCCAGGTGCTGCGCGCGCGTATTTCCGATATGCGCCGGCAGGAGGAAGAAGCAAAATACGCCGGCGAGCGTAAAAGCAAGGTCGGTACGGGCGACCGCAGCGAGCGGATTCGGACGTACAATTTCCCGCAAAGCCGGGTTACGGACCACCGTATCGGCCTGACGCTGCATAAGCTGGATTCCGTTATGAACGGAGACATGGAAGAAATCATCAATGCTTTAACGCTGACCGCGCAGGCAGAGTTGATGGAGCGGGATAATCAGCAGTAATCGCTGATGGCTAGTGCGGGCTTCAAAGAGGTTCGTTTGAAACAGAGAGAGGGGCGCTGATAATGGAGCGCAGCAAGGAAGGCTCCGGTTCCTTCAGCATTCGTGCCGGATTAACCGGACAGCAATTGACGATTGGGGAAGCCTGCGTGCAGGCTTCTTTATTTTTGGAGCAGCGAGGCGTCGGCGAGCCGAGAGCCAATGCCGAGCGGCTGCTCATGCATCTGCTCGGGCTGGAGCGGGCTGCACTGCTGCGCGATTGGCGTGACCCGTTTCCGCCGGACCGGACGGAGGAATGGGAGCGGCTCGTGTCGCGCAAGGCCGCCGGTGAGCCTGTGCAGTATTTGACCGGTGAGCAGTGGTTCTGCGGCTTGCCGTTTGCGGTGACGCCTGCCGTCCTTATCCCGCGGCCGGAGACCGAGCTGCTCGTCGAGGCCGTACTGGCCGCCGCCGACAAGCTGTGGCCGAAGGCCGCCGCGGGTGCCGCCGCTGGCGGGCCCGAAAGCGGACCGGGCGGATCGGCGCGAATCGCCGCAGGTAAAAGCGGCGCGGCTGGAAGCGGGCCGAGCGGGGCGGCGCGCGAGGGTCCGGATGAATGCGGAGCCGCAGGAAGCGGGCCGAGCGGAGCGGTCCATATGGGCCCAAGCGGAAGCGGGCTGGCGCGAATCGGCGTGAGTGAAAGCGATGGGCCGGTGTGGGCTGCCGGCGATGGCATCACCGGAAGCGGAGCGCGTGATTGCGAAGTGCCGACAGTGCTTGACGTCGGCACCGGCAGCGGCGCCATCGGCGTGACGCTTGCGGCGCAGCGTCCGCTATGGCGCGTATGCGCGTCCGATCTGTCGCCGGACGCGCTGGCTGTCGCCCGCGCGAACGCGGAACGCCATGGCGCGGCAGCGCGCATGGCGTTCGTGCAGGGCGACCTGCTCGCGCCGTTCCAGCTGTGGCGCGAGGCTGACCCGGGCGCTCCCGGCGGCGGCGGCCCGGCCGGGCTGCGGATCGATGTGCTCGTCTCGAACCCGCCGTATATCCCGGCGGGAGACATTGCAGGGCTGCAGCCCGAGGTTCGCGACCATGAGCCCCGGCTTGCTCTGGACGGCGGCGAGGATGGGCTCGATCCGTACCGCCGTATACTTGGGCAGCTCCCGCTCCTCGCGGTCATGCCTCGGATAGTCGCTTTTGAGCTGGGGATGGGCCAGGCCCGCGATGTGGCGGGCATGCTCGAGGCGCTCGGAGCGTGGGACGAGATTATGATCATCAACGATTACGCCGGAATCGAGCGGCATGTTATAGCAGTAAATAATCGAATATAGGCAAGGCAAGGCACTGCATTAACGGATTCGACCATTCGTTTATGCAGTGCCTTTTTTTTGGTTGCTTTTCGTTATGGCTGTCGTATATTGTTGTCACACTATTCGCATATAGTTGCGCATCCCGTCTCTTTACTGCACATATCGCGCGACCAACGATTGATAGACGTTTAACGGCCTGAGTCCGACTATCTTTTCAACAGGCACTCCATTGTGAAAGAGGATTATTGTCGGCAGGGACATGACGCCATATTTACCGGCGAGCGCCGGCGATTCGTCGCAGTTCACTTCCAGAATGGAAATCCGTTCCCCGTTGTCGCGGTCTAATTGATCCAGGATCGGGACAAGTGCTTTACACGGAGGACACCAGGGCGCTCCGAAGTCAACGAGGGTTACTCCTTCCTCCCGTATGCTCCCATCAAAAGTCTTATCGCTAATGTGGTTCATGCCCATTGTTATTTCTCCTTTTCGCCGATTGGTTGTTCCTCCAGGATCGATTGGATGCGGTCCTCCAGGTTGGACTTTATATTGTTCAGCAATTTGATCTGGCTGTCGATCTCCTCCAGCTTCTGCCGGTAAATCGGAAGCACTTCTTTGCAGAACGCTTCTTTGTTCATCAAGACGCAATTGAGAAAGCCGGCAATCTGCTCCGTGGAGAGCCCGAGGCCCAGGTACAGCTGAATCGTGCGCACTTGCTCTTCCGCGAGGGGCGAATAGTCGCGGTAGCCGTTCTCATGACGGACCGGCGAAAGCAATCCTTGCTGCTCATAATAACGCAGCGAGCGGATGCTGATTCCGGTGCGTGAAGCAAGTTCTCCGATTTTCAAGCATTCACTTCCTCCTTTCGGTGATATTCCAATTATAAACCCTGACATTAATGTTAGAGTCAAGTGACAAACGCGAATTTCAGCTTCATGCAACTCCCACCGGAAATCGGGTGCGCAAGCCCAAAATCCCAGTGTCTTCGTGCAAATTCTTCTCCGGCTTGCTAACCTGATGCTCCTGCCCGGCTCTCTTAAATTTACATAGAATAAGAGGTTTAAAGATTCATAGTGCGGACATACTTGGAATATGATCGTTCCGGAACGCAAGCCGAGCGCACCGACGGGTGCCGAAAAGGAGCTTGTCGTTATGATTCGCACTTATTCCCGTTTTCCTTACCGCAAGTCGTACGGTTATCTCGTTCTTGCCATTGCCATTCTGCTTATGAGCTGGGAAAGCCAGCGGGTTGACGCTGCAGTCGCAGGCAGCAGCATTCCAAGGGAATCAATTCGTCTGCGTATCCTGGCCAATTCAGACAGTGCAGCCGACCAAGCGCTAAAACGTCATGTCCGGGATGCGGTAGTATCCGAAATCGACAGTTGGGTCGCCGGACCCCAAACGATCGTGGAAGCGAGAGCGACAATTCGCGCACATATGGCCGATATCGAGCGTGTTATCGGGGATGAGCTTCGTAAGCGCGGCTTCACATACAGCTTCAAAGCGGAGCTCGGCACTGTACCGTTCCCGACCAAAATATACGGCAGCGAGGTATATCCCGCCGGAAATTATGAAGCGCTCCGAATTTCGCTGGGAAGCGCGCAGGGGCAAAACTGGTGGTGCGTGCTGTTCCCGCCGCTCTGCTTCGTGGATGCGGTTAGCGGGGAAGCATCGGCGCAGGCAACGACAGCCGTTACGGCAAGCGCCGACGCAAAGCTGTCCAAGGACGATAAGGCACAGCAGTCAGTCACAGACAAATCGGCTGAGCAGCAAAAGGCAGCGAATGGCTCAGCGCAAGAGGGGCAAGCGCCGGAAGTGAAATTTTTCTTATGGGAGATCATCCAGTCCGTCGTTCATTTCTTCAAGAATTTGTTCAGTTGATGAGGGCAATGCACATAGGGAACTGCACGTACTGCGAAGAGATAGCTCTTATATTCATCAGCCGAGCGGGCACAGCAAACCTGTTTCGGCTACTTTTGAGACATAAAGGCGGATTGGTCACAGAATATGGGCGTCCTTGGTAGACTTATCTACTTTCGGGCGCCCCTTTAACTTTTAAGCCTGGCGGCAGCGATTCGCACCGTTCTTTAACGAAATCCGAATAGTATTGTCCCGGACTGAAGCAGATAACCGAGGTAAGGGTATGTTATAATAAACGAAGATGTTACCATTACTTGACGTTAAGGTTGGATTTCCACATGATAAGCAAAACAATAACGCTGCGCATAGACCCCGCAAATCCGGATAGTGAATCTGTCGCTCAAGCGGGGCGGCTGCTGCGTGAAGGCGGCACTGTCGCGTTTCCGACGGAAACCGTCTACGGGTTAGGTGCCAACGCCTGCGACCATGCTGCGGTTCAGCGGATCTTCGAAGCGAAAGGGCGTCCCACGGACAATCCGCTTATAGTTCATATCGCGGACAGAGCGCAGCTTGACCCGCTAGTTCTACCGTACAGCGGGATAGCGAGGCGGCTTATGGACCGGTTCTGGCCGGGGCCGCTGACGCTTGTTCTTCCGGTCCGGCCCGGTGTAGTGTCACCGCATGTTACAGCGGGACTCGATACTGTGGCCGTGCGGCTGCCTGCGCATCCAGTGGCGCTTGCTGTAATTGCGGCTGCCGGCTGTCCGGTTGCTGCTCCGAGTGCCAATAGCTCCGGTCGGCCCAGTCCGACAGAGGTGTCCCATGTGCTGGATGACCTAGATGGACGAATCGATGCAGTAATAGATGGAGGCGCAGCGGGTGTCGGGTTGGAGTCAACCGTCGTCGAGATTATCGATGGCGGGAGTGCTCTCCGTATTTTGCGGCCGGGAGGCGTTACGGCGGAAGATCTGCGGGAGGTGGTGCCGCGGATCGAATACGACGAGGTCGCGGCCCCCGGTCAAAGCGCAAGCACGGCGCGTGAAGCCGCTCCGGCTGCGGCTGCTGCACCTGACGCAGGAAGGATCGCCGATATTGGGCCGGCCATTTTGCTTCCGGGCGGCAGGCTTGCGCATTCGGCGCCCCGCTCGCCAGGCATGAAGTATGCCCATTACGCCCCAAGGGGGATCATGGAGCTTGTGCAGGGTGAGCCTGCAGCCGCCTCCGCATATATTCAAGGGGAAGTCCGAACCGCTCGTGCTCGCGGTGAGCGCACAGGCGTACTCGTGTTCACGGAGCATGCTCACCTATATGACGCCGACCATATTGCGGTAGTCGGCAGTCTCGCACATCTGGAAACGGCTGCGCAGGGCTTATACGCCGCGCTGCGGTCCTTTGACGACAACGGCGTGCAGCGTATTTGGGCGGAGTCCTGTCCGGAGCAGGGCATCGGGCACGCTTTTATGAACCGGGTCGCCAAAGCCGCTGCTCACCTTATCGTTCGCGTTTAACGAGAGCGTTCCGGATTACCTCCTCTGTGACCAGGGGTCATGTTTGCCTTCTTGTCCGCATATGCTTGGAGAAGAATGCGGACAGGGGGGGACACGGATGATTGATGCGGGCATGCAGACGGGCCAGCTGCTAACGCTTCTCATCATCGCGCTGGCGCTCGGGATGGACGCTTTTTCACTCGGCATCGGCATTGGATTGAGGGGAATCCGGCTTCGCGACGTCTTAAAACTGAGCACTTTAATCGCACTTTTTCATATATTCATGCCCTTGATGGGCATGGTTACGGGCAAATACGTCAGCACCTTGCTCGGTGGCTTGGCGACCAATGCCGCAGGCGGGCTGCTGCTTCTACTTGGTGCGCATATGATTTACAGTTCATTTCGGGGCGGCGGAGCCGCCAGTCCAATCGACCACAGAACTTCATGGGGCATGCTGTTGTTCGCGCTTAGCGTAAGCATCGATTCGTTCTCCGTCGGCATTTCCCTCGGAATGTTCGCGGCCGATGTGCTATTAACGGTGCTGCTGTTCGGCTTCACAGGCGGGCTTCTATCCATTCTCGGCTTGCTGATCGGAAGACGGGTCAACAGAAGTCTCGGAGAGTTCGGGGAGGCTTGCGGCGGTGTTATTTTGCTAACTTTTGGATTGTTATTCCTGTTCTGATCTGATTACAATAAGAAGGAGTGCGAGCGTTTTGAAACGGATTTTATTCGTCTGCACCGGCAATACGTGCCGTTCGCCAATGGCTGAAGCGATGCTGCGGAAGCTGGCCAGAGAACGGGGCCGGGAGATTGAGGTGCGTTCGGCCGGTGTTTCGACCGTCGACGGACTGCCTGTTTCCTTGCACGCGGTGAGGGTGCTGAAGCACCGGAACGTTCCTGTCTCAGGCTATTCGACTGCGCTCGATGGCGGCTCAGTGATCTGGGCTGACTTGATCTTGACCATGACGACCACTCATAAAAGGGACCTGCTCCAGCGTTTCCCCCAGGCTGTGGATAAAACCTACACACTTAAGGAATTCGTAGGCAGCGACAAAACCGTTATTGACGATATTTCCGAACTGGAGGCACTCTACAGCGAGTGGCAGATGAAGCAGGCGCTCGGACAGCAGCTTTCAAGCGAAGAGCGGAGCCGTCTGATTGAACTCGAGCAGCGTATTCCCAGCTTTGACATCGCCGATCCGTTCGGCGGTTCAATCGACATGTACGAGCACAGTGCCGCTGAAATCGAGGATGCACTGCTGAAGCTGCTGGACAAGCTGGAACGGTCATAAATTTTCTCCTCTTCCGGTCATCGAACCGATTGATTTCCAGACGCCAATCCGGTATGATGAAAGCAACAAAAGACGGTTTCCGATGTGACTGGCGACGAAAGTGGATCAAACCACGGTGGAGCATCGGATCATACGGCCGGTCGCCTGGGCAAAGAGCAGCGTGCGTAAGCGCGTCATGCTCTTTTTTCGTCTTTTACGGCGGAATCAGGTATAATAAGAACGACAAATTCCGCCAACAAGGCGGTCACACCCGGGAGGTTCATTCGTATGAAAATCGCCATCGGCGCCGATCACGGCGGCTACCGCTTGAAAGAAGAGCTCGTTGCGGTCATCCGTTCGCTCGGTCACGAAATCGAGGATTTCGGCTGCAGCTGCGAGCAGTCGGTAGATTACCCGGATTATGCGATTCCGGTTTGCGAAAGAGTTGCAGGGGGGCAGGCCGACCGCGGCATTCTTATTTGCGGGACGGGCATCGGCATGTCGATTGCCGCCAACAAGGTTCCCGGCATCCGCTGTGCGCTGGTCCACGATATGTTCTCGGCTAAAGCGACGCGCGAGCATAACGATACGAACGTTCTGGCCATGGGGGAACGGGTTGTCGGTCCGGGCGTTGCGCAGGAGATTGTGCGCATCTGGCTCGAGACGCCGTTCTCGCATGCTGAACGTCATGTCGGACGCGTCGGCAAAGTAATGCAGCTGGAAGCCAAATATGCCATTCATCCTTAATAAAGGAAGGCGATGAGCGTAATGCTGAGATTGGACGGTCTGGCAAGCGATGTCGAGAAGGTTGTCCGCGAGCTGGCTGCCGCAGCCGGACTTCAGGCGAAGCAGCTGCTTGTCGTCGGCGTGAGCACGAGCGAGGTTCTGGGAGAAAGAATCGGAACGTCCGGTACGCTTGAGTCGGCAGAAGCGATTTATGCCGGTATCGATGCCGTGAGGCGGGAAATCGGGTTTTACCCGGTCTTTCAATGCTGCGAACATCTCAACCGGGCGCTCGTCATGGAACGGGAGGCAGCCGAGCGGTATGGGCTTGAGCTTGTATCCGCCATTCCGATGCCCAGGGCGGGCGGTTCAATGGCCGCATACGCATACAGGCACCTTACTGACGCATGCTTGACCGAGACGGTTCAGGCGCATGCCGGCATCGATATCGGCGACACATTCATCGGCATGCATTTGCGGCGCGTAGCGGTTCCGGTGCGGCCGTCGATTCGTTCAATCGGCGCAGCACATCTGACCATGGCTTATACCAGACCCAAGCTCATCGGCGGCATCCGGGCCGTTTATACGCCGGAGGAGGCGGGTATTTACGCCGCTGACGGTACAGCGGGCATTAAGCCGGGCACTCCGGAGGCCCCGGGCGGCACATGCGAATAGAATTACGGCACTGCGGCAAAATGAAACATTTATAAACCTTCGCTCTCAATTGGTATGCATCGATTGCGGCGTTAAATCTAAGGAGGACAATAAAACGATGGAACATTTACGCAAGCAAGATCCCGAACTGGTAAAGGCGCTTGGACTTGAGCTGCAGCGTCAGCGCGACAACATCGAGCTTATCGCATCGGAGAACATTGTTTCCGAGGCTGTGCTTGAAGCAATGGGTACGGTGCTGACGAACAAATATGCCGAAGGATATCCGGGCAAGCGCTACTACGGCGGCTGCGAGCATGTCGATATCGCCGAGGATATCGCGCGCAACCGTGCGAAGGAATTGTTCGGCGCGGAGCATGCCAACGTGCAGCCGCACTCCGGCGCTCAGGCCAATATGGCCGTTTACCTGGCTGCACTGAAGCCGGGTGATACCGTACTCGGAATGAATCTGGCTCACGGCGGCCACTTGACGCACGGAAGTCCGGTTAACGCTTCGGGTATTCTGTACAACTTCGTTGCTTACGGCGTTAACGAGAACACCTTCACCATCGATTACGAAGAAGTGCGTAAAGCGGCCTTCAAGCATCGTCCACGCATGATCGTGGCAGGCGCATCCGCGTATCCCCGCACGATCGATTTCGAGAAGCTCGGACAAATCGCTAATGATATCGGCGCGCTGTTCATGGTCGATATGGCACATATCGCCGGCCTTGTTGCCGCCGGGCTCCATCCGAATCCGGTGCCGCATGCTCACTTCGTGACGACGACGACGCACAAAACGCTTCGCGGACCGCGCGGCGGCTTGATCCTCTGCCGTCAGCCATGGGCGCAAGCTATTGATAAAGCGGTGTTCCCAGGCTCCCAGGGCGGACCGCTCATGCACATCATCGCGGCCAAAGCGGTCGCTTTCGGCGAAGCGCTGGAACCATCGTTCAAGACCTATGCGCAGAACGTGATCGACAATGCCAAAGCGCTCTCCGATTCACTGACGGCGCAAGGAATCAATCTCGTTTCCGGCGGAACGGACAATCATTTGATGCTGATTGACCTGCGCAACCTGAACATAACCGGTAAAGATGCTGAGCATGTGCTCGATTCCGTCCAAATTACCGTGAACAAAAACGCGATCCCATTCGATCCGACAAGTCCGTTCATCACAAGCGGAATCCGGATCGGAACGCCTGCGGCGACATCGCGCGGTATGGGTGCGGATGCAATGAAGACCATTGGCGAAGTTATTGCAATGACGCTCAAGAACCCGAAAGACGAAGCGGTGCTGGCCAAAGCCCGCGGCATGGTCAGCGACCTGACCTCGCAGTACCCGCTTTATCCTGAACTGACCTACTAAACTTTGCAGCACAAAGGAAGACTGCCTCGCTGTCCGTCACGGACTTTAAGCGAAGCAGTCTTTTTTAAATGGAACAGATATCGTTTCGAGATCGAAGGGGCGGTCTGCTAGTCTCCCGGAAGGGAGGTCTCGCCATGGATGTATCCCAAGCTTTGACGCTGATGATTTCGTTTTGCAACATATTAATAGTCATGATACTTTCGTTCCATAAAAGGAAATGACCGCTGATATCCTGTAGACCCTTAATTTTACATTAAACGGCTGTAAGCCTACCGAGGGTCATGGTATGATGAAGCAAAACAAATATAGCGGGTGGCGAGAAGATGAGTGGAGCGGTGTTTGGTTTCTTAATTGGCATGGCAATAATCATCGGTTTTATGCTCATTATTATGCAAGCGGGCAGGCGGTCATTCGGCAGCAGCTCTACACGTTCGCGTACATCTTATCAAAAAATGCTGGCAAGAAAGCCGCCGGAAGCGCTTGGCGTACCTCTGGGACACCCTGCCCGGTCTGCGGCGGAGCGCGTTGAAGCGGCGCTGACCGCCGACTTCGAAGCGCGTATCAAGGACCGCGTCTTCAAGAATAAGCCGGGCTTACGCGAAGACCAGTGGCAGTGGACGTGGTTTGAGCTCAAGCGCTATTTCCTGATGTGCGCGGTATTGCGCGGCGTTCCGATGTACAGTGAGAAGGTTGATGATGTCTGGCATGAAATGCTCATGTTTACAAGGGAATATGAGGAGTTTTGCAGGCAGCTTTGCGGCGGGTTCATCCATCATGCGCCGCATGCGGCGGGCGTGAAGCCGGATTCGGGCGAGCGGGCATGGTTTGATTGGGTATATGGAGAGCTGTTTGCCCGGACACCGGACAGCGATCGGACGTGGGGGGCGTTTTACAGGACTCCGATGCCGGGCCTAAGAATGGAAGAGCTGGAGCGGATGGAACGCGAAGAGCTGCGCCGGCTGTATTTTAACGGGAAAGCGGCCGAAGCCTTCACTGATTTAAACGATACAATAGATTATTTGATTAACCGTGGTAAAATGCTTGCTTTGGGCGCCCGCAGCGGCAAACACGACGAAGCATTGGGTTCCGGTTATCGCTCGCAATGGAACGATCCTGCATTTATGACCGGAGCTCTATCCGGCGCGCTATTCTATTCATCGATGCTGCCGACCGATCAATTCCATAATCAAATGGATGATGCACAAACAAAAGAGAGGCACGAGTCGAACAGCAGCTGCGGCTCCTCCTTTGTATGCAGCAGCGATAATAATGGCAGTGGCAACGACGGGGGAGGGTCCTCCTGCGGCGGTAATACAGGCGATGGAGGAGGCGGTTCTTCATGCGGCGGAGGCGGAGGCGGAAGCTGCGGGGGAGGCGGGGAATAAGCATCAACTTCAATTCGTAGTTTAATCGGCCGGGATCCGGTATTCAGCTCGGCTGACTGAAACTTGATACGAGAATAAAAACTAATCATCCGGCAGTTCCGCCATATGGAGCTGCCGGTTCATTCATTATTGCAGGGTCATACAAGCTGCCTGGCGTCTGCGAAATAAGCGGAATATGCGGCATGTGCAGAATGCCGCATCCGATGCTATAATAGACAGGATTGTGATTCAATTGTAAAAAAAACGGGGAGTCCCGCCGGCCACAAAGCGTTCACAGGAGGGTGATACATATGGGCAAATTGACGATTTGCGACCATCCGCTAATTCAGCATAAGCTGACACATATTCGAGACAAAGAAACCAACACGAAGGATTTTCGCGAGCTGGTAGATGAAGTGGCAACGTTGATGGCCTATGAAATAACAAGGGATATTCCCCTTGAATTGGTGACGGTTTCAACCCCTGTCACCGAAGCAGTCGGAAAAGTGATTTCGGGACGGATGCTCGGCCTTATTCCCGTACTGCGTGCGGGGCTTGGGATGGTTGACGGTATGCTTAAGCTGATTCCGTCTGCCAAGGTCGGGCATATCGGCCTTTACCGGGATCCGGAAACGCTCGAACCGATTGAATATTATGTCAACCTCCCTTCCGACGCCACTGAGAGGATGCTGATCGTCATCGACCCGATGCTCGCAACCGGGGGTTCCGCCTGTGCGGCCATCGAGACGTTGAAGAAGCGCGGGTGCACCCAGATCAAGCTGATGTGCCTGATCGCCGCGCCTGAAGGCGTCGAGGCAATTAACAAGGAGCATCCCGATGTGGACATTTATCTGGCGGCGCTTGATGAGCGGCTTAATGACCATGGCTATATTGTACCGGGACTCGGCGACGCGGGCGACCGCATGTACGGAACCAAGTAGCGAATCGACCGGATTCGCCCCAATTTATAATAGGAGTGACATTCATTGGCTAAACTGAAGGTAATGACCATTTTCGGCACACGGCCGGAAGCCGTCAAGATGGCGCCGCTCGTACTGGAGCTGCAAAAGCATCCGGAAGAAATTGAATCCGTGGTTTGCGTTACGGCTCAGCATCGGCAGATGCTTGACCAGGTACTCGACTTCTTTAAAATTGAACCGGCTTACGACCTTAACGTCATGAAGGAGCGTCAAACGTTAACTGAGACTACGGTTCGCGTGCTTGAAGGGCTTGAGCCTATCCTCCGCGAATCAAAGCCCGATATCGTGCTCGTTCACGGCGACACGCAAACGACCTTCCTTGCCAGCTATGCGTCGTTCTTACAGCAGATACAGGTAGGGCATGTCGAAGCAGGCCTTCGCACCTGGAACAAGATGTCGCCTTACCCTGAGGAAATGAACCGGCAGCTTGCCGGCGTCCTCTCCGATGTGCATTTCGCCCCGACGGCTTGGTCGGCAAACAACCTGCGCAAGGAGAATAAACTTGATACATCTGTTTATATCACGGGTAATACAGCTACGGATGTGTTCCAATACACGGTGGATAAATCGTTCTCGCATCCGGTGATAGAGTGGGCGAAGGGAAAACGGATGATACTTATGACGGCGCACCGCCGCGAAGCGCTTGGCGAGCCTCACCGCAACATCTTCCGTGCCGTAAAGCGCATTGCCGACGAATTCGAGGATGTAGCGGTCGTCTATGCAGTTCACATGAATCCAGCCGTCCGCGAACCGGCTGACGAAATTCTGGGCGGACATCCGCGAATCAAGCTGATTGAACCGCTTGATGTGTTCGAATTTCATAATTTTTATCCGCATGCGCATATGATCATGACGGACTCCGGAGGGCTCCAGGAAGAGGCCCCCTCCTTCGGTGTTCCGACATTGGTGCTCCGCGATACGACAGAGCGGCCCGAAGGCATAGAAGCGGGGACGCTTGAGCTCGTTGGAACCGATGAAGCGGTAGTGTATGACCGGGCGCGGGCTCTGCTGACCGACACCGCCCTGTATGAACGGATGAGTCAAGCGGCGAATCCTTACGGCGACGGACAAGCATCGGTTCGAATCGTGCAGGCGATTCTGCATCATTTTGGCAGACGGGACGAGCGTCCCGAGGCGTTCACACAACGTTCATAGTTTAAGATGGCGGCCATATAAACCAAACACTACAGCATACAGTGCCACTGTACGGTTTGTAAGTCGCCAAAACCCTTGAATCACAAGGGTTTTGGGATTCGTGTTCACAAACTGTTTGATTTTATATCAATTGACAAACACGATGTCGCTTCGATAAAATGTATAAGGATTGGCAGAGGTAAAAGCCATGAATAAAAAAGGTATGGGAGACAACCCGTGGCGGGCCGCAGGGCTGGTAGGCGCAATGGGTCTCAACTTCGCAATTTGCATTTTCTTGGGCTATTTTGTCGGCAATTTAATCGGCGAATCGCAAGGCTGGATAATCGGCGGAGTGCTCGTTGGCTTGGCCGCAGGTATTCTGTCCTGCGTCTTGTTGGTTAAGGTCGTATTGGAGGACACCGATGAATGAGATCTTTAAGAAAGCAATGCGATCGGCTTTTTATATGATGTCACTCTGTGTGGTGGCATGGGTATTCTTTCCTTCCTTAAAGACGATTGCGGCCGGAATTGTGCTAGGCTGTGCTGCCAGTCTCTTCAATGGAATGTTACTGCTTCGGCGAGTTGAATTTATTGGTCAAGCGGTGGCTGGTACCGGGGTAAGAAAGATGGGCCTCGGATTGGCAGGAAGACTCTCTACCGTACTGTTAGTCGTCATGATTGCACACAAGTTTCCCGGGCATCTGGATGTAGCAGCTACATTATCTTCAGCTTTTTATGTACAGATAGCGGCTTTTCTGATTACGGCAGTAACCTATTCAAAGCGGTACCGCGGAAAGGGGTGAAAACAAAGTATGCATATATTTCCGATAGTAGATGTCGGAGGATTTCACATCGATATCTCCGCTTGGATCGCTATCATCGTTTCATGCTTGGTCGTCTTTATTTTGGCGAGAGCGGCAGTAAGTAATTTATCGGTACACAACCCCTCTAAGCTGCAAAATTTTATGGAATGGGTCGTAGAATTCGTTCACAACACAATCTCCAGTACGATGCCGCTAAGCAAAGCGAAGCATTACATTAACTTGGGATTAACCCTCATCATGTTCATTTTTGTATCAAATCTTTTGGGACTTCCATTCGGTGTGATAACAGAGCATCATGAGAAGTTTGAGATTGCAGGGAGTGTAATCGTTTCCGAACAGGAGTTGGTTAAGGACGGAGGCCATGCGCACATCGCTTGGTGGAAGTCACCGACTGCTGATCTGTCTGTTACGGCGGGACTTGCGTTAATCGTTTTTCTGATGATTCATACGCTTGGTCTAATGCTGAACAGAAAGCATTATCTCAAACATTATTTTGAACCGTTCTGGTTCTTCTTCCCGCTTAACGTGCTGAAGGAGTTATCGAAACCGCTCACGCTTGCGCTGCGTTTATACGCGAACATCTTTGCGGGCGAGGTACTGATTTCAACAATTTTGATGCTTCATGTAGTAGGCATTCCATTGCTTGTCGTCTGGCAGGGATTCAGTTTGTTTGTCGGCGCGATACAGGCGTTCTTGTTTACAATATTGACTATGGTGTATATCTCTCAAGCCACCGTGCATGAAGAGGACCACTAAATCAGGTATAAGCTCCCGGAGCTTCCGAATGTTCAAATGCCTTCGGCGGGAGTCAACATATACATGTACAACAAAAATAAACCTAAAATATAGGAGGATTTCAAAATGGAATTTTTGGCAGCAGCTTTGGCAATTGGTTTAGGTGCTTTAGGCGCAGGTATCGGTAACGGTCTTATCGTAAGTAAAACAGTAGAGGGTATCTCCCGTCAACCTGAGCTTCGCGGTACGCTTCAAACAACGATGTTTATCGGTGTCGGTATCGTCGAGGTTGTTCCGATTATCGGCGTTGTTATCGGTTTCCTTATCTATTTCGGAGCTGGAGCTTAATTTCCATATAACGGTTTGGCGGGGTTGGCCTAAAGCCATCCACGCCTTCGTTTTGATTGGCGCAACAATGAAGTAAGTCAGTTTGTGGAAAGGAGTGTCGACTATGGGTTTTGTATGGGAATCGACTGTATTTACAATTGTTGCATTCGCTTTGTTGTACTGGCTGCTTAGCAAATATGCATTCGGACCGCTGCTTGGTATTATGGAGCAGCGCAAACAGATGATTCAAGATCAAATAAAGTCGGCCGAAGACAGCCGTAAACAAGCCGCTGAGCACCTTGAAGAGCAGAAGCAGGCACTGCAGCAAGCTCGTAAAGAAGCATATGACATCATAGAGCAAGCGAAACTGACCAGCTCCAAGCAAGCGGATGATATTATGCAAACTGCTAAATCCGAAGCTAACCGTTTGAAAGACGAAGCGGTCAAAGATATCGAGAGCGAGAAGAATAAAGCGATTGCTGCACTGCGCAGCCAGGTTGGCGGCATGTCCGTCATGATCGCTTCCAAGATCATCGAGAAGCAAATCGATGAGAAATCGCAAGAGCAGCTCGTTGACCAATACTTGAAAGAGGTTGGAAGCAAATGAGCCGCGGCAGCGTTGTAGCGAAGCGCTACGCCAAGGCATTGTTCGAAATTGCGAAACAGAATAATGCAATTTCCGATGTCGAGCAGGAGCTGAGAATCGTCGTAGAGGCGCTTACGAAAGATGCGGGGATCATTAAGTTCTTAAGCTTTCCGAACATTGAGACATCGCAGAAAGTTGCTCTCATTAAAGGCGCATTATCCGATAAAGTGTCGGTTATGGTTCTGGGCACGTTGGAGCTTCTTATCTCGCGCGGCCGTCATGGCGTGATCGGCGACGTATACGAAGCTTACACAAAGGTAGCGGGAGAAGCGCTTGGTCAAGCACGTGCAACCGTGTATACCGCCAAATTATTGACAGCTGAAGAGCTGACAAAGGTTGAAGCGCAGTTCGGTGCTATCGCAGGAAAGAAAATCGTTGCGGAACAAATCGTGGAACCGGCTCTGCTCGGCGGTGTGCAGGTGCGCATTGGCGACCGTCTGTATGACGGAAGCCTGCAGGGTAAGCTTTCACGTCTGGAAAAATCATTGAAAACTCAAGCATTCTAGGGTAGGGGTGAGCGGAATTGAGTATCAGACCTGATGAAATCAGCACGCTGATTAAACAACAGATCGAACAATTTAAATCCGAGATTCAAGTCGTTGATGTCGGTACGGTCATCCAAGTCGGTGACGGTATTGCTCGCGTTCATGGGCTCGAAAATGCAATGGCGGGCGAACTGCTCGAATTTTCAAACGGCGTCATAGGCATGGCCCTCAACCTTGAGGAAAGCAATGTCGGTGTAGTTATTATGGGACCATACACGGATATTCGTGAAGGCGACCAAGTGAAAAGAACCGGCCGCATCATGGAAGTACCGGTCGGCGAAGAACTGCTTGGCCGCGTCGTTAACGCGATCGGGCAGCCGGTCGACGGCAACGGCCCGATCAACACGACAAAAGCACGTCCAATCGAATCTCCGGCGCCGGGCGTTATGGCCCGTAAATCGGTATTCGAGCCTATGCAAACGGGAATTAAAGCGATTGACGCCATGATACCGATCGGCCGCGGCCAGCGGGAACTTATCATCGGTGACCGTCAAACGGGTAAGACACAAATCGCTATCGATACGATCGTTAACCAGAAGGGCAACGGAGTAATTTGCATTTATGTTGCAATCGGTCAGAAGCAGTCGACCGTTCGCGGCGTTGTTGAATCGCTTCGCAAACAAGGTGCCCTTGATTATACCATCATCGTGACCGCGAGCGCGTCCGAGCCGTCCCCATTGCTGTACATTGCGCCATATACGGGCTGTTCAATGGGCGAGTACTTCATGTACAACGGCAAACACGTGCTTGTCATTTACGACGATCTCTCGAAACAGGCCGCGGCTTACCGCGAGCTGTCATTGCTGCTCCGTCGTCCTCCGGGCCGGGAAGCTTACCCGGGCGACGTATTCTACCTGCACTCCCGTCTGCTTGAGCGTGCAGCCAAGCTGAATGACGAGCTCGGCGGCGGATCGCTTACTGCACTGCCGTTCATCGAGACTCAGGCTGGAGATATTTCCGCATATATTCCGACCAACGTAATTTCCATTACGGACGGTCAGATTTTCCTTGAGTCCGATTTGTTCTACTCTGGTCAACGTCCGGCGGTTAACGTCGGTAACTCCGTTTCCCGTGTCGGCAGCTCGGCTCAAATCAAAGCTATGAAAAAGGTTGCGGGAACGCTGAAGCTTGATTTGGCCCAATACCGCGAGCTGGCGGCGTTCGCCCAATTCGGCTCTGACCTTGATAAAGTGACTCAATCCCGTTTGAACCGCGGTGAGAGAACGCTTGAGATTCTGAAGCAGGGCGTTAACCAGCCGCTGCCGGTAGAGCGCCAGGTCGTTTCTTTATACACCGTGACAAAAGGCCATGTTGACGATATTCCTGTACAGGATATCCGTCGTTTCGAAGCGGAATTCCTTGCTTACGTAGATGCGAACAAGCCGGAAGTTTTCACTTCCATCCGGGATACTAAAGATTTGACTTCCGACAACGAGAAAGTACTTGTTGAAGCAATCAACACATTCAAAAAAGGCTTTGCTGTATCGGCTTAAAATATCGTCCTGTGCGGAATAGCCGGGTTTGGTCCGAAGGGTCAATCCCGGCAATAAGGTGGTGACAACAATTGGCTAAGGGAATGCGCGAAATCAAACGCCAGATCAAAAGCAAGCAGAACATGAAGCAGATTACGAAAGCGATGGAAATGGTCGCGGCAGCAAAGCTCAGACGGTCGCAGGATGCCGCAGTAGCAGCGAGACCATATACCGATAAGATTAAAGAAGTGGTGGCGAGCATTGCGTCCGGTTCAGGCGGCGAGGTTAAACATCCGATGCTGAGAAGCCGCGAAATCAAGCGGACGGCATATCTGGTCATTACTTCAGACCGGGGACTTGCCGGCGGATATAATGTTAACGTGCTTCGTAAAGTAGCGACTGCGCTGCAGGAGAATCATAAGTCAGCCAGTGAATACGATATATTCGTCATCGGACGAAAAGGCCGTGATTATTTCAAACGACGCAATATTTCCATTTCGGAAGAAACGACCGGGCTATCGGACTCTCCGAAATTTGGCGACATTAAATCAATTGCGGCATCAGCGGTGAAGGGCTTCGAAACCGGCGCTTACGATGAGCTTTACATTGTGTATAACCAGTTTCTCAATGCCATCACCCAGATTCCCGTCATGAAACGTCTGCTCCCGCTCGATCAGGAACAATTAACCGGAGGAAAAGCTAATTACGAGTATGAGCCTTCACCGGAAAAGGTCTTGGATGTTTTACTCCCGAAATATGCGGAAACGGTTATTTACAGCGCCATTCTGGAGGGTAAAGCAAGCGAGTTCGGAGCACGGATGACAGCTATGGGGAACGCGACGAAGAACGCGACGAAGATGATCGCGAACTTGACGCTTACCTACAACCGCGCGCGGCAAGCTGCCATCACACAGGAAATTGCGGAAATTGTCGGCGGAGCGAACGCTCAGCAGTAATAATGAGTTTTGTTGTGATGCCTAGTATGTAAGTAGCGCTTCACAAAACTAAGCTTATACTTTCGAAGTGAGTTTTGTTGTGATGCCTAGTGTGTAAGTAGTGCTTCACAAAACTAAGCTTATGCTTTCGAAGTGAGTTTTGTTGTGATGCCTAGTATGTAAGTAGCGCTTCACAAAACTAAGCTTATGCTTTCGAAGTGAGTTTTGTTGTGATGCCTAGTATGTAAGTAGCGCTTCACAAAACTTTAAGGAGGGACATAAATGAGCAAGGGGCATGTTGTCCAGGTAACAGGACCGGTTGTCGATATTGCTTTTGAGAATGGTCAATTGCCTGACATCCTTAATGCGATAAAGATTGAAAAGAAAGCTCAAGATGCGAATGGACGCGACATTAATTTGACCGTCGAAGTTGCCACTCACCTTGGCGACAACATGGTGCGCTGCGTTGCCATGTCTTCAACGGACGGTCTCGTCAGAGGGACGGAAGCCGTTGACCTCGGCGTTCCGATCTCCGTACCGGTAGGTCCGGCTACACTTGGCCGTGTGTTTAACGTACTCGGCGAACCGATCGATAATAACGGCGATGTGGATCGTTCGATTGCACATCCGATTCACCGTGCGGCTCCACTGTTTGAAGACCTGTCGACACAGCAGGAAATTTTGGAGACGGGAATCAAGGTTATCGACCTGATGGCGCCATACGCCAAAGGCGGTAAAATCGGTCTCTTCGGAGGCGCCGGCGTTGGTAAAACCGTTACCATGCAGGAATTGATTCACAACATTGCGCAGGAACACGGCGGTATTTCGGTTTTCGCCGGCGTTGGCGAACGTACCCGTGAAGGGAACGACCTGTACCACGAGATGAGCGATTCCGGCGTTATTGCCAAAACAGCGATGGTATTCGGCCAAATGAACGAACCGCCTGGCGCGCGTCTTCGCGTTGCGTTGACGGGTCTGACGATGGCTGAATATTTCCGTGACGAAGAAGGCCGGGACGTGCTTCTGTTCGTCGATAATATTTTCCGCTTCACGCAAGCGGGCTCCGAGGTGTCCGCATTGCTCGGCCGTATGCCTTCAGCGGTTGGTTACCAACCTACACTGGCAACTGAAATGGGCCAACTGCAGGAGCGGATTACATCGACCAAAAAGGGTTCCGTAACATCTATTCAGGCGATTTACGTTCCTGCCGATGACTATACCGACCCGGCTCCGGCAACTGCTTTCGCCCACTTGGATGCAACGACTAACCTGGAACGTAACATCGCAGCGATGGGTATATTCCCGGCGGTTGATCCGCTCGCTTCTTCCTCCCGGATTCTCGCGCCTGAAATTCTGGGCGAAGAGCACTACCAGGTTGCGCAAGGCGTTAAAAAGCTGCTTCAACGTTACAAAGAGCTTCTGGATATTATCGCGATCCTCGGTATGGACGAGTTGTCCGAGGAAGATAAATTGATCGTTCTGCGCGCGCGCCGGATCCAGCTTTTCCTGTCGCAGCCGCTGCACGTCGCCGAAGCGTTCAACGGTATCCCGGGCGTTTATGTACCGGTTAAAGACACCGTACGCAGCTTCAAAGAGATTCTTGAAGGTAAGCACGACGATCTTCCAGAACCGGCTTTCCACAACGTCGGATCGATTGAAGAAGCTGTCGAGAAGGCGAAGAAGCTCGCACAAGGGCTCTAAATCGCCGCTTATGGAGGTATCCGGATGAGCACCTTTTTATTAGAAATCGTCACGCCTGAGCGCAAAGTGTACGCTGAGGAAGTCAATATGGTGATCGTCAAGGGGCAGGAAGGCGAATTGGGAATATTACCGAATCACATTCCGCTTGTTACGCCGCTAAAGATTGCTCCGGTTATCATAAAGAAAGACCGCTCCGAGGAAGCTGTCGCCGTGCATGGCGGCTTTATCGAAGTCCGCAAGGACAAAGTCGTAATCTTGGCCGAAAGCGCCGAATTGCCGGGTGACATTGATCCCGATCGGGCACTATCGGCAAAGCAGCGGGCTGAGCAGCGTATGAGCGGAAAACGCGATGAGTATGATTTCCGCCGTGCTGAACTTGCTTTGCAGCGCGCAATGAATCGCTTGGAAGTTAAAGAACGATTCAACGGATAGACTGAATGTCAAGTAATAACGCCGCCATACGATTTCGTATGGCGGCGTTATTTGATTAGGCTTAGATTTGATCTAATTATATGTCGACACGGGGTCTCTTACTGCATACCAGGTTGATTCATTTGTGTCATTGGCGCAGTTCCATATGAATTCATAAAGGTGTTTGTCGTCGTATCTTTAAGTGTCGGTACCTGATAATATCCTTTATGGTTAGCGTATTGGAATCCTTCGTAAGCCATATCGGCAGAAGAGTTAGCTGCTGCTTGCATCATACCGCGAAGGGTTGGATTAGCCATTTCAAGTGCGGCCTTCATCTTTAAAGAAGCCGTCTGCTTATGGCAGTTCACTACACAAATGGTGACATCAACATCGTCGATTTCTTCACTGCTCATTGCCGGTGCTTGAGTTTGCGGATTACGCAATCCGTACTCAGGTTGGAACGACCTGTTCATAGTAACACCCACATTCGTTCGCCGAGCGGGTATAGCCTGAGCAGCGCCCTGTTGATTGGCAATCTGGACCATGTTGTTATATTCCATCGTCAATGCATTGATGTGCCTGTCCATCATCGCCTGTAATTGTTGGTCTCTGGCATAAGGACGATAAAGCTTCATTGTGTTCAATCCATGAATTGCATCGCTTAAAACTTCGTGCAGCTCTAATACCTCATGTGCTCCAAGTGTATTCATGTCCTTTTACAGTCCTCCGATTAAGTTAGTTTTGCATCAACACCTTTCCATTGTCTTCTAAAAAAGAACAAATTATTCATTTATTCGAGAAAAAAACGCAGGGAATGGGGCAGTCCTGTTCATAACGGTGAAAAATTTGACGCGCTCCCCCATGCGGTCTATACTGTACTGAGTGATAATGGTTCTCAATATTGTATGGCATCAGGTGAAGGGACGGTTAATCTTTTATGAAGAAGGCGTCAGCTTTTGAAATTGTCGCGGCGCGCTGCTGGAATTTATTAAACGAGGGACGGCCGTTTACGCCGATCTTTGTTGTGGGTGCGTATGCGCTTTATCATATGCGGGAATGGTCCGACCCATTGTTTTGGGCATCGATTGGAATTGGTCTTCTTGCAGCGCTTCCGGTTTTCGCGCTTTATTTTATTTTTGATTTTCCGCTTTTTTTAAGAAATTATTTGTGGCTGCCGGTGGTTGCAGCGCTTGTGGTGTGGCGGGAAGCTCCGCTTGATCTTGGCCTGTACGGGTCGGCGCTGGCGTTATTCTTATTCTTCACGATCTACTTCTGGGGGACGTTCTATTATCACCTCCGTATAGGGACATCATGGTGGAACTTCAAACGGTTCTGGAAACTGGTGCTGAAGAACAGCGACTCGACGAGCGGCAATGCTCAGGAACAGATGCCCAAGTTTCTTCTCCTGCTGTTTATCGTGGATGTGGCGGGGAGACGGTGGCTGTCCGGGGGTGCCGGGCCGGAGGGGAGTTTCTCCTGGGGAACGTATACGTTTTTTGTAATTGGACTGGCTCTATACGCTTGGATCCTGCATCGGAATTTGTTTGACTGGAAGCCTAAAGAAATTCAGACATATACCAACAATGCTGATGTACCGGAGCAGGCGCTGAGCGAAAAGGTATTCGTGCTTGTGATCGACGGAATGCGGAAGGACCGGTTCGAGGAGGCGGATGCGCCGTTCCTGAAGAAGTGGCGGGCTGGGGGAACGGAATACACCCAGATGGAGACGGTATATCCTGCGAGAACCGTCGTATGCTTCTCTTCGATGTTTACCGGCACTTACCCGCGCGAGCATGGAATTACATCGAATATGGTATGGAAGCTCGGAATTAAGGTGGAATCGATTTTCGATAGCCTGAGGAAGATAGGGAAGCGGGGCAGGCTTCTAGGTATAGCGCATTTGATAGATTCCATGGGCGACGATGTAGAGAGTGTAACGGCAGTCATGCATAACGACAAAGCGGACCGTAACATCATGGAGCGGGCGAAGCTTATTATGACGGAGCAGAACCCCGATTTGCTGGTCGTGCAGTTCATAGCAACAGATCAGACCGGGCACAGCATGGGAGCACTGTATGACGAATACCGGTTGAAAATTGAAGAAGCGGACCGGCTGATCGCAGAGTTTGCCGCTTGGCTGGAAAGTCGCGGTTATGCGGACAATGCAACGTTTATTGTATGCGCCGACCATGGACAAGCCGACGGAATTGGCGGCCATGGGCATCTGGACGAAGGCGAACGGTATGTGCCGTTCTTTATGTATGGGCCGGCAATAAGGGCTGGTGTAAAAGTGGAAGAGAAGCATTCGCTAGTGTCTGTCGCGCCGACTTTGAGCTACTTGTTAGGTGCGCCTTATCCAGGCAGCAGCCGGGGACCGGTGCTCGTTGACGCATTCGGGACGGCAGGCAAGCAAACGAGAAAGACCAAAATCGGCTAAACGGATTGTCCGGGCAGCCAGAACTTCGACAAGAAAGAAGATGGACAGCGTGGAACAGCGGAAATTGGTCGTTTTTTTGCCTGCTTATAACGAAGAGTTGAATATAGCCAAGGTGATCGCGCGCATTCCTCGCGCGGTAAGGACAGGCTGGCAGGTTGAAGTCGTCGTTATCGACGACGGGTCTACGGACGCGACGGTAGAAATCGCCCGTGCAGCGGGGGCCGACCATATCGTGCAGTTCGGGAATAACCGGGGTCTCGGAGCGGCAGTGCGCGAAGGGTTGGCGGCTTGCGTACGTCTTGGCGCGGACATCGGACTTATGATAGACGCGGATAATGAATATCCGGCGGAGCAAATACCTGAGGTTATCGCGCCGATCTGGGAGGGACGGGCCGACTACACGATGGGCTCCCGCTTTAAAGGCGAAATAAGGGGTATGAAGCTTCATCGGCGGATCGGGAATATCTGCTTCACTCTTCTCCAGGCGGTGCTTCTGCGGCGAATCATTTGGGACGGTCAGTCGGGGATGCGGGGATTCTCCCGCGAAGCGATGGAACGCGCCGATATCATTCACGACTACAATTATGCGCAGGTGCTTACGCTTAACCTGATCAGGCAGGGATTCCGAATGGAGGAAGTGCCCATTCGCTATCGGGTACGTGTGCATGGACAATCTTTTATCAAATTCCGCAAGTATCTCGGGGCTGTACTTCCGGCTATATGGAAAGAAATGCGCCGTCCTGCTTCAACCGGCGATCTTCAGTCGGAGCGAGGCAAACGGGTTGTTGTCAAGGGCGGCACGAACGTGGCGGAGTAAGGATGCGCTGTTAGCGGAACATGTGACTGGCCGGCATACGTCCGGCGGCAATGCGGGGAGAGTGGCGAGCGGTGTGTGCCGGGGAGAGGAATTTCAGGTTAAAAACAACAGCGGCCCCGGCTGCGGTGTGTATCTTCGTGCTGCTCTGGACCGCGTACAGTTTGATGCATTTGAGCCCGTACGCGGCGACGTGGGACGAGGTTGATTTTGTGCTGGCGCTTGACCGGTTTGATTTACTGGCCATGCAGCCTCATTTTCCGGGGTATCCTTATTTTGTATTGGCTGCGATGGCTGTGCACCAATTTGTACCCGATCCGGTATACGCGTTCGGGGTAGTAAACGTACTCCTCACAGCATCATCCGCAGCGCCTGTTTGGCTGATTGCACGAAGAATTATGCCCCCGGTATGGTCGGTCGTTGTCGTGCTGACCGTTATGACTTCACCCTATTTATGGCTTCAAGCGCTGCGGCCGATGTCGGAAGCGGCAGGCATCGCCCTGCTGTGGTGGTTCCTGTGGAGCTGGTGGCGCGCCATGGAGTGCGGCTCTTGGGGACGAACCGCCTTAGCGTTATGTATGTTCGGTCTGTTGATGGGCGTACGTTTGTCGTTCGCGGCGTGGGGGTTAGCGATTGTTTGGCTGCTCTTTGTCCGGTGCGCCGCCTGGCGCCGCGAAGGCAAACGTATGCTGCCGCGAATAATCGGGTTCGGCGCAGCTGCTGCGGCGTTTCAGCTTCTCTGGCTTGCCAGGCTCGCGCTGAGCGAGGGCGGAGTCATCGGGTTTGCGAAGCTTGCTGTCGCATTTACGGAAGGGCACTTCAGCGATTGGGGCGGCGGGGTAAGCGCGGCCGACCATATGTCGTTCGCCGAGCGGGTATTCCGCTTCACCGGAGACAATCTGCTGTGGAGCGGCATGTTTGCCCGGTCCATGCCGCTGCTTGCAGCTGCGGCGGCTCTGCTGCTTGCCGCGGTGCTTCGCGCAGGGAGCAGTGCGTCCCTGAGCAGCAGCAAGAGCAACCCCTTGCCCCTACGGGGCCGAGCGTCTGCATGGCTCCGCCGACCGGCGCTGCCCGGAGCACTCGCCGTGCTGGCAGGCGCCTATGGCGTTTGGGCGCTGCTTGCCCAAAACATCGATAAGCCGCGCCACATTACACCGTTGATCGGTGTCATCTGGCTGCTGCTGCTTACCGTGTTCCGCGCGATCCCTCAGCCTGATTCGGCTCCGGGGTCGCCTCCTGGATCAGCATCCTCCCGGGCTGTTGTCCGCGGAGTAAGGGTTCGCCGGGCGCTGCAGGCGGCGGGCTTGGTGCTCGCTGCCTGCGTCATTGCCTTCCAAAGCGCGCAGGGCGGCGCACTTGCGATACGCCAGGCGGACGAGCCGCCGGCCGTCTATCAGCTTGCTGCTATGCTGAGCAAGGAATATGGCGCCGATGATACTAACCGGGCGGTCGTGTATACATGGGAGGAAACGCGAGTGCTCGAATATTTGCATACGCCGGTAGCAAACCGCCAGATCCTGACTTATTCCTACTTTATTGCCGATGTGAAGGCGAATCCCGCTGCGACCATTTTGCTCACGGATCATGTTCTGAACGGCTTCGAAGCTCAAGTGGGCTCGTTGCGAAGCAAGGTCAAGGCAGTTGCCTCTTTCAGGAGCGAGGCCTTATTCGACCCGGTCTATCACGATATAACATTATACGAATGGATACGTTAACAAGGGAGTCCTACGCTCGCCGCAAGGCGCGAGCTCCTATTTGCCTGTCCGGCAGAAGTACGGCAAACGTCAACGGATTGTTGAAAACTACTCTCAAATAGATATTGACACTCTCATTGAAAATGATTATCATTGTCTACGTGATCAGGATAACAAGACATACTACTACAGAAGGTGAAACGATGCGTTCAATTTTGAAAACCGCGATGCTGGCCGTTGCGTTTTTCCTGGCACTCGCCCCTACAGGCGTCTGGGCTTATTCTTACGGGGATGCTAACAAGGAAGACGTTGCTGAAACCTTCAAGCTGATTGTTTCTTCGCTTAACCAATCCCCTGCCGACTGGAATGCCGCAGCTGAAGCGCATAAAGCCCGGCGTGCGGAAATCGCATCCCACTTCGGTGCAGCGGTTGCCGCTACACTGGATAAGAACATAGAATCCCGTAAAGCGGATATTGTGATCGCCAATTACAAGGCACTGCTTGTCATGAACCTTGACAGGCGCTTTAACAATGCGATCGAATCCATAAAAGACTACACGCAGGCTAAGCTTCTGCTCGCCAAAGCGAAAGCGACATTCGAGACGCTCGAGCCATATGCGGAAGCCAAGCTGACCAAAGAGCAAATCGCCGGCATTAATAACGATTTTAATAAGGCGCTTGACGACATCGGCAATCCCGGGTTGTTCGGAGTAGGCAAGAAAGAGGCCGATCCCGAAGGGCTTAAAACTGCTGTTAACAGAATTTATGATGAGGTTAAGCCATTGTTCCCTTACCAGGACGGTAAGGCTAATACAGATAGCAGCAATACCGCAGCGCCGGGCGATACCACCGCGAACAACGGCGGCGAGATTGACGGTACGCAAAAACACGCTCCGATGGAGCGAGCTGAAAAAACCAACACCTCCGTTACAATCGGCGTCATCGGAGGAGTTATCGTCATAGGCGCCGGCGCCGTCTGGTGGGCCCGCCGAAGAGGCTTTTTCTGAGAATAACCCGCGAACCACAGCTGTCCAATGCTCAAGCCTCATTTTTTAAGGAGTGGATTACACCATGAATTTGCAAGCTTTTCTCATCACATTTCGCGAAGGTTTCGAAGCGATCCTGATCGTCGGAATCATTGTGTCGTATCTAAAACGGATCGGTCAATCAAGATGGAGCAAGTGGGTCTGGCTCGGCGTAACATTGGCTGTTATTGCCAGCTTTGGCGTTGCTTTCGTGTTTCAAACCGTGCTGGACGGCTATGCGACGATGGGCAGCAAAGATTATTTGCGTATCGGCATCCTCTTAGTGTCCTCCGCTTTGCTCACGCATATGATTCTATTCATGAGCAAGCAAAACCGCGAAATGCGAAATAAGCTGCAAAATAAAGTGGAGCTCATTCTGACAACCGGCGGAGCGATTAATATGGTCGTTCATTCTTTTCTGGTCACGCTTCGCGAAGGCGTCGAAACGGTATTTTTCTTTGCCGCTATCTCGCAAGGCGACATTTCGCAAGCGCTGCAAAGCTGGGGCGCACTGCTTGGTCTTCTATGTGCAGCGGTTTTGGGGCTTGTCGTATTCAAAGGGAGCAAGAAAGTTCAGATCGGTACCTTCTTCAAAGCGACGAGCGTTTTTCTCATCCTTATTGCCGCGGGACTTTTCGTACAGGCAATCGGTGTTATGCAGGATCTGAAGCTGATTGGGACCGTCTATCACACTCCCGGCGGCGACGTCGGTGAAGTATACGATATCACATGGCTCATGCCCGAGCATCCGATAGACGAGGCCAATTACATTCGGGACACAGGACATCATCCGCTCATTAACGGACAGGTGGGCATTTTCTTCAAAGCCTTCCTCGGGTATTCCGAGGCGCCTTCCGTAGAGGAGTTTGCCGGGTACTGGCTGTATTTCGTGTTCGTGTTCATTCTGCTTGCTAGGCAGAAGAAAGTCGCTTCGATGGAGGACAAATCGTCACCGGCTCTTGCAAGTTCCGCTGAGAATGGCGCTCCGGCACAAAATACCACAACAGCGCTCCATCAGGAGCCTTCCGTCAGAATTCCCGAGAGCGAACCCGCTCTTGCTTCGGGGAGCAAAGTTTAAATTAATGAGGTTTCCGGGTCGCTATCCAAGCGGTCCGGGAACCTTTTTTTTCATCGATCAGGGGCGGGAGCAAGCGAACGTTCATTCTCCGCCGGACCTCCCGGAAGCGCATTCAACTACGTCATAGACGCAGGTGGATGCTTTTGTTATAATTGTGAGGGTAATTTGACCTGTGGCGAGGCCCCTTCCCGCCTGTATACGACTGTGCACGGAGGCGATTGTGTGGAGAAGTACATCAACAACTATGTGATTGTAACGATCTTCATTTTGCTAGGCATCCTGCTCCCGGTGGTGGCGTTGACCGCCGGCCGTTTGCTTCGGCCGAATAAGCCGACGGACGAGAAGAAGACGACGTATGAGAGCGGCAATGAACCTGTTGGGGAAGGTCAAGTCCGCTTTAACATCCGCTATTACCTGTTTGCGTTGATGTTTGTAATTTTTGATGTTGAAACCGTTTTTCTATATCCTTGGGCCGTTGCATACAAGCAGCTTGGCCTGTTTGTGCTGGTTGAAATGGCAATTTTCGTAGGGCTCTTGCTAATCGGTCTTCTATACGCCTGGAAAAAGAAGGTGCTCAAATGGAATTCAATCTAGGATCGATCACTCCCGAAGAGCGGCAGGAACTGGAGCGCAATGTATTTATGGGCACGCTTGAGCAGTTGAAGGCGTGGGCGCGAAGCAACTCGCTTTGGCCGTTAACGTTCGGTCTGGCCTGCTGTGCCATTGAAATGATGGGCACAGGCGCATCGCACTATGACCTTGACCGATTTGGAGTCATGTTCCGTACGTCGCCCAGACAATCGGACGTGATGATTGTAGCGGGAACCGTCACGAAAAAGATGGGTCCGCTGCTTCGCCGCCTCTACGACCAAATGCCGGAACCGAAGTGGGTTATCGCGATGGGCTCCTGCGCTACGGCTGGTGGTCCTTATGTGAAATCATACGCGGTTATGAAAGGCGTCGACCAGATTGTCCCCGTTGACGTCTATATTCCAGGATGTCCGCCGAATCCGGCGGCACTAATCTATGGAATCAACAAGCTCCAGGAGAAGATCCGCTACGAAGCCAAGACCGGGAAGCGGGTGACAAGCCGGTGAGCGACGACAATAAAAAAGAACCGGAACAGGAAGAGAGAACCCCTAAGGCCGATGAACGGCCGAAGGATGACGTCGGACAGGCCGGGAATAACGATAATGAGCCGTCGGATACAGCAGCGGCTCAGGCACAAGCGGACCAGGTTGTACCGGAAAAAGCGGCTGCTCCCGAAGCGAAGCCCCCGGCTGCTGCGGCCGAGTCTGAATCCGAACCGGTAAAACCGGAGGCATCGGCCGCTGAAGCCTCAGCTGCTCCAAAGGCTGACCCGGAGCGCGAAGCCAAGCTCAAAGCTGCTGCGGATGCCCGTGCTGCGAGAGCCGCCGCGAAGATCAGCGCCGTTGCCGGCGAAGCCGCACCGGAAGCTGCGCCGTCCGAGGACGCGCAGTCAGTCAAAACTTCTGCGGTCGACCCGGAGCGGGAAGCGAAGCTGAAGGCCGCGGAAGAAGCACGGGCCGCGCGAGCCGCTGCCAAAGCCGAAAGCGAGGAAGCTGCGGCCGAGCCGAAAGCACCGTCGCCGAAGCAGCCCCAGCTGGATGAAGCGGTGGGGCTTATTCAAACGCTGGTTGCCGGAGATGCAATCGAAGAGGCTTATATCAATGAGCTGAACGACCATATGCCGACGATAATCGTTAAGGGCGACCGTTTTATGGACGTCGCCAGGCTTTTCAAATCCCACAATTCACTCGATTGCGGTTATTTGCGCAATGTTTCGGGCGTTGACTATGAGACGCATCTGGAAGTGGTGTATCACCTGGTGTCACTGAGTACCAAGCGAGAATACGCGCTTAAGGTGAAAACTGACCGGGAAAAGCCGCAAGTAGCTTCCGCCGCACCCATCTGGGCAACGGCAAACTGGAACGAGCGGGAAATATTCGACCTGCTCGGCATTGATTTTACCGGACATCCCGATTTGCGCCGCATCATGATGCCGGATGACTGGGTCGGCCACCCGCTTCGCAAAGACTATGAACCGCTGGACCCGGAGGTGTAACAGGCTGTGATTCGTACAGAAGAACTGCTGCTTAACGTCGGGCCGCAGCACCCAAGCACACATGGCGTTTTCCGCATCATCGTCAAGCTTGACGGCGAGGTTATAACCGAGGCGATCCCTGTTATGGGATATTTGCACCGGGGAACCGAGAAGCTTGCGGAAAACTTGAACTATACCCAGATCATTCCTTATACCGACCGTATGGACTATGTGTCCGCCATGACAAATAACTATGTTCTCTGTCATGCCGTCGAGACCATGATGGGGCTTGAAATACCGGAGCGGGCAGAGTTTATGCGCCTTATCGTTATGGAGCTGCAGCGCGTCGCAAGCCACCTGGTCTGGTGGGGCACCTACCTGCTTGATATCGGAGCGATGAGTCCGTTCCTGTATGCATTCCGCGACCGCGAGATTATCATCGATCTGTTCAATGAACTGTGCGGGGCGCGGCTTACCTATAACTATATGCGCGTAGGCGGAGTGAAATGGGATGCGCCTGACGGCTGGATCGAGAAGGTCCGCGATTTCATTCCATATATGGAGAAGAAGCTTGACGAATACAACAATCTCGTAAGCGGCAACGAAATATTCCTTGCCCGAATTAAGGGCATCGGCACATACGATGCACAGACTGCCATTGATTACGGTCTCTCGGGGGCAAATCTGCGCTGTACCGGGATCGACTGGGATTTGCGCAAAGCGAAGCCTTACAGCCTGTATAACCGATTTGAATTCGACGTTCCGCTCGGCAAAACCGGCGACTGCTACGACCGCTACCTGCTCCGTCTGGAGGAAATCCGTCAGAGCCTGCGTATCTTGAGACAAGCGGTGGAGCAGTTCCCGTCCCAAGGCGAAGTCATGGGCAAGGTTCCACGCGTCATCCGCCCGCCTGCCGGGGAGGTCTATGTAAGCATCGAGTCGCCGCGCGGCGAAATCGGCTGCCACATCGTCTCCAAAGGAAAGGCGGAGCCATACCGCCTTAAATTCCGACGTCCGTCTTTCGTCAACCTACAAATACTGCCGAAGCTGCTTGTCGGCGAGACGATGACGAATCTGATTACGATTCTGGGCGGCATCGATATTGTCGTCGGGGAGGTAGACGCTTAATGGGTGCTTGGCTGGACGAAACGCTAACGTGGGGCAACGCTCTTATTTTCTTCCTGTGGGGCGTCGTGCTGCTTGGTATCGTACTTGGATTTGTTACCTACGCGATTTATTTCGAGCGTAAGGTTATCGGCTGGATGCAGCTGCGGATCGGTCCGAACAGGGTCGGCCCGTTCGGACTGCTCCAGACGGTAGCTGATATTCTGAAGCTGCTGTTGAAAGAAGATACGATTCCGCGTAAAGCGGACCGGGTTTTGTTTATTCTGGCTCCGGCGCTTGCATATGTACCGGCTTTTGCCGTACTGGCGGTAATACCTTACACTCAAAAGCTATATTTTGCAGATATAAACGTCGGTCTCCTGTACTATGTAGCGCTCTCGGGCATATCCACAATTGCGATCGTGCTCGGCGGCTGGTCGTCGAACAACAAATACGCACTGCTCGGCGGTATGCGGTCGGCCGCTCAGATGATCAGCTACGAAGTCCCGCTTGTTATCTCCGTAGTAGGCGTTGTCATGGTTTCGGGGAGCCTCAACCTTCGCACCATCGCCGAGCAGCAGGGCGACTGGTTCTGGCAGTGGAATTTTCTGCCGCAAATTATCGGTTTTGTCGTGTTCGTTATCGCTGCGGTCTCGGAGCTTAACCGGACGCCGTTCGACCTGCCTGAGGCGGAATCGGAGCTTGTTGCCGGTTACCATGTCGAATACAGCGGATTCCGGTTCGCATTTTTCATGCTTACCGAGTATGTTTACGTGTATGCGATCGCCGCTTTGACGACGGTACTGTTCCTTGGCGGGTGGCACGCCCCTGCCCCGTTTCTCGATTTTGTGCCTGGCATCATATGGTTCCTGCTCAAGTTCTCCTTCATCGTGTTCTTCCTCTTCTGGCTGCGGGCGACGATGCCTCGTATCCGGGTCGATCAGCTGATGGGACTGGGCTGGAAGGTGCTGCTGCCGCTGGCCATACTCAATGTGTTCATAACAGCCGTCTATCTCGAGCTGTTCATTAAAGGGTAAAAGTTAGGAGGGAGAAGGAATGAAAGGTCTCTTGAAAGGGCTTGGCGTCACGCTCAAATCGATGACTGCAAAAAAAGTCACCACTTCCTATCCCGACGTGCCGTTTATCATGCCGGACCGGTTCCGGGGCATCCAGCATTTTGAGCCCGATAAATGCATCGTCTGCAATCAATGCGCACGCATCTGCCCTACGGAATGCATCACGCTGACGGGTAAAGCGAATCCCGATCCGGACAAAAAAGGGAAAGTCATCGACACTTACGACATCAATTTCGAGATTTGCATCCTTTGCGACTTGTGCACGGAAGTATGTCCAACGGAAGCGATTGTCATGACGAACAACTTCGAGCTCGCCACTTACAGCCGCGACGACTTGTTCAAGGACCGGGAGTGGCTGGACAATAATAACAAGCAAGTGCGTCAGGACAACAACAACATCGGCGCTCCCCAAGCCGCGAAGGGGGGCGCCAAATAAGGATGTTCAATATTAACTTGACCGGTGAGTTCGTCGCGTTCTTCGTCTTCTCGGTTATTATTATTACCGGCGCCGTGCTTATGGTCAGCTTCACCAAGGTCGTCTATATGGTCGTCTCGCTTGCGGCCGTCTTTATCGGCATCGCCGGCATGTTCGTCCTGCTTGAAGCGGAATTTCTCGCCTTTGTCCAGGTGCTGATCTATGCGGGCGCCATATCGATTCTGATGATATTCGGCATTATGATGACAAGGCACGAGGATAGCGAAGCGGAGAAGCCGCGGCCTCTCCAGGAGACGCTTACGGCGATCGGCGCATTAGCGCTGTTCGGCATCCTGTTCTACGCGATCCGGCAATCCGACTTTCAGCAGCCGCAGCAGTCCCTTCAGGCTGGCGCGGACAATACGATGGAAATCGGCAAGAGGCTGTTTACCGATTATATCGTACCGTTCGAGCTTATCTCAGTGCTGCTGACGGTCGCCTTTATAGGGGCGATCGTGCTCGCCAAGAAGGAGGCGGAATAGCTTGTTATCTTCCTATTTAACGATGGCGGCGATTTTGTTCTGCATCGGTCTGTACGGGGCGCTTGTGAAGCGCAACGCGGTTGTGGTGCTGCTGTCCATTGAGCTGATGCTCAATGCGGTCAACCTTAACCTTGTCGCATTCTCGAAGTATGGTGTCGTGCCGTCGCTTACCGGCCAAATGTTCACGCTCTTTATTATTGCTGTGGCCGCAGCTGAAGCGGCAGTGGGTATTGCCGTGCTGATCGCGCTGTTCCGTGCGCGCGGCAGCGTTAATGTCGATGAGTTCGACGAGATGAGGAGGTAAACGACAAGTGGATACGACGTTCTCGCAGATTGCCTGGCTCATTCCGTTATTTCCGTTTGTCGCGTTCCTGCTGATGCTCGCCTTCGGCCGAAATCAGCGGATTCTTGGGGTTACGCTTGGCACGGCCGGCTCACTCGCGGCGCTTGTGGTTTCAATTCTGGTGCTGATCGAGCACATGGCGGATGGGACGAAATATTACCAATACGGATTTAAATGGCTTGATCTCGGGAGCATTCAGATCAATGCCGGCTATGAAGTGACGAATCTCACGGCGCTCATGCTTGTCATCGTGACGACCGTCAGCTTCCTGGTCAATGTTTACTCGGCAGGCTACATGAAAGACGACGAACGGATTTCTGTGTTCTACAGCTATGTCGCACTGTTTTCGTTCTCGATGCTTGGGCTTGTACTGGCGGACAATATGCTGACTCTTTATATTTTCTGGGAGCTTGTCGGCGTATGCTCGTTCCTGCTTGTCGGGTTCTGGTATGCGAAGCCTGAAGCGAAGGCCGCCGCCAAAAAGGCGTTTATCGTGACCCGGATCGGCGACGCGGGCCTGCTTATCGCGATCCTGCTGCTTTACTGGTACATGCCTGACCATGCACTGGATTTCGTACACATTCAGAACGTCTTTGACGGCCAAACAGGCACAATCGCAGCGGGCGTCACCACATTGATCGCCATTCTTATTTTTGTCGGTGCAGTCGGTAAATCCGGTCAGTTCCCGCTTCATGTGTGGCTGCCGGACGCAATGGAAGGACCGACGCCGATCAGTGCGCTCATTCATGCAGCAACGATGGTTGCCGCCGGCGTGTATCTGGTTGCAAGAACCTTCGATATCTTTGAAGCCTCTCAGGCGGCGATGAATACCGTTGCTTATGTAGGGGCATTCACGGCGATATTCGCAGCGACGATCGGTGTCGCACAGAACGATATCAAACGGATTCTCGCCTATTCAACCGTCAGCCAGCTGGGCTATATGATGATGGCTCTTGGACTCGGTTCATTGTCCGGGGGTATTTTCCACCTGCTTACCCATGCATTCTTCAAGGCTTTGCTGTTCCTCGGAGCCGGCAGTGTCATTCATTCCGTACATACTCAGAATATCAATGAGATGGGCGGATTGGGCTCCAAAATGCGTATTACCGCCTGGACGTTCGGGATCGGTTCACTGGCACTGTCGGGCATCCCGCCGTTTTCAGGGTTCTGGTCGAAGGACGACATACTGACGACTGCGCTGCATGAGAAGCCGGCACTCTTCGTGATCGGTGTAATAGCCGCATTCTTCACGGCATTCTACATGTCCCGTTTATTCTTCCTTGTGTTCACCGGTAAACCGAAAGGAAATCAGCAGGCGCACGAGTCGCCGATTTCCATGACGCTGCCGCTTATCGTACTGGCCGTTCTTGCGACTGTAGCCGGTTTCGTGCAGACGCCGTGGAACAACACGCTTGCTTCATGGCTGACCGATGGTGCGGAAACGGAGCACTCCGGCGGCGGCCTGGTAATGGTCCTCTCGATTGCGGTCGGCGCGCTCGGAATTTATCTTGGCTGGCTGGTCTTCGCGAAAGGAACGATTTCCAGAGATGCGGTATCTTCCCGTGCGCCTTGGCTTGTCCGATTGCTTGAACGCAAGTACTACATCGATGAATTGTATCATGTAATATTCGTACAATCGCTGCGCGGCATGGGCCGTCTGCTGAATGCGGTTGACGATTACATTGTCGACGGCCTTGTACGGGTCGCCGGAGGGACTGCGGTTCTTCTGGGACGCGGCGGAACACGCATGCAGAACGGTCAGGTCCAAACGTACGGCTTGATTACCGTGCTTGGGCTTGTCATTCTTATCGCCGCAGTTGTCGGAAGGAGGTTCTGGTAATGCTGTCCAATCTCCCGATTTTATCGCTCATTACCTTCTCTCCTCTGCTTGGGATTATCGTTCTGCTGCTGCTGCCGAAACAAAGCAGCCGCTGGTTGAAAGTAACAGCCATTGCCGCAACATTAATTCCGCTCTTGCTGTCTCTATGGCTCTATGCCGATTTCGACGGGGCTAAGGGCGGAAAGCCCTATGAAGAGAAAGCGACCTGGGTCGACGCTTCGCTTAACAAGGAAGCGGTTGGCGACGTGACTTCGTATTCGTACAAGTTCGAATATCATATGGGCGTTGACGGGCTGTCGCTGCCGCTTCTTCTGCTCACGACGATCGTAACGACCATGGCTGCGCTTGCATCTGTTTATATCAAGAAACGGTGGAAATCGTTTTACATCTGGTTTTTACTGCTGGAAATCGGCATGCTGGGCGTATTTCTTGCCAGGGACCTTTTCCTGTTCTTCGTATTCTTCGAGCTTACGCTTATCCCGATGTTCTTCCTGATCGGCATTTGGGGTTACATGAACCGCGAGAGAGCGGCGAACAAATTCTTGATTTATAATGGGCTCGGCTCGGCGATAATGCTTTTTGCCTTTATCCTCCTGGTCTCTACGGCCGGCTTTAAAGTAGACCAGCCGGCCGGTAAGCAGGAGGCGCATCTGTATTACAGCGGCGACTACCAAGTGATAAAGGATAACCTGACTAACCCGGAATCGTATGTCAACATGCCTCCGGACCAGACGCAAGGGGCGGCGAACCCGTTCTATATGTCGGATGCGATGCGCTGGACGGTCTTTATTTTGCTGCTCATCGCCTTCGGCATCAAGCTGCCGATCTTCCCATTCCATACGTGGATGCTGAGGGTCCATGCGGAGGCGCCTCCGTCGGTCGTTATGATCCACTCAGGGGTTTTGCTCAAGATGGGCGCTTACGGTTTATTGCGGTTCGGTGTATTTCTATTCCCCGCCGAGGCGAGCCACTGGGCAACGGTGATTGCAGTGCTTGGTGTTGTTAATATTCTTTACGGCGCGATTCTGGCGCTCGTCCAGAAAGAATTCAAGATGGTACTCGCGTACTCGTCGATCAGCCATATGGGTATTGTACTGCTGGGCATCGCCTCGTTTAATGAAATCGGTTTGCAGGGCGCCATGATTCAGCTTGTTTCCCACGGTCTGATCTCTGCACTGCTGTTCCTGATTGTCGGCAGCTTGTATGAGCGGACCGGTTCGACGGAACTTGACGAACTGGGCGGACTTGCCCGCAGCTTGCCGTTCATAAGCGGCATTCTGCTTACGGCGGGTATGGCATCACTGGGACTGCCGGGCTTATCCGGCTTTATCGGAGAATTCCTGTCGCTGCTCGGTTTATTCGGCTCGATGCGAGTCCTCACGGCGGTTGCAGTGCTTGGCGTGATTCTGACGGCTGTATATGTGCTCCGCAGCGTCCTCGGCATTACGTTCGGACCAATGCCCGAGCGTTACGGCGCGCTTCGCGATGCGAGGCTCATTGAGGCGGTGCCGATGATTGCCCTGCTGGCATTTATCGTGCTGATCGGAGTTTATCCGGCAGTGCTGACTGAACCAATGAAGCATGGCTTCGATGCGCTGCTGCAGCAACTTAACGGGAAGGCGGGGGGATAGACGATGGATGTAACTCAACAGCAGCTCGCACCGCTTGCGCCTTTCACATGGAGTGATGCCGCCTATCTTGCCCCTGAATGGATATTGATCGCCTTTACCATTGCACTCGCAGTCATTGACCTGGCAATGCCGCGAAGCGTGAGCCGGACGGTAATCGGATGGCTGACGCTCGGGGGGCTGTTGACGTCGCTTGGTTTCGTCGTTTGGCGGCTGATCGATATGAACAGCAAAGTGCCGGCGCTGGATGCGAACGGACAGCCGGTGAGCGGTGCAATCCGATTGCTTGCCGACAGCTACAGGATAGATGATTTCGGCAGCATTTTAAAAATCGTGTTTTTGGTCGCTACAGCCCTTATCGTACTCATGAGTCTGGGTACGGTGAAACGCGATGAAATACCGAATAAAGGTGAGTTTTATTACCTGCTCCTGCCGGCGGTCGTAGGGGCGATGATCATGGCATCATCCGGAGATTTGATTACGTTATTCGTCGGATTGGAGCTGCTCAGCATCACGACTTACGTGCTCGTCGGAATGCGCAAGCATGCCGTAAAGTCGTCGGAGGCGGCGTTCAAATATGTCGTGACGGGGGGCATTTCCACGGCGCTGATTCTGTTCGGCATGTCTTATCTGTACGGGATTACAGGGGCGACGAACCTCGGCGCCGTCGCCCAGGGCGTGCAGCAGCATGCTGCTGATTTTGCGGCGCTACTATATGTCGCGTTCTTCTTCATTCTGGCAGGGCTTGGAATAAAAATCGCGGCCGCGCCTTTTCACGCATGGGCACCGGACGTTTATCAAGGAGCGCCGACGCCCATTACGGCTTTTCTCGCGGTCGTCTCCAAAGGCGCTGCGTTTGCAGTGATTTTTCGTATCGTTTTCAATGTTGCATTCTATGCATCTACGCCCGATAAACCGATTGCTGATGATATCTTCCTTACCCTTCTCATAATGGCGGCAGCGGCTATGATCATCGGTTCGACGGCAGCCTTGAAGCAGTATAATGTAAAGCGGCTTATGGCCCTCTCGGGAATAGCCAATGCGGGTTATCTGCTAGTCCCAGTAGGAGTCTCCCTGAAAGGAATGCACGCGTCCAACTTCGGTGAATTCGCATTCTACCTTGCGGCGTATTTACTGATGAACGTCGGGGCGTTTGCAGTCTTCTCGGTTGTCAGCAAAGCGGCTGGACACGAAGAGGTCAGCAGCTTCGCGGGATTATACTTCCGGGCACCGTGGACGGCGTGCGCTATGATCGTGTTCGTATTGTCTCTTGCCGGGCTGCCGGTTACCGGGGGATTCTTCGGTAAATTGTTCATTCTTCTCGGGGCAGCGCAGTCGAAGGCCTATTGGATTGTTGCCGTGATGGTAGCAAGCAGTGTAATTTCGTACTATTTCTACTTCAGGGTGATCCGTCAAATGTTCATGCGCTCCACCGGCGAGGAAAAGGATGTGCAAGTACCTGCTACAACAGGAATTGCGATCTGGCTGTGTGCGATTTTGACGGTTGCGCTCGGCATCGTACCCGGCCCTGTCATGGACTGGGTGAACGGACACTTTTCCATACTAGGGGACTTGTTTATCCGTTAAATGCGGCAAGAGGAAGACGCTGAAAGGTCCGGCGTGCTTGTATCGGGGATCCATGCCTATTTGGTATAGGTATGGATTTTTTTTGTGAAAAGGAAAGAAAATATGGCGTACATGCAGTGCAAGGAGTATTTGTGATTAGACCGTTTGCCGGATACTGCAAAGATTGGTGGCAAGGCTTATCCCCGCTCTTTTCTATAAATTTAATATTAAGCAGTAATGGCGGCGCATATTATCGTTGTGAGAGCTGATAGAGAGCTAGGACTATCTACTCTTTATAAAGATTTAAATAATTTACCAAAAGGAGATCGACGCCTCAAAAGCGAAAAAGTTTCATATACCAATTTGCAGGTTAAAGGCAGAATATGATGAACGAAATTCACTGGGATACGCACTCCAAAAACAATTTAAAACGAACGGAAAAAGCCTTCGACGGCATGAGAAAAAAGCTGAATCTAAATGTGAAGGCCTGTTTGTTCATGCCGCTGGATGCAGTGCGTGCGTTGATTGTCATAAAGGAACGGGGCGAAACGAGTGAACGTCGTACGTCAGCTTCTAAAAGAAACGAAATAAGCAGGTATGCGGGAAGATCGGGAGAAGTGTATGTGCGGCAGACAGAGGAAGGCAAGAGAGCAGCGGTTAGCGGCCTGACGGACAGACCGGAGAAAGCGGACGGATTGGAGAGGACGGACGGTTTGGAGAGCGCGGACGGTTTGGAGAGCGCGGACGGATTGGAGAGGGCGAACAGAACGGACGGAACGGAAAGATCGGAAAGATCGGACAGATCGGACAGATCGGACAGATCGGACAGATCGGACAGATCGGACAGATCGGGTGAAGTTAATACGAGGCGTTCAACTGAAGATGATCGTCTCGCTCCGGGCAGGCCAGGGACGCCCGGCCTGCGAAACAGCCGTTCGCGGCGTTCCGGCTGCCGCAAGCCGGCGCGGAGCTTTGCCGCCCGAACAGCGCTGCACGCTACGCTCGCAGCGCTGCTGCTCTGGGGCGTCTCTGCTGCGGCGGTATCCGCCGCAGCAGATGCCGCGCCCGCGGCCGCGCCGCCTTCGGCGGCGGACGGCGGCCGTGCGAAGCAGGCCGCCGTGAGCGCCGCAAGCGGCGCCCGGGAGGAGCCGCGCAGCTGGCTCCTCAAATGGCGCGACCCTGCGCAGGCGAAGCCGCTGCCGGGTACGAGTGTGCTGCGCCGCCAATCGGTGCCGGCGGCGGTGGAGTTAATCCGTCCGGCCGATCCGGCAGCGGATACGGACCAGTGGCTCCGGCTGCTTCGCGAAACGCCGGGCGTCGAGTATGTCCAGCCGAACAGCCGGGTAGCGCTGCTTGCCGCAGTATCCTCTAACGATCCGCATCTGCCGAAGCAGCATTATCTGGATCAAATCGGGGCAAAACAAGCATGGGCAACGGTCCGTGATCAAACCGGTTTGACGATTGGCCTTGTAGATACCGGCGTCGACCTTGACCATCCTGATTTGAAAGACAATCTCGTCGAAGGAACGAACCTTGTGGACACGGGACAGCCCCCGGAAGACGATAACGGCCATGGAACGGCAGTCGCGGGTGTATTGGCCGGCAAAGGGGGCAACGGCGAAGGGATTGCCGGTATACTCTGGAAAGCCAAGATAATGCCGATTAAAGCGCTGGATAAGGATGGCTACGGCGATGAGGAACGGCTCGGAGCAGCAATTCTTTATGCGGTGAAGAACGGTGCTCGAATCGTCGTGCTCTCGGTGGGCCTCTACCGATATTCGTCCTACATGAAAGATATTGTGTTATACGCGGAGTCCAAGGGCGTCCTGCTGGTTGCCGCCAGCGGAAACGACGGCCTTGCTTTGGGCTCCAAGGCGGAAGTGAAATATCCCGCAGCCTATCCGAGCGTGCTTGCAGTAGCGGGAGCCACGGCCGCAAACAAGCCGGAGCCGCGCTCCAACTCGGGATCGGAGATCGATATTGCAGCTCCTTGGAACGTGTATACGACCGCAGTAGGCGGGGGATACGCGCGTCAGGAAGGAACATCGATGTCGGCGCCGCAAGCAGCGGCAGCGGCGGCACTGGTATGGGCGATGCATCCGGATTACAAGCCTTATCAAGTCCGCGCCGCACTGCGGCAGAGCGCAAAAGATATCGGTCCTGCCGGGGTTGATAATGCCAGCGGCTACGGCTTGCTGCAAATTAACCGCGCGGTTACATCCGTCCTCAAAGACGATGCCTACGAGCCGAATAACCGCCGGGATACAGCAAAACGTTTTCCTCTCGGGACCAAAATATCGGCGCAGCTCGCGGGCGGTACGGACAAAGACTGGTACACAGTCGATGCCCCCTTTGACGGTATCATTTCCATTCAATTTCAAGGGATTACATCGGCCGGCCAATCAAAGCCGACGGTCCAAATGACCCATTATCAAGGGTACTCGGCAACAGGAACCAAAGAAACAAAGCTGGGAAACCAAACAGTAGAATGGCATGTGAAGAAGGGGCGCAATTATTTTGAGCTGCAATTATTTGATAAACAGATCACATCGCCGCTGCCTTATCTGCTGACATCAGCATTTGAAAGCGGACCCGACGCTTACGAGAAGAACGACAAACAGTACCAGGCCTCTTCCCTCAAACCGCGCTCGCAAACGATTATAGGGAACTTTCATCAGACGGGTGACCGGGACTGGTATGCCATTCATTTTGAGACGGGCGGTACGCTGAAACTCATGTTGTCAACCGATTCGGTACGAATCGATCCGTCAATGTCTATTCAACGGACGGATGAAGTTCTTCAACAAATCGATGAGAACGGTGAAGGCGAAGACGAGACGTCAAAACTCGTCAATATCACGCCCGGTACTTATTACATTCGGGTCTATAACGCGATGTCAGCGCAAGCAAGCCCGACAACCGGGCAATACCAGCTGAAGCTCGATTTCAAAACAAAATATACGGACCCGAACGAACCGAATAATAAAGCCTATGAAGCGACCGGTATAAGGCCGGGCTCCGATTACGTCGGTGTGATCGGCACGTCCAGCGACGTTGACTGGTACCAGCTTCGTCTTACCAAACAGAGCTACGTGAGAGTTACGATTAAGGAAATTCCGGAAGGTATACAAATGAAGGCCCAAGCGGTGGATAAGCGTCAGAAGCAGGTCTTCTCCATCCAATCGGATTGGCACCGGAGCGAAATGACGGGCGAGAAGCAGCTTGAACCCGGATTATATTATATTAAAGTTACCGGGAGCACGGCGTTCGACAAACAATATTACGGCCTCCGCGTTGATGCGCAGCCGATAGTGGCCGGCTTTCGTGATATTTCAGGCCATTGGGCCGAGTCGGACGTCGCAGCGCTTAATAAACAAGGCATCGTGAAAGGGCGCGGAAACGGCCGTTTTTATCCGAATGAAGGCATCACGCGCGCAGAAGCCGTATCAATGCTCGTAAAGGCGTTCAATCCGGGAGGTTCGCTGCAGACCGGCTTTAAAGATGTTCAGGCCGATCATTGGGCATACAAATCGATCGCAATTGCCGTGAATGCAGGTTGGGCCGGCGGTTACCCGGACGGCACATTCGCGCCGGACGGCGTCATAACGCGAGAAGAAATGGCGGTAATGATAGCAAGAGCGCTGAAGGTTCCGACAGCAAGACCGCTCTCCGCACCTTTCCGTGATGTGGAGGCCGCGCGCTGGTCCGCACCTTCGCTTGCCGCGTTTAAGCAGAAGCGTTTAATCGGCGGCTATGACGATTTGCGGTATAGGCCCGAGCAAACAGCCAGCCGGGCGGAATTCGCTGCAATCCTTAGACGTGCATTAGGGTAATGGGACTTACGCTTACGATGATGGTTTTGCTCCGCAAAACCCTGCTTACGCTTACGATGATGGTTTTGCTCCGCAAAACCCTGCTTATGCTTACGATGATGGTTTTGCTCCGCAAAACCCTGCTTATGCTTACGATGATGGTTTTGCTCCGCAAAACCCTGCTTATGCTTACGATGATGGTTTTGCTCCGCAAAACCCTGCTTACGCTTACGATGATGGTTTTGCTCCGCAAAACCCTGCTTACGCTTACGATGATGGTTTTGCTCCGCAAAACCCTGAGGAGAATCCGATATGAACGACATGGATCCGGTACTTACAAGCGCCGGGCTTCACGCCCTGGTGTCGATAATAATCGAGTTGTGCTCCATTACGCTTGCCTGGTATGCGCTGCAAGGCGTTAAGCTGGACTTCATAATGAGCAGGCCGCGCAATGTGAGGGGACGTATTTTACAGGTTATGCTTGCCGTCATACTCGGGCATTTATTTGCCGGTTTTCTCATTGATTACTGGCAATGGTCCAATCTGCTTAGAGGGCTTGTCGAATAACAAAGAGGAAAGATGTTAACAATGGGTAATAGATACGGGTATGAAAAATGAATGGCTTTACGAATAGTATAAAATGCACGGATTAAACGTGATGAAAATAAACCTTGTCGATTTATGTAGATGAATGTTAAGATGAATTTCAGGTGCTTGGAAGGGTACCATATATTACACGATTATGCAAAAGAATCTACTGCGCGCGGAGGGAAACCTAAGATGAGCAAAATAATCGTCCGCGGCGGCCAGCGACTATCCGGAAACGTTCGAGTAAGCGGTGCAAAGAACGCCGTTCTGCCAATTCTCGCGGCCACGTTACTTGCAAAAGAAGGCGAAAGTATTATCAATGACGTTCCCTTTCTTGACGATGTCATAACTATACAACATGTGCTTTCCGCCGTAGGCGGAAAATTATCCTACAATAATGAAACGATGCGCATCTCCGCGCAGCAGCTTACATCCTTTGAGGCGCCTTACGAACAAGTCCGCAAGATGCGGGCTTCATTCCTGGTCATGGGTCCGCTGCTTGCCCGTCTGGGCCGCGCAAGAATTTCACTGCCGGGCGGCTGCGCGATCGGAACTCGTCCCATTGACCAGCATTTGAAGGGCTTTGAAGCGATGGGGGCGGAAATCGTACTGGGGCAAGGATATATCGAGGCCCGTACGAGCGGCCGCTTGAAGGGTGCCAAGATTTATCTCGATGTAGCAAGCGTCGGCGCCACCGAGAATATTATGATGGCGGCCGCTCTTGCCGAGGGGACGACAGTAATCGAGAATGCGGCTAAAGAACCGGAGATCGTGGATCTCGCCAATTATTTGAACGCAATGGGCGCGAAGGTTCGAGGTGCGGGAACGGGCCTCATCCGCATTGAAGGCGTCGAGCAGCTATGCGGCGTGTCACATACAGTTATTCCCGACCGCGTTGAAGCGGGTACTTATATGATCGCGGCGGCCATCACCGGCGGTGACGTCCACATTGACGGCGCGATCGCAGATCATCTGGCGCCAGTGATCTCTAAATTGCAGGAAATGGGCGTTGACATTAACGAAACGGATAATGGCATTCATGTATCTGCTCCTCGCAAGCTGAAAGCGGTGGATGTCAAGACGCTTCCTTATCCGGGATTCCCGACCGATATGCAATCTCAAATGATGGCTCTTCTTATGATGTCGGAAGGTACCAGCGTCGTAACCGAGACTGTCTTCGAGAACCGCTTTATGCATGTTGAGGAATTTCAAAAGATGAACGCGCAAATTAAAGTGGAAGGCCGTCTGGCCATTGTGAGCGGAAGCCGCAGTCTTAAGGGAGCCAGAGTATGCGCCACCGACTTGCGTGCGGGTGCCGCACTCGTTTGCGCCGCACTTAGTGCGGAAGGGGAGACGGAAATTACCGGCATACACCATGTGGATCGCGGTTATGTCGATATTGCCGGCAAGCTCGCGTCATTGGGTGCAAACATTAAGAGGGTTGACGTAGCGGAGCCTTTCGTAACGGTTTCCGTTCAACCGGAAACGTTTGAGCCTGTGATTGCCGGAAAGATGGAAGCTGCCGTTAACGCCGCAGCTGAGGTGCAAGCGGTTATCGCAGTTATTTCAAGCGAAGCTGCAGCCGAAAAGCTGAACGAAACGGAATTCGATTACAAACGGGAGAAAGAAGTTTCCCGAATTAAAGCACAGCCGACATGGGCATAACATAATTTGCTTAAAAAAACCCTGTACCGCTTGCCTGGTCAAGACCCCGTATAGTGGACATTGGAAAAAGCCCTATGCAACAAGCTGGCGCCGGTATTCAACCGGTGTCAGCTTGTTTAGTTTTCGTTGAGCGCGATCTTCATTGTAAAATTGGATGAATTCCTCCATTCGCCTTTGTGCCTCATCGATAGATCGTATATCATAGGGATAGAGTGCTTCGACTTTAAGATGAGAGAAGAAGCTTTCTATCGAGGCGTTGTCATAACAATTGCCTCGGCGTGACATGCTGATTTGGGCTCCAACCTGTGGCAGCATGTCGTGGTAAGCATGAGACGTGTACTGGCTTCCTTGGTCACTGTGAATGATCAATCCAGTCACGTCTTTATGTTTGTTGAACGCCTTCTTAAAAGTCTCTAAAACAAGTGGGTTGTCGTTGTTCCTACTTATGTGGTAGGCAATGATTTCGTTATTCCAGAGATCCTTAATGGCTGACAGATAGATTCTTTCATCCAATACCCGATACTGAGTTACGTCGGTTACCCATTTTAGATTGGGAGCGTCTGCCTTAAAATTTCGTTGCAGTAGATTTTCTGCGATCCGGCCATCCTCTACCGCTGCTTGCTGACTTGTTCGGTGAACATATTTGCGACGGATAACAGCTGAATGCCCAGCTCCTGCATTAAACGAAGTACCTTCTTGTGATTAACCACGAGGCCATGCTGGCGATACAACTCATCCTGTACGCGCCGGTAGCCCACAGTCTTGTTACGGCGTTCAAATATAGCTGTAATTTGACGTTTCAGATCTTCGCTAGGATCATGGTTGCTTCTTTTCAGATAGCTGTAGTATCCACTACGACTGATACCAAGGTATTGGCATAATCCTTTTATGCTTTGTCTGTTCTTCATTTGGTCGACAACGATGTGCTTACAGTGTGCACCTCCTGATTCAAGATTTGTAACCACTTTTTTAGTACGTCTACCTCCAATTGCAACCGACGGAGTTCGCGTTCTTGTTCGGTCTCCGTTCGTTTCGGATCTCCCCGACCATCCTTAAATGCGGTGTCTCCAACTTCCCGATACTTCCTCACCCATATCTTAATTCGATCTTTATCCTGAACTCCCAAATGAATAGCAATGGACCTCTGGCTCCAGCCCTCCACCGTGTGAAGACGAATTGCCTCCATCTTAAGTGACTCAGGATAATGCTTAAATTTTTGTCCCTTTAGCGCCATAAAAAATACACCCCCTAGAAATATCATCGGTCAACCCAGGGGTTTTTCCAATGTCTATTCTAAGGGGTGCACTTCACCAAGCGGTGCAGGGTTTTTTGTTATTTTATTTTCGCCGGGGCGCCAATATTTTCTACGAAAATAGCGATAATTGATTGCTATTGTATAACCGGCTTCCCCTAACCGGGGTATAACCTACCATTTGCATTCATAGACTGTAGAAATCGCAAATCTTAAGAGAGACTTGAAAGAAAGGATCCGGGGAAAGGAGCGGACAATGTCATACACAAGGTGGAAAGCCGCGAGATCCCGCCGCTGGCGGGCTGGCACGGGAAGATGGTGGACCGGTTTTGCTTTCGGGTGGGCGATGGTTATTCTGGTAAAAGCGCTCCTTATTCAATGGACAGCCGATGAGTCGGCCGGTTCTTTCACCGGCACGGAAGCGATAGAATCCGAGCCGATCCAGGAGAATGCCGGGGCTCCGGCGGGACAAGCCGTACAAATTCCTGGTAAAACAGCGTCTGAAGACAGGGGTCTTCCGGATACTAAAAGCCGGACGGTTCGCAATCCGGCCGCCGGCCTGGAGACGTATTACGTCAGCGATTATGAGCGCATTCGGGTTCGTGTATATTTAACGGAGGAAAAGCGCGTAGAAACGCTCCCGATCGAGCTGTATGTGCGCGGCGTGATTGCCGGGGAGATGCCGGTCGATTTCGAGCTGGAGGCACTGAAGGCGCAGGCAATTGCGGCCCGGACCTACATATATAGAAGGCTATTGTCGGGAGATCGGAGCGACATGCCCTCGGACTCCGGAAGTGCAAATGTGACTGATACGGTGCAGAACCAGGTATACTTTTCTGTTAATAAACTGCTCAATCTCTGGGACGGTCAAACCAAGGAGGCCAATCTGGAGAAACTGAACCGCGCTGTCGAAGAAACCAAGGGACAGATAATTACTTACCGTGGAGAACCGATCCAGGCCGCTTTCTTCTCAACAAGCAATGGTTATACGGAGAACGCCTCAGACTATTGGAATGTCGATCTTCCCTATTTGCATAGTGTTGCAAGCCCCTGGGATAAGGCAATTTCACCCCGGTTTAAAGAAACGGTGACGCTGGGGCTGCGCGAGTTTGCAGAAAAGCTTGGTGTAAAGGAAAGCGAAGTCAGTGCGATGCGTGTTTTGGAATTAACTGAAGGCAAGCGTATTAAAACCGTGGCAGTCGGCGGCAATACTTTCTCCGGACGAGAGGTTAGAGAGAAGCTAGGTCTCGCTTCCTCGCAGTTCACTTGGAAGATTAACAATAACAAGCAAATTATCATTACCACATTCGGCTATGGACATGGCGTGGGCATGAGCCAGTGGGGAGCCAACGGAATGGCCCGCAGCGGCCACACGGCAAGACAGATTGTAACCTACTATTATTCCGGAACGCAGGTGGAGCAAGCTTCGAAGCTTCCGAATCGGCATTAAATTAGCAGCCTCTACCTCGTAATCTCAAAAAATGTTAAAACCTCACGTATAAACTGCTAGGTTGTGGCAACAATGGCTAGTGAGGTGATCGAACAATGAATGATCAAAACAAACCGAAGCTCAAAGAAGAATCTCCCAAAAATGTAATGGGAGAAACTGCCGTCAAGCCTTCTGCCTGGAGAAAGCTGTTGTCGAAAAAGTGGGCAGCACCAGCAGCGTTTATGGCCGCGGCAGCAATCATCGTAACCTTAATGTGGCTCTACCAGGGGGCGGAGAAGACCGCGACAACTACGACCAACACCGGCCTCGAGGTCAGCCAAGGTACGACGGAACAGCCGGTGGACCAGACGCAAACGGATGACAGCTCAGAGGTCGCATCCACGAATGAAACGATGCAATGGCCGGCCGACCACACAAAGCTTGAAGTAGTAGCACCATTCTATGATGAGAAGGCTACAAGCGAAGAGCGTCAGGCGGCAATGATTCAGACAGGCAACACCTTTACTGCAAACACAGGTATCGATCTTGCTGAAGCGGATAATAAGACTTTCGACGTTTCGGCGGCTCTGAGCGGTAAAGTTATGGTAGCCGAGCAGCATCCGTTAAACGGCAATGTCGTCGAAATCAAGCACGCCGACGGTATTGTGACAGTGTACCAAAGTCTTGGCGACCTGCAGGTAAAAGTCGGCGATGAAGTGAAACAAGGTACAGTTATCGGCAAAGCAGGCAGAAGCGAGCTGGAGAAGGATCTTGGGATCCACCTTCACTTCGAAGTACGCAAAGACGGTAAACCGGTCAATCCGAGTTTACTGCTTGCGACCGAATCGGCGGACGCAGCCAATTAATGAACGAATAACAGCCGTAACATTTCCAAACAGATTGGAATCTCGGCAACAGCTCGAAAAGGCAGGGGAAACCCTGTCTTTTTGCGCATTTTAACGTTATTCATCCAAGGACGCTGCCCCTCCTTATTGAAAATATTTGCATAACTTAGGCTTGTCACGCTTGGCCACAAAGAATATATACCCGTACCCCTCATATAATGTACCAAACTATCTCGAGTAGGGAGGCGGGAGCGTGCACGATTATATTAAAGAACGTACCATAAAAATCGGCCGTTGTATCGTCGAGACGAAGCATACGGTACGTACGATCGCCAAAGAATTTGGCGTCTCCAAAAGCACGGTGCACAAGGATTTGACCGAGCGCTTGCCGGAAATAAATCCCGATTTGGCGGACCAGGTCAAGCACATACTGGAATATCACAAATCGATCCGGCACCTGAGGGGAGGAGAAGCGACGAAAATAAAATACAAGAAAACGAGCGGGCGGAAACGCGAAGTGCTCGCAGCTGCAAAATCGTAAGCGATTTTTTCTACAAAAATAGAGGAATTTCGCTCATTTCAGCGAATACTGTACGATATGAATATCGATCGAACTATTATTCGCTTTGGGGGACTCCAGACTTATGTTTAGCAAGGACATCGGAATCGATCTTGGTACAGCTAATGTGTCCATTCATGTAAAAGGGAGGGGCGTCGTACTGGATGAGCCTTCGGTCGTAGCGATCGAAAGCGAGACGAAGCGTGTGCTGGCCGTCGGCGAAGAGGCGCATCGCATGGTCGGGCGGACACCCGGCAACATCATTGCTATTCGGCCGCTCCGCGACGGCGTTATCGCCGACTTTGAAATTACGGAAATCATGCTGAAGTCGTTTATCGATCGTGTAGGCGGCCGCTCGTGGTACAGCCGCCCGCGCATTCTCATTTGCGCACCGACCAATATCACTTCGGTGGAGCAGAAGGCGATTCGCGAGGCGGCGGAGCGGAGTGGCGCGAGGGACGTATTCTTGGAAGAGGAACCGAAAGCGGCAGCGATCGGCGCCGGGATGGATATTTATCAACCGAGTGGAAATATGGTTGTCGATATCGGCGGTGGAACGACGGATGTAGCCGTGCTTTCAATGGGCGACGTCGTAACCGCCTCTTCCATTAAAGTCGCAGGGGACAAGTTCGACGCCGCTATCATGAAGTACATAAAGAACAAATATAAACTTCTTATCGGGGAACATACAAGCGAAGACATCAAGATGAAGATCGGTACGGTCTATGATAACGGCCACAGGGACGAAATTGATATTCGCGGGCGAGATATGGTTTCCGGCTTGCCGCTGACTGTGACGATTCGGTCGGAAGAAGTGCGTGAAGCGCTTTGGGAGCCCGTATCGTCCATCGTGGCGGCGGCCAAGTCGGTGCTGGAACGTACCCCGCCGGAGCTGTCGGCGGATATTATCGACCGCGGTGTTATTTTGACCGGCGGCGGTGCACTGCTCGGAGGTCTGGACGCATTGCTGGCGGAAGAACTCAAGGTTCCCGTACTCATAGCGGAAGACCCCATGCATTGCGTGGTCAAAGGGACAGGCCTCCTGCTCGATCATCTTGACCGTGTACCGAGAAGAAAATAATTCCGCTTCAGGTTTCGGACATCATGATATAAAGGCTGCTGCTTAGGCGCCTGGGTAGGACGCTTCGGGGGGCGTGCCGAGAGGCGCAAATGAGTCTAAAGTCGCATGGATGTTCTATTCATGACCGGATCCGGTACACCGATAAAAAATGTATAGATGATTGTTTCGGGAGGTTTTCTCCATGTTAAGAGGTCTTTATACGGCAGCTGCCGGTATGATTGCTCAGCAGCACCGCCATGATACGATTACAAATAATATTTCCAATATTAATACGCCGGGCTATAAGCAAAATAACGCGGTGACCCGTTCATTCCCAGAAATGCTGCTTCAGCTTACGGGAGCCGGCAGCGGTCAAGACCGTTTGGTGGGGCGAATCAATACCGGCGTTTTCGCCGAAGAGAGCTTGCAAATTCAACAGCAGGGCGATTTGATGCAAACGAATCAATCGTCCGACTTTGCCATCATGTCCGACATCCAAGTGCCTGGAATTCAATTTGACCAGTCGGGTAAATATGTATCTCCTGACGGAGCTTTGACTTTTCAGCCGCAAGCCTTTTTTACCGTGCAGGATGCGAATGGCGAACAACGTTATACGCGTGACGGCAAATTCACATTGGACGAGCAGAGTTACCTCACGATGGCGGACGGAGCACGGGTGATGGGCACGAATGGAGCCCCGATTAAACTGCCGCCGGGAATCTCGATGGACCAGCTGACCATTACTCCGGAACATCGGCTTGTAAATCCGGCTACGGGCACAGTCGTCGGACAGTTTCTTATTACTCGGGTCGATAATCCAAATGAGCTTGTACGCGAAGGCGACGGTAAATTCCGTTATATCGGCAATGGGAGCGACATACGCCCTCTAAATCCCGGAGATCGAGTTGAAGTTCGTCAAGGATACATCGAGCGTTCGAATGTGGACTCCGCTCAATCCATGGTAGATCTAATGTCGGCCATGCGCGCATATGAAGCTAATCAGAAGGTCATTCAATTCTATGATCGGAGCTTAGATAAAGCGGTGAACGACGTAGGCCGCGTTTAGTCGCTCTATTGTTTGATCGGATTATCGAAGGAGGCAGCAGCATGAACGGCTCAATGATCAATGCTATGGTATCCATGAACGGGTTACAGCAGAAGCTGGATATAATTGCCGATAATATCGCAAATGTAAATACCGTCGGCTACAAACGGAAGCAGGGATCTTTCGAGGACCTGCTTACGACATTGAAGCAGCAGCCTCAAGCCTTCTCCCAACCGGGTCGCCTCACACCGCTTGGCTTCAACCAGGGCTGGGGGAGCCGGCTTACTATGGTGCAGCCGGACTTGTCCCAAGGACCGCTGCAGAAAACGGATCAGCCTTTTGATGTGGCTATACAGGGCAGTGCGTTATTCGAGGTAATGCCTGACGGAAACGGGAGCCGGGCTTATACCCGAAACGGAGCGTTCCAGCTGACGTTTGACCGGAGCGGAGCGGCTATTCTAACGACCAAGGAAGGTTATCCCGTTTCCGGTGTGGATGATAAGCGAATTGTTGTTCCTCCGGAAGCGCACGCCCTTCGAATCGAAAAGGACGGCAGCGTACTCGGCGTTCTCGCTTCCGGCGGTACGGTCGGATTAGGCCGGCTGAAGCTTGTTCAAGCCGTGAAGCCCGCCCTGCTGTCGCCGGTGGCGGATAATTTGTTCGCCCTTGCGGACGGCGTAAATGCGGCAGATGCCACTCGCAGCGTAACGGCTGTCCCGGGCAGCGATATCTCGATTCAGCAAGGTTACCTGGAACAATCCAATGTGAACCTGACAGAAGAAATGACCGAACTGATCAACGTGCAGCGCGCCTATCAATTAAGCGCAAGAGCGTTGTCGTCGAGCGATACGATGCTCGGACTCGCCAACAATCTGCGCGGGTAGGAAATGAGTGATATCGATATGGAAACGAAAAAAGAAACCATTGTCGGATTAGAGGGCGTTACCCAGGCAGAACGCTCGGGCCTATTACGAGCCTCGTCCGCGAGCGGCAAGCCGCCGGAGAGTGAACCTGGTAAACGTAAAGAGCAGAGCGCGAACGGCGAACAGAGGGACAAGGATGAAGCTCGCCCTGCCAAAACTCGGGCGCTGCGTGTTTTATTATGGATGCTGCGCAAGAGTGTTGTTCCTCTTCTGTGCATTGTCGCCGTACTTGGCGGTATGTATATCGGCTATTCGATTATCGGCAAACGGCCGGCCGCGGATGTGTTTCACTGGGCGACATGGAAGCATATGTATGACCTGGTGTTTGCGGATTCGTAAACCATAAATGGCTGATTGCAGGCGCCTGCTCTTACGAGCGGGTTTTTCAGTTTATGGACTGTGACAAATTGGAAGAAGCAGCTGTCGTGGAACCGTTTGAGGGATCCGCGGCATGCTGCTTCTTTTTTTGAACAGTAGTTTTTAATAGCAGCTATTTCCAATTAAATTCGTGTAAGATTGATGAATGGCTGCGGTAACAACCGGACCGGCGCCTTGTCCGGAGTTTTATTTTTCGTGGTGGAGAGGTATAATGATTGAGGAACTTTGAAGAGCGAGTGGGTAACAAGCGGTTACCGGCGATGATTCAGAGTACAAGAGAGAAGAACATACATATAAATCTGAATCAACAGAAAAGGTAAGGGGGCGTGAACGTTGAATCTGCCTAATTTGTTGACGATGCTGCGGTTTGCATTGATTCCCGTTTACGTCTTCATATTCGCATCGGGACAAATGATCGGGGCGTTCTTCATCATCGTAGCAGCCGGTTTGACGGACATTCTGGATGGCTATCTGGCCAGAAAGCACGGTCAGGTTACGACCATTGGAGCGATGCTCGATCCGCTGGCCGATAAGACGATGATGATTACGGTAATCTTATCGCTGCTTATTACGGGACATATTCCCTGGAGCGCGGGCGCGGCTATTTTTATACGGGATTTAGGCATGATAATCGGTTCCGCGTTTTTTCATTTTCGGGGGAAGAAAACAGTTCCGGCCATTTGGATGGGCAAGCTCACTACAGTGCTGTATTACGCGGCCATTATGTTTATTTTTTTCGAACTCCCTTTTGCAAGAACGTATTTGTGGGCCGTTATCGCCTTTTCGTTCGTGACGTCGATCATCTACATTTTCCTGTTTGTCGCTCTAAATAAAGACGAAGGCGACGGCGGTAGTGAAGATAGTAAGCCGGGCGTCGAGAGCTCTTGAGGAAAGTTCAGGAAGGGTTTGAAGGGTGTATGAGAGAATTAAACAAAAGGAGTTTGGCCTCATGACTCTTCTGTCATTCGGCCAAACCCCCTTATCTTAACCTCCACGACTGCAGTTTCATGAAGGATGACATTATTGTGCACAATTCAACGGAAATTATAACCCAATTCGCAAAAGGAGTTTGAAAAATGCTGGATATCAGGCAAATTCAAGAAATCATTCCCCATCGTCCACCGTTTCTGCTTATTGACCGCATCATCGAGGTCGAGGAAGGAAAACGGGCAGTGGGTATAAAAAACGTCACGATGAATGAACCGTATTTCACAGGCCACTTTCCGCAATTCCCGGTAATGCCGGGGGTTCTTATTGTCGAAGCGCTGGCACAGGTCGGTACGGTCGCCATTCTGATGGTCGAAGCCAACCGGGGGAAAATCGGCTTCTTCGCGGGAATAGACAACTTCAGGTTCCGCGGACAAGTAACCCCGGGAGATACTCTTACCCTTGAGGTTGAAATTACCCGGCTTAAAGGCATGATCGGTAAAGGACAAGCAACTGCCAAGGTTGGCGATAAAGTCGTTGCAGAAGGCGAAATCATGTTTGCTCTTCGAGATCCTGAATGAGTACATCCTGTTAGACTATATATAGAAGAAACAAATTTGTGGAGAGAAGGGACAGATTTCAATGGAAAACATGGCTATGAAACGGTATGAAGCTTGGCTCAGCGACCCGATTATCGATGCGGCAACAAAAGATGAGCTTGCCGGTATTGCAGGCAACGCCAAAGAAATCGAGGACCGCTTCTATCGCGAGCTTGAGTTTGGAACGGGCGGTCTGCGCGGCGTTATGGGAGCCGGCACTAACCGGATGAATGCTTACACCGTTGGGAAAGCGACACAGGGTTTGGCGGATTGGGTTATCGGCAAAAGCGGGAAGCCTTCTGTTGTTATCGCTCATGATTCCCGCAACAATTCTCCGGAATTCGCACTTGATGCGGCGCTTGTGCTGGCAGCTAACGGAGTGACGGCTTATCTGTTTCCGGGCCTTCGGCCGACGCCGCAGTTATCCTTTGCAGTCCGCGCGCTTGGAGCGACCAGCGGTATTGTGGTAACGGCCAGCCACAATCCACCCGAATATAACGGTTACAAGGTGTATGGCTCTGACGGCTGTCAGCTCATTCCAGGGGATGCGGAACAGGTAATTCAAGCGATCCAGCAGGTAACCGGCTTTGACCGGATTCGCCGCATGAGTCGTGAGGAAGCGGAAGCGAAAGGGCTTGTGCGCTGGCTTGGCGAGGCGGAAGACCAAGATTATGTCGGTACAGTTGTTTCTCACAGCTTGAACAGCGATCTGCTCAAGGGCGGACTCGGCGAATCGTTTAACGTCGTCTATACGCCGCTGCATGGGGCCGGGAATATGCCGGTTAGGAATGTGCTGGCACAAGCCGGTTTCAGCAGCGTTCATATCGTTCCGGAGCAGGAACAGCCGGACGGCTATTTCAGCACGGTTAAATCGCCGAACCCGGAAGAGCGTGAAGCTTTTACGCTGGCCATTGAGCTTGGACAGAAGGTGGGAGCGGACATCATTATCGGTACCGATCCGGATTGCGACCGTATGGGTGCAGTCGTTCGCAACAATGAAGGTGAATATGTCGTATTGTCCGGAAACCAGTCCGGAGCCATCATGGTCAATTACTTGCTCAGTATGCTCAAGGAACGAGGACAGCTTCCCGCAAACGGCGTAGTAATCAAAACGATCGTTACAAGCGAGATGGGCGCAGATATCGCCCGTTCGTACGGCGCGGGAGTAGTGAACACCTTGACCGGTTTCAAATACATTGGCGAGAAAATGACACAGTACGAGCAAACAGGCGAGCATACATTCTTGTTCGGATATGAAGAGAGCTACGGTTATTTGGCCGGCACCTATGCGCGTGATAAAGATGCGGTGATCGCTTCTTTGCTAATCTGCGAAGCTGCTGCCTATTATAAGAGTAAAGGAAAGACGTTATACGATGTCCTGCTTGAATTGTACCGGCAGTTTGGCACGTATCAGGAGCATCTGGAATCCCGCACGCTTAAAGGGCTTGACGGTGTTCAGCAAATCGCTGCGATCATGCAGGATTGGCGCAGCAACCCGCCAGCGGAGGTAGCTGGCGTCAAGGTAGGCAGAATGCTTGACTATTCGGGGGGGCTCGAAGGTTTGCCGCCGGAGAATGTTCTGAAATTTATGCTTGATGACGGTTCGTGGTTCTGTCTTCGTCCTTCTGGAACGGAGCCTAAGATCAAAGTTTATTTCGCGGTTCGCGGGGAGTCCCAAAGTGAAGCGGCGGCAGCTGTTCAACGTTTAACACAAGCAGTCATGGAGAGAGTTGACAACAAGGCCTAAGGAGTGGAACGCGTGCAACAAACGTGGCAGCAATGGAACCGCAGAGCACATACCTTATTGTGGGTACTGGTGATAATTGGTATTATAGCCGCTTTACCGCTTGGCGTTTCACGCTGGCAGATGGAAAAAACCTCGAAACAGGTTGAATATATTTTCGATTACCGCGATTTAGTGCAAATTGCTTCTTATCAAGCACAGCCTCAAACGTTTCTTAAAGAGCAATTGGCTAAAATGAAAGAAGCGGGAATTACCACTATGGCCGTATATGAAAGCACACTGACGGACCTTAGCTGGGCAGATCGTCTAACGTTGTACAACTCGGCGAAGGTCAGTGAGCTTGAAGGAAAGCCGGTTCCCGGTGATGAGAATTATACCTATGTTCTGTTTGCCGGAAGTGCCGAGGATGCGGCGCTGCGTTCAATGATCGAGAGCACTTTCAAGGAATGGAATATTGCGGTGTCGCCATGGAGCTTCAAGGGTCGTACGGGACTGGAAATCAGGACGCCCCTTGAGAATGCGACGCTAAAGCAGCTTAGTCTCGATCCGATTGCGGTGCAATCGATTCATGATGCGGGATTAAAGATCTTGCCCCGTCTGTCTGACCGCACCCCGTTCAATGAGCAGGCGGTTGATGCGCAGATTGCCTCTTATAAACAATTAGGCGTTAGCCGGATTTTGTTTGATGGAGACGCGGTTAAAGGCTTCAATGACCAAGAGGCGAAGGGAAGCTTGCATAAATTCGCCGATATTCTGAACAAGAACGGAATAGGGATTACCGTAATCGAGAATTCAAAGCCGCAAAAGGGGATGAATACGCTCGCTTATTTGGTTCATTATAATGTAACAAGACTCTATTCGCTTTCGGATTCAGATGCGGCGACAATGAAGCCGGCAGAGATCGTTGACCGTTTGCAGCTTGCTGCGACTGACCGCAGCATCCGTATGTTTTATTTGAACGGTGCTCCGATGAGCAGTCCGGATAAGTCCGCCATAACCGATCCGCTGCAAAATTTATATGACGCAATGCATGGCGACAAGGATGGGAAAGGTGTTGTTTCGCAGCTCGATGCGCTCGGGTTCCCATCCGGGACCGCCGAGGCGTTTCATTACGAATCTCCGTCATGGCATAAGCCGCTCAAAGCGGTGGTCGCACTTGGCGCTGTAGCGTTTATTACGCTTCTGATCGGCGCATTTGTACCGGGAGTCATTATACCGGTGTTTCTGTTGGGTCTGGTCGGAAGTGCGGGGCTGTATGTGCTCTCTAAGTCTGTATTCGAGCAAGGACTGGCGCTTGGAGCCGCAATCAGCGCACCTACACTCGCTATTATATGGGCAATTGGCCGGGTGAGAGCCCATACGGTAGGCGACCGAAGGCCGATAGGCGATCGAAAGCCCATGGGCGATACAACCGGCCCGGGTGCGGATCCTGGGTGGTTCTTTCCGGGTATCAGTGCAGGCCGCCGATTATCAATGGCCATCGCGCTGTTTGCCTCCACGGCGGTTATTTCGTTCGCCGGTATACCTTATGCGTTCGGGCTGCTGAATAACATTACCTACTCTCTGGTGCTGGAACAATTCCGCGGAGTGAGCTTACTGCATCTCGCACCGATTGGACTTGCGGCTGTTTATGTGTTTCTGTATACCGGGGATTCGGTGATCGGGAATTTGCGTAAGCTGCTGAACATGCAAATTACTGTTTTATGGATCATTGTCGCGGCTATTATAGGCGCGGTCGGATTATATTACTTATCGCGAACGGGGAATCAGGGACAAGCATCCTCGATCGAACTGCTGTTCCGCAATACGCTTCAGAATACATTCGGCGTGCGTCCGCGGACGAAAGAGTTTCTGCTTGCGCACCCGCTGTTCCTCTTCGGACTATTCCTTTCGCTTCGTTACCGCGCAGCGTGGGTATTGTTTATAGTAGGAGCGATAGGGCAGCTTTCAATGGTGGATACGTTTGCGCATATTCATACGCCTCTGCACATTTCGATCATTCGTGTGCTGCTGGGCCTTGGGCTGGGGGCGATAATCGGTTTGATTATAATAGCGGTGTGGCAGGCTGCGGAAGGAGTATGGAGACGATGGGTACCGCGCTTCGCGAAGGGGAAACAAAGCTACAAGTCCGGCGCGTAGTTATTTCCGGCTATTACGGCTACCATAACAGCGGTGATGAAGCGGTGCTCAAATCGATCTTGTTTGCTCTTGAAGAAGAAGGCGCCAGGCAGGGGGTGCTGATTGAACCGGTGGTCCTGTCGGGGGATCCTGCCTGGACAACGGAAATGTACGGTGTTCAGGCGGTACACCGTATGCGTCCCGGCGATGTAATTCGAGCAATCCGCGGCAGTGATGGGCTTATAAGCGGCGGCGGCAGCCTCCTGCAGGATGCAACGGGGGCGAAGTCGATCCCTTATTATACCGGCGTAATGTGGCTCGCTCAGCTGCTGCGCAAACCGGTGTTCGTGTACGCGCAGGGCATTGGGCCGGTGAATCGACGGTGGATGGACCCGCTTATTCGCGGCGTCATGAACCGCAGTGCGTATGTCAGCGTGCGAGACGCAGAATCCGCCGCATTGCTTGGGCGGATGGGCGTGCCCCAGGACCGGATCAACGTTGTGCCTGATCCGGTTATGGGGCTGCCGCTGCCGCAGGCGCAGCCGCTTGCGCGCGCCGGCGAAGCAGCGACCGGCCAAGGGGCCGCGGCTGCGCCGGCGGCCCCGGGCCTGGCGGCCGAGCCCGCTGCGGCGGAGCGCCTGCCGCTGCTCGGCGTGTCCTTGCGCGCATGGCGCAAGGACGGCGCTGACCTGGCGCGCGCGGCCGCCGCGCTTGGCGCGCTGGCCCGCAGCCGGGCGGTGCGGCTGCGGTTCCTGCCGTTCCACACCCCATCAGACGCTGAAGCGTCAAGATGGGTGATGGAACGGCTCGGCGATCTCGGCGGCCGGAGCACAGCCGAGATCGCCGAGCCCGGCGACGACCCCCAGCAAATGCTGCTGGAGGTCAGCCGGTGCGACGCTCTCTTCGGCATGCGGCTGCATGCGCTCATCTACGCGGCGAGCCAATCGGTACCGATGCTCGGATTGTCCTACGATCCGAAGATCGACCAATTCTTGAAGCGTCTTGGACTGACGCCGGTAGGAACAACCGAAACGCTGAACCCGGAGGCTTTTGCCGCAGCCGCGTCCGTACTGCTTGATAACCCTGAAGGCTGGCGGGACGAGCATAGGGACGCTATCGCACAATTAAAGCAAGAATCTCGCAGACCGGCGAAACAAATCGCTGTGCTTCTGCGTCAATCCTAGTAGAGGTGGCATCAAGAATGAGCCAGTCCGCAGTTGGAAGCGTGCCGACGGTCTCCTTATACGGCATTCATTTTTCCAAACTTAATATGGAGGATACGATTGGTTTGTTGACGGATCGCATCCAGCAACGGAAGCCGACGCAGGTTATAACCGGCAATCCGATTATGGTGATGGCGGCTCTTGAGGATACGGGTTTTCACCGGGTTATGACCGGAGCGGATCTTGTGGTCCCCGACGGGACCGGTGTCGTCTGGGCGGCTTCATACATAGGAGAGCCCGTCTCAGAGCGCGTACCCGGCTTCGATCTTATGCACAAGCTGCTGGATTTGGGCCAGTCCCGCGGTTGGCGCGTCTTTCTGCTCGGTTCGACGCAGGAAGTAATCCGTACAACCGCCGATCGTCTTAAGGAGCGGTATCCGGGTATCACCATTGCCGGCTATCGCAACGGGTTTTTTGGTCCGGATGACGACGCGGAGGTGATCCGGGAAATTCGGGAAAGCGCACCCGATTTATTGTTTGTCGCAAGGGCCGTGGACACACAGGAGCCTTGGATCGGCAAATACAAATCAGAGCTCGGCGTACCGGTTATGATGGGAGTCGGAGGAAGCTTCGACATTATCGCAGGAGTCTTGAAACGGGCGCCTAGACTGTTTCAGCGGCTGCGTTTGGAATGGCTTTACCGGCTTTTGCAGCAGCCTTCAAGGTATCGCAGAATGCTTGCGCTGCCGAAATTCGTGCTGAAAGTGATGCGCGATAAAGAAAAGCTAGGGAAACAGCGCCCAACTGCCTGAAAACTTCGTGAATTTCGTGAAAAATGCTTGAAAATGAGAGTGGAGTTTCTTTTTCAATCGGCGTATAATTCATTCCGGTGATAGTAGAAGAAACGGCTGCGTGACGCACGAAGCGTTCATTTGAGGGAATCCCGCGAATGAGTGCGCTGTTGAAGCTTACGGCAGGGCATGTTTCTTCCCTCAAAATATAAGCAATGTTTATGCGGGAACGCAGGCTTGCTTGTATTTTCTATGAAAGGGAGATGAAGATGGCTCAAGGCATTCTATACGGTATCGGATTTATAATTTCACTTTGTTTGGCGCTTGTCCTTACACCATTCGTCATTAAATTGGCGTACAAGATCGGGGCGATCGACAAGCCTAACCATCGCAAAGTTCATACAAGAATAATGCCGCGCCTTGGCGGATTAGGTATTTATGGAGCGTTTGTAGGCGCGTATTTTGCTCTCAAACCATTTATCCCTGATGGACTTCTTCGTCAATACGATACGAATTTAATTAACGCGCTGCTTGCCGGCGGCTCGATTATAGTTATTATAGGCGCGCTAGACGACCGGTTTGAACTGTCCGCCAAAGTAAAGCTGCTGGGCCAAATTGCCGCAGCGTGCGTTGTCGTGCTCGGTTTTGGCGTCAGAATCGATCTGATCAACATTCCGTTCGGCCAATCGATGCAGCCGATTGAATCTTGGGTAAGCATTCCACTCACCATTCTCTGGATTGTCGGCGTAACGAATGCGATCAACCTGATCGACGGCCTGGACGGGCTGGCGGCTGGCGTCTCCGGCATTGCAATCGGTACAATACTGGTTATGTCGGCGGTCATGGGCTTCGCATCTGTAATCCTGCTTTGCACGCTTCTGCTGGGCGGGGTAATCGGGTTTCTCGTATACAACTTTCACCCTGCCAAGATCTTCATGGGCGACACGGGTTCGCTTTTCCTCGGCTTCGCTCTTGCGACGCTGTCCATGCTTGGCTTCAAGCAGGTTGCGATCGTCTCGTTTGTGACGCCGCTGCTTATTATCGGTGTGCCGCTGTCCGATACATTCTTCGCGATCGTACGCCGCTGGGTGAACAAGAAACCGATTTTCGCACCGGACAAAGGCCATTTGCATCATTGTTTGCGCGAGCTCGGCTTCAGCCATCGCCGCACGGTGCTTATCATCTATGGAATCGCAGCATTCTTCGGCATGTGTGCGATTCTTCAATCCACGATCGTCCAATCGGACGCGGGGAACTGGATCACCTTCGTCGTAATCCTGATCCTCGTATTTGTCCTTCAAATCGGTGCCGAGCTGATTGGGATCGTAGACAAATCGAGACGTCCTGTAATCAATTTCATTCAAAGGCTGCTCCTGCGTACCGAGCAATCCCGCTCCAATAACAATTGATCTCTTATCACGAGTTATCTATATGGAAAAATAAAACTCCGCTTCCAGTGTGAAGCGGAGTTTTTGTGCTGAAGCGGCTATCTTTTTCTCCTCCAAGCCTAAACTTTTCCCGGTTCGCGGCCGATAACATGAGTACAACTATAATGATAATGGTACTCAAACGGAGGAGGCTTACCGTGATTAAGAAATTAGGTATGTGGTTCATCTTACTGGCCTTAGTCATCCAACTACTGCCTACAAGCGGCATCAAAACGGTTAATGCGGCAACAGGCAATTTTACATTCCCATCGGAAAGCGATGACCAAGGAGCGCCTCGTATTACAACAGATGAACGGGTAACACTTACAGGGACGATTAACAACGTCGACCCGTCTTCGATCTCTTATAGCACTTACCAAATCGTTGATGTAGGCGACACCACAACGACAGCTGACGATGAGACCGGGAGTCAGCGGGAGAATTTAACTAGCAATATTACTATAACCGGCTCTTCTATTGAGGTATTTAATATACAGTTATTCCCAGGTCTTAATAAAATCACCTTTCAAGGGACCAAGAGCGGGGGACAAGTTTCGAATTCTATCTATATCGAATACCGCAATGGTCCAATGCTTTACGATTTGACAGCGAATCTTAACGGTAACAGCTTTCCGATCGTCGAGACCGGAACGACGGTCGTACAGTCAAGTGCTTCTAATGGACGTTCTACCGCGGATATCAGCATTCTCGGTAAAGCGCCTAACGCGTCGAGCGTTACGATAGTTGTTAACGGAAACAGTAAAACGTATTCGGTGAACAGCGCAGACAATAATTCATTTATAGCATCGCCGATTAACATTAAAAAAGGCAAAAATTTAGTAATCATCAAAGTATCCAACGGTACCCAAGTCATCGAAACGTCGCGTGACATTGCATTTTACAATGGTAGTGTTACCTTCTACGACGTGAATGCCAATGAAAAAGCCGGTTTAAATAATACGGTTGAGTCCGCGGCGCTCGAGTATAGTCCCAATTTCTCGGTAGATCCGACGAACAATACCGTCAACGTGACCGGTAAAGTCATCGTCCCGAATAGTTATTATATGGATGGTGGGTCTAACAAGCCGCATCCGGATCCTGCTCAGGCGCTCACTACGCTGAAGGCCGTGCTTAAAGAAGCTTCGGGCAGTATGACATACAATCTTTCTATTACAAGCGCAAGTACCGCTGATGGATCGTATACTCCAACGGATTCATACTTTGTTTATTCGTTTACAGTTGCGATGCCGTCCATAGCTGGCATGTCAGGAACAGGCTGTACGACTTCAGACAGCCAACTTTGCGCTGATACGTTATATAATCTGCAGTTGACGGGCAAAAATGAAGTGAATGACCATCTAGGTTTAACTCCGGTTGAAGAAGGCACGAATGGTCTATACTTCTCCTTGCGTGATGCGAGCCTCCCGTATGTAGCGGCTATCAACTATTTGCCTGGATATAAGTCCACCTCTTACGAGGGGATTACAGGTACCGATCTTAACGGCGCCACTTTGTACGGATTGCCGATCGGCATCGAGGTGCTTGTCGGGAATCCTGCTGCGAGCAATAACATAACCGTAACGAGTATTAGTGACCCATTCGGAAAAACCGTTACGCCTGCCAGCACTTACTACACCGAAAAGAAATTATTAAATTCAACGGTTACAAGGACTGTTAATGGAACGGCGCAGACGTTTTACCGGGTTGTACTTGAGTTTCCCAAACTGCCTTTTGAAGGGAAGCAAACGATAAATCTAAAGGTCAATTCATCGAAAGATGCGAGCGCAACTTTCACGGTTGTATATGGGGTATTCGTTAATTTTGATAAAGCGTTCGATGGTATGTCGATAAATGACGATACCACATTAGATCCAAACGTAAGAGCCCAGTCTATTATCGGTACAAGCTCATCAACAGGGAAACTCGGGCTGTTCGCGGGTGAATTTTTCAACGTCAGCAACTCCGCCGACATCCGCTATAAGGCGGATAACAGCTTGGAGAGAACAGTTTTTTTCTACATCAACAATGTTCCAATTCCTATAGTGCCTCAAAATTCATCGAATCCGAATGACCCAAATTTCATTCTGGATACTAGTGCCGGCTCAACAACACAAATAGAAGCCGCCCTAGGCGCTATGTTCAGTGGTAAAAATGAAATCAAAATCGTGTTCCAGACTGCAAAAACCTACTATGAGAAAAAAATCATTATCACATTGATTCCGACTAACCTGCCGGTCATTCCGAGGGATGCCTCGGGAGTTTATCCGTTCACGTATAATGAACAAGACAGCGATCCGAAACCAATCGCTAACGACCCGAATTTTACGAAAAATGGATCGCTATATACCACAACCCAGTCGTTTATGAACATCTATGGTACATTTGATTTTATCGATCTGGGGACAGATCCGAACACGGTTGAGACCAAATTGACGGCTCTTTCCAATAGCTCGAAAGATGAAGATTACATTCTGAAAATCAGTGCCACTACTTTGAGTACCGATATCAGTTGGAATTTATCCCAACCGCTGCAAATTTATAAAGGAAGTACCTTTATTAAGAACGTAGGTACCCCAAGCGGCAATCTCGTCGTCCGCTACGATGTGGACTCAGAAACGTTTTCCTTCCTGCTTAAAAGACAGGAATTGAATGCGGACGGAAGTTCCAGCGTTTATGTCTTTAGTGTGTACAACAGCGGAGAATTTGGACCTAAAGCCACTTATCGGCTTGAAGTCGATCCGACGGCGCTTCCATATAAAATTCTGCGTCCTTATCTGCCTGCGGAAGGGACGGTGAACAAGAACTTCGTAGAAGTCATTATTAATGCAAAAGGTGCGAAGAAGGTCACTATCAATAAACAGGCAGCTGAGAAGTTCTCTTACGATTACAACAATGACGGTGTTATTACGGATGGCATCGATTATCCAAGCGCTTTTCGAACTACAATTAGTGGATTGAAAGCAGGTTCGAACAAAATTTCGTTCACAATCGAGAACGATAATGACAAAGTGAGTAATTCTTTTAATATCGTGTATGTTCCAACCAACATACCAGGTGCCGAATTTATGGAGACGATGAAGAACTCCCATAAAATCTTTGAAGGAGCACTAAACTTAACGTTCCCAAAAGGGACATCACTCATTAGAACCGATTATAATAATGCCTCTAACCTTAAAGATCAGGTTTACACTGGGAACAAGCTTCTCTTTGCGATTGCCAATCCGAATGACGGTATTGTAGATCGCAGGGAATATGAGATTATTCCGGCAAATTTCGATTTGGTTATGCAAAGCTTCGGGGCGCGTTTCAGAGCTTCCTATCCAACGCGTTTCACGAAAGCTAGCCCGGTTTTTTGGATTGATGCGGGCTTGGCTGATGATTTAAGTACACCCGGCTATGATCCGCTGTCGACAGGGGTCGACCCTTACCAATATCCCGGAGCGACTGGAGAAAATGGAACCAAAATTCCAACTTATGATGACCGTCCTTCTGAACGCGAACTGGTGGCTTCCAAACGAGGAACTCTGGCGATGGCATTCGATCCTAACGTACGCAGTAGCGCAGGGACAATAATCACTGTATTCCGTTACGATCAGACAAATAAAACATGGGTCAATCTAGGTGGAGTCGTTGACACCAAGAAAAACACCATTTCAGTGCCTTTTGACAAATTCGGTTATTATGTTGTCGGAAAACTAGTTTATTCATTCTCGGATGTCACGGGACATCCATATGCACGCAATTACATGGAAGCTGCTTTTTCAAAAGGAGTTATGAACGCAGCCAACTTTGATGATTTCGGAGCAGATATGTACACATCGCGTGGGGAATTTACACGCATGATTGTCAAATCGCTAGATATTCCATTAAAATACAACCTAATGAATGGGCATTTCGACGATGTACAACCAGTGATAAACCCGGACGGTCTATGGGATTACAGTTATATCGAGACAGCAGCGAACGAGGGAATTGTAAGAGGGACGGGACCACGAACCTTTTCTCCAAGTCTGAATTTAAGTCGCCAAGATGCGTCAGTATTTCTGGCTAGAGCTCTTAACTTAAAACTTGAGACGGATTCTAAGAAAATAGATGCCGGCCTGCAGAAGCTTTTCAAGGATTACAGCGATATCGATTATTATGCAAAGGCATCCGTTTTGGCGATTGCGAAGAAAGGATACATTCAAGGCTCCCCTCTAGATGCATCTGACGCGAAAAAGGGTTTTATATTCGAACCGACGTCAAATCTGCTACGCTCTGATGCAGCAATCTTAATGGGCAAAGTGCTCGCCGATCTCAAACGTTTTCCGAAGTTGAACTAATGCATGAAATTCGGAACTGTCCGGGAATTCCCGGACAGTCTTCAACTTGTTCGCAACTTTGTAACGACTTTCAAGTGTTCTCTTAATATGGGAAATGTTTCAGATCGACGAGATCGGGGTAGACGAGCTATACTTAACATCGTGGTAGACAAGCTTCCTTCTGCACACGGCTTACATAGAGGTTTCGCGTATAAGGACATGTCGAAAATAATTTTTCAAAGTTTTTGCATCGACTTCGCAACTTTTTCAAACCTGCTGCGTTTAATTACATGAACATTGAATGACAGACGGGTCTAGCATTTGAGGATAGTTGGAACTTATTCTCAAATTCCTCTTTACGGTAGAATTAGCCCATTGTATAATGTTAAAGTGGCAGAGAGACTCTACCAAATTTTTCTTATGTTCATCAGTTTACAAGTTTCTGCGACATGTTCCTACAAGGAACGCATCATGATTGCAGACATAATTCATACGAAATGTGCTCTACTCTGGAAAGGGGGTGAATCGGCAGATGAGGGAAACGAGCGAACAATATTTCAAACAAAACTCTCAACAACCGAAGCATTTTAGAGGAGGAGAAAAAAAGGTTATGAAAAAAAGTTTAGCTGTAATAGTAGCCGGTGCAATGGCGTTCTCCATGTTCGCATCCGCAGCGTTTGCTGCTGACGCAAAGGAAATGTCAGCACTTGACAAATTCAACGCACTGAAAGAAGCTGGAATTTTCAGCGGCTATCCAGGAGGCGGCGCAGGTCTCGAGAACGAAATGACTCGCGCAGAATTTGCAAAAGTACTTACGAAACTCGAAGGTCTTACTGAGAATGGCGATGCAGCAAAAGCATACAGCGACGTATCGGCTACTCACTGGGCAAGAGGTTTCATCGGCGCAGTAACCGAAGACGGCATCATGAATGGTCTCGGCGGCGGCAAATTCGGTCCTTCCGGTAAAGTAACGATCGAACAAATCGCTAAAGTCGCAGACGAAGTTGCTGGAATCGAGAAATCCGATGCAGCAGTTTCCGGTAAAGTATCCGCTTGGGCTAAAGGCTATGTAGCCGCAGCTATCGAAGCTGGTCTTATCGCTGAAATGCCTTCCTACCAAGTTAACGCAACTCGCGAAATGCTTGTTAACGTTGCTTACGACTTGGCACAAGGCGGCGACCAAGTGGTTACCGTTAAATCCGTGAAAGTAGTCGATGAGAAAAACATCGAAGTAACTTTCTCTGACAACGAAGTTGTTAAGAAGACGCTTGACACGGCGCTTGTTGCAGGTCAAACGACAAAAGTTTCCGTTGATTACAAAGGCAAAACTTACCAAGTTGATGTGAAACTTGATGTTCTTAAAGCAACTGACGCTAAACAAACAGGCGCTAAGAAAATCACAGTTAACTTCAACCAACCGGTTCTTGCTTCCGACAAAACGGCTCTTACTTATGAACTGAAATACGGCCTTACGCCATATCCTGTAACGGCTGAATATGCTACAGACGGTAAATCCGCTGTTCTCACGGCTGCTTACCTGCCAACTGGCGATTACACGCTGACTGTTAAAGGTAGCGATGCAATCAGCTTGAAAGTTGAAGCAGAAAAAGCAACGAAAATCGATGTAACGGTTCCTGCCCTGACTTATGCGAATAACGTAGATCTGGGTGTAAAAACTTACAACCAATTCAGCGAAGAGATGACGGCTAGCCCGACAATCTCCGTATACAACGTTACGAAAAGCAAATCGATCGGCGTAAGCGGCGGTAAAGTTAACCTGCTTACCGATGCATCGATCGGCGACAGCATCAATGTAACGGCGGTTTATCCTTCCGCTGGTCTGTCTGTAAATAAAACGCTTAAAGTAATCAACGGCAGCGCGGCTACTTCGATCAAAATCGATCCAGTAAAACCGCTCACAGGTAAGGATCGCATCTCTGTAGGTCAAACAGGTTTTGTTCTTCCTGTGACGCTCGTTGATGCAAACGGTCAAACAATCAAGCTTCCTACATTTGCAACAAAAACTTTGGCGACAAATCAAAACAGCTTTGACCTTGCTGGTCTGATCTTCTACGTAAGCGATCCTGCGATCGTCAACGATATCGCAGTGGATTCTAACGGCGTTATTACCTTTAATACAGAAGCTAAAGCAGGCACAGCTTACATCACAATTACAAACGGAGCTACTGGTGCATATGCTACCACCTCTGTAGTTGTTAACGGCTTGGCACAAGTGAAAGATTTCCAACTTAGCCACCCTGGCAAAACAATCGTACAAGGCGAAGACATCGTGTTCCCATTCACTGCTGTTGACACTTATGGTGCAGCAGTTGCAGGTAAAGACCTTGATCTGAGCAAAGTGACATTCTATGGACCTTCAGGCCTTACTTACAAAGTAAATGCAAAAGGCGAATTGGTATTTAACTTCGCTCAAACAGGTGCATATACTATCTACACGTTGGTGAATAATATTCAACAACCAAGCACAGTTCAAGTAAACGTAATGGATCCAGCTTACTTCACTGCAGTAAACGGCATTAAAGACGTTGCTACTACGTACGAAGTTGGTGCATCCAATGCTTTCGATGCAGACAACATCACTGTTGTTGACAACTACGGCCGCGTATCGAACGTAACTGCAAGCACTTATACCGTAGTCAGTGACGACCCAAGCATCGTTTCTTATGCTGGCGGCAAACTGGTTGCTAATAAGGCAGGTTCCACAACGATCACTGTAAACAGCAGCGCTAACGCTAACATTACGGCTTACAAATTCACCGTTAACGTTGTAGCTTCGAGCGACATCAAAACGTATGCTATCGATACTGTTGGAACTCTGTATGGTAAATCCACACTGACTGACAGCAGCGCATACGCTAAACAAGTTACGCTCATTGGTAAAACGGCAAGCGGCACTTCGGTTGCTCTTGTCAACAATGTTGCACCTTTCGTAACAAGCTCGGATGAAACTGTTCTTGCAGTAAGCAACAGCAAAACAGCGACTGTCTACGGACTGAAAGCTGGTAAATCGACTCTGGCTGCTTACAATGCTAGCGGTACTAAGCTTGCTGAGCAAGAAGTAACGGTTTCCGAAGATGCTCCAGTTGCAAAAACTGCTGCATTCTCAGCTGACGAGTACTCGGTTAAAGTAGGACAACAGGTTACTGTTGCCGTAACTGTGAAAGACCAATACGGCGTTGTCATTACTCCTGCTAACCAACTTTCTTCCGCTGATACTTCGGTAGCTACGGCTACTGGTTTCACGATCACTGGCGTGAAAGTAGGAAGCACTACGCTGACTTACGTTTCGTCCAACGGAACGACTGACACAGCTACGATCGTAGTTAACCCGTAATATCTCTCTAAACATGAAACAGGCGAGGTTATCCTCGCCTGTTTTTTATTTTGACTTTGCCTGGTCAGTTGTTCATACTCTTATCACTTTCATGAAGTATACTGGAGCTGGTTAAAACTTTGTAAATAACGAAACAAAGTTTAAGTGTGAAGCGTCTATTAATGTATACAGAATCAGGAGGAATGAACGTGAATCGAAAATGGATCAAGTATGGGGTCGTAACATTAGCGGCATCTTCCTTGCTTTTGCAAAACGGGGTTCTGCCATTGGCACCGGTTTCCGCAGCGGCAGCTCAAGCTTCGATATCAAGCAAAATAGTCAAATTAAACGCCACCAGTTATTTAAGCATTCGCGATGCGCATTTTTTAATGCAGGATAAAGGCAAAGTGCTTGCCTTCTCCGTGGCTATAACCAACAACGGCAGTGCACAGCTGGATTTGATGGACTACTGGCTTCGAGTGAAAACAAAGTCGGGTAAGTCGTTCAAATCCACTATTACGGAAGCAGATAAGACAAAAACAACAGTTGCTCCCAAATCAACGGTTTACATAACTTATTTTGCTGTCGTAGATAATCAAACGAAGATTAATGATCTGGCTTTCGAGGTCGTGAAGTGGGACTTTTCGGTGGCTAACTATGAGCGCCGTCTTGGTGTCATACAATATCCGGCCAATGTAACGGATAAAGTGGCCGCTTTCAAGGATACCGTTATGCTTTACAATAACGGCAAAATAAGAGGAGCTATTAAGCAGGCTTACATAACCAAGGATGCGAACAGCGCATATTTGACGATTAATTTTCTGATGGAAAATGTCGGACTTCAGTCCGCTGACTTATCCAAGATGAACTTCTTTGTCCAAACGGAAAGTCTTTCGGTCTATAATGTTAGCGCGGCCGGGCTTGAACAGGCATCGATCCAACCGAAGGAACGCAAGATTGTAACGCTGCACGCCACTATTCCGCTCACTGTTGCGGGCAAACCGCTATCTTTTATCGTTTCTCAGAACGATGATGCTTCCAAAGTACAGCTCCCGGCGGGCGTTTTCTCGCTTCCAGCTTCCAAGGCGGCAGCAGCTACGGCAGTGGGGCAAACGCGGATGGTATATATGGACGGTACACCCGTTAATACAAGCTCAGGGCAGGCTTTTCTGACGCAAGGCTCCGATGACAACCAGGTTTCTCTTGATTTTAAACTAACAAATATTGGAACAGCCTCCATCGCTAACCCGAGTCTTGATTATTTTCTTGTGACTCCATCCGGCACCAGCTATCCTTTAACTTATACGAAAGAAGAAAACGCTGTTCTGCTGCCCAATATTGATAAAACAGTTTCATTATCCGGGGAAATCCCATCAACTGTAAAACCTGAAACAGCGCAGTTGATCGTGAAAACCACGGCAACCGACAAATTGAAATCTTATATTGTAGGGACCTATAACATCCAGTCAACGTCCCAACAGGGCGGACTGGGCAGTGCTTTTGCTTACAACGATTATGATGTTAAGCTGAACTCTATTGAGCGGTCACCGATGGAAGACAACGACATTTTAGTAGCTAATCTAACGGTTACAAACAAGAGTCAAATAACGAAGCAGGTCCCGACGCTCGGCGGCTATTTCATGGTTAACGGAGTGAAGGTAGGTACGGAACAAAAAGCCGTCGCTCTTGATGATTCCATTACAATTGCGCCTGAAGCATCCTATGAACTGGTAGTGTACTCTGAGATTCCATATACCACCGCAATCGATAAAATAACTTTTGTGAGCACCGAGCCTGTTCAGGATAAAGCGGGAAAACAGCTTTACCAGTTCTCCGGCCAGAAGCTCAGCGATATTCCAGTGCGGAATACAGATATCTCATACGATATTACCAATATTGGAAAACGTGCGTCAGTTAAAGTGCTCCGTTCCGCAGTCTTTATAGGAGATGTGAAAAATAACTTCTATGCTGAATTTGAAGCTGTCAATAATGAAACACGCGCAGCGTTGATTGCGAAGCTTGGCGGTTATATCCAAGACAAGAATGGTATCGTAGCTCCTGTTCAGTTTGCAGAAGTGAAAGATAAATTGTCACCAAACGGTAAGGCACTTATATCGGCTTGGGCGGCCATACCAAAGAGCTTCGATACTGCCGCTTACCAGCTCATTCTTGGTCAAGCGATAACGAGTGGCGGAGGAACAGGAGGATCTACGGGAACAGGGAGTAACGGCTCAACCACCGACGGCAGCGGCTCGGGTACCGGTACAACAGATCAAAGCGTTGTCATTGTCAAACCAATCTCATATTCGCTGAGCGGCTCCAACGGTCCATCAACTAAGACGCAGCTGACGGATATTAACTTTGCGGGGTATACATTGAACCTGCGTCATATAAATGCCTTCTTGAATGTGACTGGTGAATTTAGCGTGCAGGGGTTAAAGCTGACCATGGATTACAGCCTGGTTAAGGATGACCAATATGATTATATTGCCGGCGATCACAAGCTGCTAATCGAATTCGTTAACAAAGATACATCGAAAGTGACTTATTCGAAGCAGTATGCTTTGGCTACCGCAGGTGCAAACGAAGAGCTGCTCCCGGAAGCGAAAGACCTCCCGTTAACGGTAACATTCAGTGACCCTGATATTCAGTCGAAAATTCAGAAGTACGATGACTACACTCTAAATATTTACGACGTATTCCAAAATACAAAACTTCTGGTGGCAAGCAAGGATCTGCGCTGGTTCACAATTTCGCAGTAAAGGGAAGGCCCCGCCTGGTGAGATACGACAAAGAGCGGGGCGTCCTTTTTTAGTCGTCACCAGGTAATAGAGACCTTGGACATGCGAGGCGCAGCACTTATTTAAGTGGATGGAAATCTCAAAATCTAGTATGCTAGAAAAAATGCTAGAAGAGAGGGGCAACGTGTTTTGCGGTATAAAATGTGGAAGTTGTCGGCGGCGGTCGTGGTAATCGGAGCCGGGCTGTGGGCAAGCTTTCAGTGGCATTCGTTGGCGGAGGGGGAGGTTAGCACCGCTACTCCGGGAAGTGTTGACGATCCGGTTGTTACGAAGAGTTACGTAGACCAGAAAATAGCCGCTTTAAACGGCAATCCGGATAACACCGGCAGTACTGATAATAATAATACAGGTAAAACAGCAATCAATATTGTAGATGTGCCGCCAGGACAAACCTTGATTGCCAAGGATGGCGCACAAGCTGTTGTAAGGGCAGGCAGAGCGGTCGCTTATAGTGCCGATTCGAACGGCATTGCTGACGTGACCGACGGTACAGATATTCAGAACGGCAGTCGCGTTCCGAATAACCATCTCATTCTCTTCCCCAGGGGTGGCCGGGGCTTAATGCCGGAAGCCGGACAAAAGAACGGCCTGACGGTAATGGTCATGGGCGCATATGAGGTTAAGGTGCCCGAAGAGCTGTCGAAATAGTACAAGAACAGGCGAACTGCATAAGACCAGTGAACCGAAGAACGGAAGAACGGAAGAACGGGTACATACAAACCTCTACTGTATAACGAGTTACATTTTACCCTTGCTGACAAAAAGTTATGCGCTTCAAAGACGAGGATGGAGGCACAATAAAGCCACATCCTTTTCTAACTCACTGGAGGTGCATGACGATGGCAAGACGATCTTCCAATCAAGTGGTTGTTCCCGAATCCCGTGAAGCGCTCCGCCAGATGAAGTATGAAATTGCTGCAGAGCTCGGTTTAATGGTTGGCGCTATAACGCCGGACCGATTGGGCCATACGGAGTTTGCTTCCGAATTAGGCTCTCTTGGTTCATCCTCGGGTGAGGCGGGCACCGTTCCATGGGCGCAGCTTGCGACAAGGGACGCGGGTTCCGTAGGCGGGTATATTACGCGAAAGTTGGTCCAACAGGCTGAACAAGCATTGAACCAGCTGTAAAACCGAGCAGATGGCATTGACACAAAGCGACAGTTTCGGTATCATACTGTTTTAGAGAGTTGTCATGAGACCTTTTCCACCTCGGAAAAGGTTCATTTTTTGGAATCGAAACGTTCAACGTTAGATCCTGAGGGACGTTGATGTCTTTATAGTCCCGGTTTCCAGGTATTTTATCCATCATACTTAGATTATTAAAGCTGTAGGAGGTTGAAATCAGATGTCACTTAAAGGACGTCACTTGTTTACATCAGAGTCAGTAACGGAAGGACATCCCGACAAAATTTGCGACCAAATTTCGGACGCCGTGCTCGACGCATTCCTCGAAGCGGATCCTTATGCCCGTGTAGCATGCGAAGTATCGGTTGCAACCGGTCTGGTTCTTGTTATCGGAGAAATAAGCAGCCGCGCGGATTACGTTGATATTCCGGCTATCGTGCGCCGCACGATTAAGGATATCGGCTATACCCGTGCGAAATACGGCTTCGATTCCAGCACATGTGCCGTGCTAACCTCGCTTAACGAGCAATCGGCCGATATAGCGCAGGGCGTTAACGCTGCGCTTGAATCGCGCGATGGCAAAGACATGCTGCAGGAGAACGAGGATATCGGTGCCGGCGACCAAGGCTTGATGTTTGGCTTCGCTGCGAACGAAACACCTGAGCTTATGCCGCTTCCAATTGCATTATCGCATCGTATCGCCCGTCGTTTGGCGGAGGTTCGTAAGGACGGTACGCTCGACTATCTTCGTCCGGACGGAAAAACGCAGGTTACGATAGAATATGTCGACGGAAAACCGCAGCGCGTGGACACCATTGTCGTTTCTACTCAGCATGCGGAAGAGATATCGCTTGAGCAAATTCAAGCGGACATTCTTGAGCAAGTAATTAAACCGGTAGTTCCGGCGGAATGGCTTGATGGTGAAACGAAATACTTCATTAATCCGACCGGCCGCTTCGTTATTGGCGGTCCTCAAGGCGATGCGGGCTTGACCGGGCGCAAAATTATTGTCGATACGTATGGCGGCTATGCACGCCATGGCGGAGGCGCCTTCTCCGGGAAGGATCCGACAAAGGTTGACCGTTCCGCGGCTTATGCAGCGCGTTATGTGGCGAAGAACCTCGTAGCGGCAGGACTGGCCGATAAATGCGAGATCCAGCTTGCGTATGCGATTGGCGTTGCCAATCCTGTATCGATTAGTGTCGATACGTACGGAACAGGCACAGTGAGCGATGAGAAGCTGGTTGAGGTAATCAAGAAGAATTTCGACCTTCGTCCGGCAGGCATTATCAAGATGCTTGACCTGCGCCGCCCGATTTACGCGAAAACGGCTGCATACGGACATTTCGGACGGACTGATATTGATGCTCCTTGGGAGCGCGTAGACAAAGCGGAGCAATTGAAAGCAGATGCTTCAGCATAATTAACTTCTAAGGAAACCGCTCCTTCGCCGGAGCGGTTTTTTTTGTTATTTATATCCAAACCCTTCATTTCAGACGGCTCTTGACCGAAAATTATTATACGAGTGTGACTATTGGGGAGTGGTTAACGTTGTTTCGTAAGAAAAGGACTATTTCGTTTCTATTAGCAGCTCTATTAATGGTGCAATTCAGCATAGGCGGTATTTCGTACAAGCCTCAACGGGTGTCGGCCGCTTCCAGTGGGCCGGCAGTATTAAGCACCTCACCCTCAGCTGGAGCCTCGAATGTGCTTACAAATGCTAAGCTCGTTCTGACCTTTGATGAGAATGTGGTGAAGGGATCAGGGGCGGCTGCGATTTCTATCCGCAGAATAAGCGACAATGAACTGTTTGAATCCTATATCGCGGCTTCGGATAGCCATGTCCAGATCGGAACGACCGCAAGAAATGTCGTCACAATTACGCCAAGCAAGCCCTTTGCCGTTAATACAAGCTATTATGTGTATATTGATGCCGGCGCGTTCGTTAATGAGAGCAATAACGCTAATTATGCAGGCATGACAAGTACGGCGGCATGGTATTTCACGACTATGCAGACCGCGGACACGACACCGCCGTCTCTTACTTCTGTAGCGCCTGTTAATGGAGGTACTGCCGTGATTGGCACAACGCTTTCGTTGAGTTTCAACGAGCCTGTTTATGCAGCTAATGGCAGTATTTCCATCAGTAATATCAATCAACCCGGGGATACGCGGTCGGTTGCGGTAGTATCAGGCAGCGTAACGGGGAGTTCATCGAATTTGATAACCGTGCAGCTCGGAAGCACTTTACAGCCAAGCAGCCAATATGAAGTGACCGTACCAAGCGGCGCTTTCCAGGATGCTTCCGGTAATAGCTTTGCCGGCGTCAGTGCAAATGAGTGGCGTTTTACAACCTCGGCACCTCCGCTGGGGACGCCGACGCTCCAGCCCGCCGATAATGGCTATTCTGTCGGTATAGGAAGTAATCTTGTACTGACTTTCCCTGTCAATGTCGCCGTAAACACAGGGAACATTAGAATCAACAGGATTTCCGACAACAGTACTTTTCAAACGATTAGCGTGAACTCACCTGAAGTGACTGTCAACGGTACGGTTGTAACGGTCGACCCGCCCGCCGATTTGGCAGGCAGTACCGGGTATTATATTCTGGTCGACACCGGTGCATTTAAGGACGCGGGAAACGATACGATTCTATACCAGGGGATTTCGGATGCGTCCTACTGGAACTTTACGACCGACCCGGGCGACGATAATACCGCCCCAACGCTTGCTGGGGACCGAAGGCCGCTGAATGTCCAAACGACGCCGACTTTGGATATGGAGATGAATTTCAGCGAACCGGTATATCAAGGCTCGGGCAATATCGTTGTCAGAAGCTTGCCGGGCGGTACAGTATTCGCCACTATTCCGGTGACCTCCAGCAAGGTGAGCGGCGGCGGTACAGCCAAAATCACGATCAAGGATTCGGGTCTGGTTTTCGTGAATAATACGTCTTACTATGTGGAAATCGGCGGGCAAGCGTTTCACGATATGAAGGGAAACAATTTTGCAGGAATATCGGGCTCGGGCGGCTGGCAGTTCATCGTTACCCAAGATGTGCAGAAGCCCACTGTCATTTCGCTGACTCCGGCAAACAATGCGTCAACCGTTGCCCTATCCGGCGTGAATCTGGAAGCCTTGTTCAATGAGCCGGTGCAGCTCGGGGAGACACCCCTGATAAAGATTAAACGCGTGTCAGACAGCAGCAATTCTCCTGTGACGACCAAATTATCAATTGACCCGCACAATAACCGTAAATTGTTGATAACTCCCGAGAGCCCTATGGCTCCCAACACCAATTACTATGTGGAAATGACAAACGGCACGATATCGGATCTCGCCGGAAATAAGTATGACGGCATTCTGAATCAATACCAGTGGACATTCAAAACGGTCAGTTCGTCTTCCGGCGCGCCTGTCGTTTCAAATGCGGAAGTGCTGGGCACCAATAGAATCGTGTTGACTTTTAATAGTACGCTCGATACGGGCTCTGTACCGGTGCCTGCCAATTTTTACGTCACTATTAATGCTGCGGTTCGTCCGGTAACCGATATTCAGATAAGCGGGCAGACTGTCACTTTGACGATGCAGGGCACTATCGCCGCCGGCCAGCTTATAAAAGTGTCCTACTCCGCGGGAGAGAAGCCGATCAAATCTCTGGCGGGTAATGCTGCTGCAAGCTTCTCGAATCGCGATGTTTCGAACTCTCCGGACAGCACGGTGCCCAGACAGCTTAGCGGGACTGTGAACGGAAATACGATTATACTTCTGTTTAATGAAGAACTGGGCCAGATCAGCCCTAGCGCCTACAGCCAGTTTACCGTCTACATCGACGGCTCGGCACGAAGCGTAGTCCAAGCATCGGGGAGCGGCAGCGTAGTATTTATCACATTTAACGGTACTGCGGTGGCAGCAGCGCAGTCTGTGTCATTGTCCTACTATGCTTCATCCTACTCTTTGAAAGACCCGGCCGGCAATGCCGTACCATCCTTCAGCAGCTTCAATATCCGCAATGGGGATGATACCAAAGTCCCTGTATTGCAAACCATATCGGCTTCGGCCGGCACGATAACGCTTGTTTATGACGAATCGCTGAATCCAGCGATGAAGCCGCTAGTGAGCGCTTTCACCGTCCTTGTTAATGGCACTGTGAGGGCTGTTACTTCGATCAGCATTTCTGGACCCCAAGTACTGCTCACATTGGCTTCTCCGACTGCTGCAAGCGACAGCGTGTTCGTCTCCTATAACGGAAGCTCGCCTTCGCTATCCGATTTCAGCGGAAATGCCGCTGCGCCGTTCAGCAGTATGTCGGCAAACGGCGGCACAGGAGCTTCAGCCATTTCGTTCAATGGCGCAGTAGCTAAAGCGGGAGTCGTTACGTTAACCTTCTCGACTATGCTCAGTAATTCTTATATCCCGTCATCAACCCAATTTACCGTAAAGGTGAATAACGTTTCCCGACCGGTTTCATCCGTCACGATAAACGGTTCGGCCGTAACGCTTAATCTCTTTACTCCTATAGCTGTCGGGGATACGGTGACGGTCGGGTATACCGCATCCGGATTAACGCTGCGTTCATCAGCCGGGGTGCAGGCGGCTTCGTTCACCGACGTCAACGCGGCAAATCAAACGACATGGTCGGACAATGCTTCAGGCGATTTTGAAGCGGCGCCGGACGGCGGATTGGCGATCAGGAAGTCTGCAGCCACGACAACAGCCGGAGTTTCACCGGCAGGCAGGTCAGCTAATCAATATATACTTACATCGGAAAAGATAACATCCGCCTTCAAGACGGTCCGTACTGTCGGCGGAATGGTGCCGAGAGTACAGTTCACCATTCCGGAAACGGAAAACGCCGGAATTGTTGCGATTTCACTAGGCGCTCTTGAGGATGTTAAGAAGGTAACGCCGGATGCATCTTTCGCCGTCGCCTATAAAGATACAACCTACGAGATCCCGCTCAGCACACTGGATTACACCCAGCTCGGGCAGGTGATGAATGCGGTGAGTGCAGTCGGACAGCTGGTTGTATCCATTGACACGAATGCGAACGCACTTGCTTCCTCACTTACATCCGCATTGAATGCCGCAAAGGCTCAGATGATGGTAAGCCCGGTGAGCTATGAGCTTGCGGTAACGAACGGCTCTCAAACGAAAGCGATAGATAATTTGAAAGGGTATGTAACCCGCACGATCAAAACATCGGGGATTTTGGATCCGCGCCAAACCGCGGTCGTCTGGCTGGATCCGCAAACCGGGAAACCGGCTTATGTGCCGACTCACATTGAATCGTCAAACGGGCAATCGGTCATAACCTTTCAGCGGAAGGGAAACAGTGTTTATACTGTAGTCAAGGGTTCCGTGAACTTTACGGATGTGGGCAAGCATTGGGCGAGGAACGATATTTTGCTGCTTGCGAATAAATATATTGCCGAAGGCAGCACGCTGACAACCTTCGCGCCGGAAAAGGCGATCACCCGCGGAGAGTTTGCAATGTTCATCGCAAAAGGGTTAGGGCTATCCGGCGATAAGCAAGCGGCTTCCAGATTCAACGATGTCGATACCTCGGCAGCTGTCGCAGCCTATATCGGCGCTGCAGCGAACGCAGGAATTGTACAGGGCATGACGGATGGTTCGTTTAAAGCCGCCAGCCTAGTGACGCGAGAACAAATGGCCTCCATGATGATTCGCGCCGCTAGTGCGGCAGGCGTACAAATCACACTCACCCAAGACGCATCGGCCATATTAAAGAGATTTAACGACCGGGGCAAAATCGGCACGTGGGCGCAGAACGATACTGCCAAGGCTGTGCAGGCGGGAATTATTAACGGAATGTCGGCATCGACTTTCAGCGGCAAGTCAAATGCAACCCGTGCGCAGGCAGCGGTGATGGTAAGACGGCTGCTGTCCTATATCAACTTTCTGGACGCATAGACAATCGTAGAACAATAGCGGTTTATAAACTATTCGGTCGAAAGGATCGGATAGTTTTTTCTTTTCGGTCGAAGGATGTTGATAGGACTCTTCTATCAGACACAACTTGAACGTAACTTTTTCCACCTTTTGATAGTCTATAGCTAATAGACTTTAAGATGGGAGAGTTGTCTGAAACATGAGTAAACGGGTGAAGAAGAAACAGACGAGGACGTTCAATAAGCGGAATGCAGCTCAAAAACGATTGCTCATATTGACATTGGGGGCGTCACTGCTGGCACAGCCGCTCACTATAGCTGTTCCTGCGGCGGTATCTGCAGAAAGCGACGTGCAGTCGTCGGCAGCGGCGCAAAGCGTGCAGCAGCAGCTTGTAGCGGTCTATGAAGAAATGATAACGGCAGGGGCGAAACGTGTCGATTATCAGTGGAAGAATAAAATAGGTGAAGGAGCCCAACTAAGCAATGTGCACGTCATCGAAGTCGATTTGACCAATCCGAATGTGAAGCTGGATGTTATGAACGGGAAGACGGGCGCCATTACCGGATATGGCTCGACAGGCAGTATGGTGAAAAATAGCGGCGCCGTCGCTGGTGTAAACGCTGACTATTTCAATACAGCAGGTAAAGGTGTTCCGATGGGGGCCGAGGTACAGGGCGGTACACTTGTGGCCAGTCCTTCGCTGCTGAAGGGAATGTACGCGTTCGCGGTTACGAAAGACCGGAAACCGCTGATCGATTTATTCAGCTTCAACGGTACGATAACGGCGGCAGACGGTGCAACGTTCCCGCTTGCAGGGATCAATAAAGCTGCTTATATGACTGAACCTGATAACGGATACAGTCATGCGAATGCAATGTACATATACACCAGCGCATGGACCGCCCCGCGCCCCGATGCGAAAGACAGTTCCACTACGCCGACTGAAGTGCTTGTGCAGAATGGAATTGTCATGCAAATTGCGGACAACTCCATGATACCGGGCACTCCGCCGGCAGACGGCTATATTCTGCGTACGCACGGCAAAGCCGCCGATTTTGTGCGCGCGCATCTGCAGGTCGGCCAGCAGATATCGTCGAGCTACGCCCTCGTTTCACAAACGACGGGCCAGACGTTCCAGCAAGATCAGCTCCAGATGCTCGTGGGGGGCCATACGATTCTCGTCGACCAGGGAAAAGCGGCTGCATTCTCAAGAGACGTCAGCGGTATCAGCCCGTCGGGCGACAGGGCGCGTACAGCAGTAGGATACAATCAGGACGGAACGAAGGTTATGATCGTCACGGTTGAAGACAGTGATAACAGCAAGGGGGTGAACCTTGCTGAGCTTCAGCAGCTATTGGTGCAATTAGGCGTATGGCGCGCCGTTAATCTGGATGGCGGCGGATCGACGACAATGGTGACCCGGCCGCTTGGCGAGTTTGACGCCGAGCTTACCGCTCCGACTGAATATGGCACCGTACAGCGCCTTGTTCCAAGCGGGCTGGGCGTTTACACGACTGCCCCGCAAGGGGAGCTCAAGGGGATAAAAGCAAGCGGAAGCGGCGCGCTGTTCATCGGGCAGCAGGCTGCCTATGAAATGAAAGCATACGATACCTATTACAACCCTGTCGATCCGGGAAGTCTTACGCCGACCTGGAAGATTGCCGATGCACTGGGCACGATTTCCGGTAACACGTTTACGGCCGCCAAGGCGGGCACGACAACGCTGACTGTTAAATCCGGCAGCGTAAGCGACGAACTTCCGATTGAGGTCATTGGAGGAGCACAAATCGCACAAATGACCATCGAAGCGGATTCGCCGGTTCTGGAGCAGGGCAAAACATTATCGGTTCCGGTAAGTGTGGTATTGGAAGACGGCCGCAAGATGACGATTCCGGCTTCCTCGCTGAAGTGGGAGATGCATGGCTTTACAGGGACGATGCAGGGGGACTCGCTAACGATCGGTTCCGTGACTCCCGGAGCGGCTGCCGGGTATCTTATTGCCCGCTATGATGGATTCTCGACTGTAGCCGTGCTGGCGACCGGTACGGACAAGAAATTTGAAAATTTCGATAAAGTGACCTACCCAATTACATTCTCGGGTACGAATGGTGTAAGTGGGACTGTGGGCCTTGTTTCAGGACTTTCGGATGACGCGGCGTCAAATGCGCTTCAGCTTTCCTATGATTTCACGGGAGGCAGCGGCACGAAAGCGGCTTATGCGGCTCTGGACGGCTCCGGCCGGAATGTGGAAGGGAGCCCCTCAGCCATCACTATGGATGTCCTGGGCGATAACAGCCTCAACTGGCTGCGCGCTGAATTTATCGATAAGGCAGGCAAATCGCATCTCGTAACACTGGCCGATCAAATCGATTGGACCGGATGGAAGCAGTTAAAGGTCAACCTGCCGAGCGATAAAATGACTTATCCGCTCAAGCTGAAGCGTATCTATGTTGCATCGATCGCGGACGGTCAGGACGAGCGGGCAATTAGCGGTTCAGTCGCGTTTGATAATATCAGCTTTCAATACCCTGCTGCCGTTGCGGAGCCTGCGCGCACGGCGATCCAGCTGAAGATCGGCTCCAAGTGGGCGAAGGTGGGCGGACAAGCGACGAAGATGGATGTAGCGCCGCTGCTGCTCGGTGGTACGACTTATCTGCCGCTTCGCTTTGTTACCGAAGCAATGGGCGCAGAAGTCGACTGGGAGCAGACGGCCAAGCGAGTCACGGTGCTGAGAGGCAGCAAGCTGCTCGAAATGTGGCTTGGCCGGCAAGAGTTTATTGTGAACGGAATACGGATGAAATCCGAAATTGCCCCTATCACCAGAGGAGGACGAACGCTGGTCCCGATCAGGCTTGTATCCGAGCAATTAGGCCTAACCGTAAATTGGGATGGAAAATTGGGCACGATTTCCGTCGAATGATGTGGACGCTGCCGGGCTATTCTGTGATATGATAGGCATAGAAGATTTGAAGAAAGTGGGACGAGCAAAACGTGGATTATCGTATTGACGATATCGATCGCGTCATTAAAAACGCCGTTCTGGTGATGGAGGAAAGCAAATATCAGATTTTTGAAATTTGCGAGTCCGCACGTAAAGAATTGTTTTCGCTCGGCCAGGAATTGAATCAGGTGCTCAGTGAGGCGGCCGAGATTATCGACAAGGTCGACAGACTGGAGCTGGACTATCGGCGGGCGCGGATACGACTGACTGAAGTAAGCCGCGATTTTGTCCGATATAAGGAAGAGGATATCAAAGCCGCCTATGAGAAGGCGACCCAGCTGCAGCTGGATCTGATGGTTTTCCGGGAGAAGGAAGGATATCTGAGGGCGCGTCGCGATGAGCTGCAGAAGCGGGTTCGCAATGTCGATCAGTCGATTGAACGGGCCGAGATGATAGGATCCCAGATCAACGTCGTTCTCGATTACTTATCCGGCGACTTGAATCAGGTGACGCGCATTCTTGAATCGGCCCAAAACAGGCAGCAAATCGGACTGAAAATTATTTTGGCGCAGGAAGAAGAACGCAAAAGGATCGCAAGGGAAATTCATGATGGTCCTGCTCAATCTCTCGCCAATATAGTTCTTAGGACGGAAATTGCAGAAAGAATGCTCGTAAAGAAGGAATTTCAATTAGTACAGGAAGAATTAATAGACTTGAAGGGTCAGGTTCGCTCCGGTCTCCAGGAAATCCGCAAAATCATTTTCAATTTGCGCCCAATGGCATTGGATGACCTGGGACTGGTGCCTACTCTAAGGAAATATGTCCAGGATTTTGAGGAGAAGACCAAGATTCGGACGATATTCGACACAATCGGAAAGGAAATGCGGCTGCCCTCTGCAATGGAAGCCGGCATATACCGGATGGTCCAGGAAGCTTTCAGCAATGCCTTAAAGCATGCGAATCCTTCTTACGTCGCATTGGACCTTACCTATCAAGCACAGATGGTGAAGATTGTCGTTAAGGATAATGGCGTCGGTTTCCATGTCGATCTGATTGAATCCCGGGCTAAAGACAGTGCACATTTCGGACTGATTGGAATGCGTGAACGAGTCGAGTTATTGGAAGGGAGGATGGAGATCGAATCGGCGATTAACGAGGGGACGAAAGTAACGATTCATATCCCCATCAACGTAGAGCAGAGAAAGGAGTAAACTGACGATGGATCAAAGAGCAACGACCGGCAAACGTAAAATCAAGGTGCTGATTGCTGACGATCACCAATTATTCCGAGAGGGACTCAAGCGAATACTCAATATGGAAGACGATCTGGAGGTCATCGGCGAATGTAACGACGGGATTCAGGTACTCGAGTTTTGCAACGAGAACAAGCCTGAAGTTGTTCTTATGGACATTAACATGCCGATAGAGAACGGGGTCGTCGCAACCGAACGTCTGCGCGATATTTTCCCCGATGTGAAAGTCATTATTTTATCCATTCACGACGATGAAAGCTATGTCTTCGAAACGCTCCGCAAGGGCGCATCCGGCTATTTACTTAAGGATATGGAGGCGGAAGCGCTCGCAAATGCAATCCGTTCCGTGGTTAGCGGTTATGCCTATATTCATCCGAAGGTGACGGGCAAACTCATTAATCAGCTGCGCCGTATGACATATCTCGATGAGATCGGGTCTACATCCGGGGCTGCCGCGGGCCGTGAAGCAGGAGTGAAATTCGTACCCAGCGAGAATAATCCTCTTACGCGCCGCGAGGCGGAAGTGCTCCGTTTGATGGCGGAAGGCAAGAGCAACAAGATGATAGGCGAATATTTGTTTATCAGCGAAAAAACGGTGAAAAACCATGTGAGCAGCATTCTTCAGAAAATGGAAGTCGACGACCGGACGCAGGCTGTTATCAACTCCATCAAATTCGGCTGGGTGACGCTCTAGCGCTGCTGAATTACATAAACAAAGACAAGGCTTCCGCTTATAGGCGGAGGTCTTTTCCTGCGCATCAGTAGTGCCAAGATGTTGGCGTGCGGGGCGGGCAGCCCGAGTTTTTTCCAAGTATCCCAGTAGGGGAAATAAATATATTTTGTTTCGTAAGCCGCCGACCCACCCAAAATTGAAGCTTGTTTAGAACTATATGCATATATCCGAAATACAATCTTTAAAACTACTGGGAGGTAACAGACAATGAAAAGCAAAATTGCAGTACTAACAGCGGTTGTCGCCGTCAGCATGATGACCGGCACGGCATTCGCAGCGCAAGGCGGAAATAAAGAACACAAGGAAAAGCCGGGCCGGACGGTTTCGGAATCGGTCTATTGGAAAGATGATACTACAGTTACAGGATCCGTTTATGATGATAAATCGGTTACCGGTTCCGTATACGGGCATAACGGGGCCCACGGCCTGATCAATGCCTATGAAAATGTGAAGGACAAGCCTGCTGGCGAGCGTATCGCCCTGCTGCTCAAAACGAAATACAACATCGAAGTGAATGCCGATACGGACCTTAAAGCTTTGGCCGATTCCCTCGCGAAGCAAGGCAAGGTTGAAGCGGCTGCTGTTATTCAAGCGGCGGTGGTACAGAGCGATGTTACAAATATCGAACAGTATAAAAAGCTGAGTAAGCTGAAAGCAAAGCTGGGGCAAAAAGGCATCAAAACTTATGTTAATGGCGTTGCGGCCAAATTCGACGTGCCTCCGGTGGTGAAAGAAGGGCGTACGCTGGTACCGTTCCGCGCGATTGCGGAATCATTAAAAGCGGAAGTCGTATGGGAAGCTTCGACCAAGACAGTCATCGTTAAACGTGACGGTGTGGAAGTGAAGCTTGTACTCGGCAGCAAGGTCGCCTACATCGGCGGCAAGCAAGTAGCCCTTGATGTCGCGGGCCAAATGAAAAATAACCGTGTGATCGTGCCTATGCGTTTCCTCGGTGAGAGTCTCAAATCAAAGGTCGTCTGGGACGCAGAGACTTCAAGCGTAATTATCCTTGATCAAACGAAATAGACGAATTATGAAATGCCGCCGCCGGAGATGCTCTCCGGCGGCTTCTCGTTTTCCGGCCATGAGGAGGTTAAACAGGATGGAATGAAACGTATGGGATGGGCGCATCAAATGCGCCCTTTTTGCGTTACTCGTCCGTTCGTTTCCGGCACTCATGGGCTGCCAGCAGCATATGATGTCACAAAAAGGAGGTGGCCGCCATGATTCCGGTTTTGCTGTGGATTGTTGGTTGTTACGCCTTGGCGGCAGCTGCAGTCCATGCCGCTTCCGCACTCAGCTGGAGACGCGGGAATGACGTGAAGCATTATGTGCTCATAGCGGGCAACCAGCAGCTGCAGATGGAATGGTATATGCGTTCGCTCCGCCGTTTTTCACATTTTACCGGGACTGAAGTGAAGGTTACGGTTATCGACCGCGGATCGGAAGACGAGACGATCGGTATTGCCAGGTATTTCTCCCGATATGGAATGAACGTGAATATCGCAGCCGAACCCTTGTTCATGTCCGGGCGGAGCTGGTTTGAAGGCGAGGGGTTAATGCCTGGAAATAAAAGCAGCGACGAGCATAGGAGAGCTGAAGCTTATTCGAGCTTCGATCGGCCGGTAGTCGCTCAAGCGGATGAAAACAATGCTGCGCACTGTGAAAGCGGGTTCCGGCCCGAGCGGAGGAGCTCAGCCTGGGCGAGATGGCAACGCTTTCTGACGAGCTGGGGAAGACGCGGCCGCAGAATAAAGCCAGGTGAGGACGAAGACAGCACGGATGTGGAACGGGACCGCCGATTCATCATGGAGCCTTCGCATTTGATGTGGATGCTTCAGGCGGAAGGCATCGTAACCGAACCCGAGCACGCGGTCTTGGTGGATTTGAGAGAACCGGCGGATTTGTCGAAGCTGCCGCTTTAAGGGCTGCAGCCAAGGTACTTGTCAGAGCCGGGCCATTGCTAACTTAAAGGAGGTCGAGGTATAATAAACTCCATATTAATATCGGACGAGTGAAGCACACCCGTATGGCTGCCAGAGACAGCTTGCGGGTGTGCTTTGCGTTTGTTCAGGAATTTTAAGTTTTTTCGAACAGGGGGAAGCTTCAAGTGAAAGTAACGCTGTATGTCATTTTGACCGAAAGAGGCTCAAGGGCGGCGTGGTCCATCGCACCTGAGGTTGATTCGGCCTTCTGGCTTGACGCCGGCTATCGGGAGGTCGTGTATAGCGAGGCTGCCCGGTACGATGCAGGAGCAGGCATCCACACGGACAAGCCTGGTCCCGGCCTGACGGAACGGGTGACCCAGCTGGTATTCCGGGAGCAGCCGATTGCCTTGGGGCTTGCGGTAATGGTTGCAGAGCGATGGCCTGCTGCCGGGAGGCCAATGGATCGCGAGGAGGCGCGCGAGAAGTTAGCGCGCCTGGTAGCGCTTGTACATGGGGCAGAGGAGCGGGCAAGCGCGCTAAGGGAGCCGCTGCCTTTGGCACATGCAGGGCATGTGCCAGGCGCGTGCGGGGGAGCCGCAGGCCGCGCGGGCGCTCAGGCGCTGGCGGTGCAGGCGTGCCGCGCCGCCGCGCTCCTGCAGGGCCGGGCGCTGCTCGGCAGCGAAGCGCTCGCCCTGCTCGCCGCCGCGGATGCGGCGGCAGGCGCAGCGCCGCCGCCCTGGAGCGCGGCAGCTCCCGCGCTGCAGCTGGCCGCGCTCCTCGGCCGGCTGCGCCTGGGCGGCGCGCTCGCCCCGCAGCCGCAGCCCAGGCTGCTGCGGTGGCGGGGTGCGCTTCGCGGCGGCGCCGGGCCGCGCCCGCTTCTCCGCTGCCAGCGCTGCGGCAGCGGCCCGGCGCGCATGCGCCGAACGCCATGCGCTGCATGCGGGCGCATGTGCGCCTACTGCGAGGCGTGCCTCGCTATGGGCCGCAGCCGCGAATGCGGGCTGCTCATCCTCGGCACGTCGGACCTAACCCGGCCGCAACTCGCAGCACCGTCTTCGTCGTCTAATCAAACTCCGATGCGATCGGGCGATAACTCCGAGTCCGTTTCGGCAATCATCGAAAACCGGCTGGCTCAGTGGAACCTTAGTCCGGCACAAGCTTCAGCAGCTGCAAGTGCGCTCCGATTTCTCGAATCGGATGGCCTGCAGAAACAAACCGGCTGGTGGAGGCGGCATCTTCCGGACCGGTTCGCTCCAAACCGCACTCATCCGAATCATTCAGCCGCAGGTCATCAGCGGCAGACTATCCACAACGAAGAAGACGCTGATTCCTGCCGGCGGTTTCTTTTATGGGCAGTGACAGGCGCAGGTAAGACCGAGATGATATTCCCGCTAATTGAAGCATGTCTGAATCGGGGAGGGCGGGCATTGATCGCGACGCCCCGGCGGGACGTTGTACTCGAGCTCAATCCAAGGATTCGCAAGGCGTTTCCTCAGCGGTCCGTGGTCACATTGTACGGCGGCAGTCCCCAGCGGTGGGAGAAGGGCGAGATCACGCTGGCAACGACGCATCAGCTGTTTCGTTTTTATAGAGCTTTCGATCTCGTTGTAATTGACGAGGTAGATGCATTTCCCTATCACGACGACCCTTTACTGCACTATGCAGCCGGTAATGTATGCACACCTGGTGGTGTGAACGTACTGCTCTCGGCCACGCCCCCTGCAGAACTGCGGCGGGAGGCGGAACGGGGGAGGCTTCCGCATGCACGCGTACCGGTCCGATTTCACCGACACCCGCTTCCGGTCCCGGTTCTACTGCCGGTTCCACCGGTCAAGCGGCTTCTCGAACAGAAACACTTACCGCGCCGTCTGACTATGGCAATTCGCACATCCCTAGGCCGAGGAGCGCAGGTATTTGTTTTCGTGCCAAAAATCAGTCAGATTGGTCCGCTCGTGCAGCGTCTTAGAGAAATATTTACTGACGCTGCCATTGACGGAACATCCTCCAAGGATGATGAACGAGGCGACAAAGTGCTGAAATTCCGTGACTGCACAATCCGTTTGCTGGTCACCACGACCATTCTTGAGCGCGGCGTAACCGTCCCGAAGAGCGATGTATTTATTTTCGATGCCGATAGTAAATTGTTCGATGACGCCTCACTCGTACAGATGTCCGGACGGGCAGGACGATCCAGTGACGATCCGGCCGGAAACGTGTATTTCTGCGCTGCGGTCCGCAACCGTGCCCAGCAATCGGCAATTCGGCAAATACGGGGTATGAACAAGCGCGCCGGACGATGCGGCTATTTAGTCGGCAATAATAGAAGGGTGTGACCATGAGACTTTTACAAATAGTCAAGAGATTCTATCCCTCTTTGCTTCACAGCGCCGCCGCACTTCTCTCTCCCGCCCCTATTACATGCCTTATTTGCGCGCGGGCATTTCGTAAGATTCCGCAGCAATCACTTGCGTACAATAAACCCTTGCCGGAAGGGTTGTGTCTTGACTGCTGCGGGAGCATACCGTGGATTACGCGCATCGCTTGTCCCGTATGCGGAAGGCCCGACCCCTGCTCAGACTGCCCGCGCCGGCATAATACCGCCTTCATTTGCAATAGAAGCGCCGTGCGCTATAACGCAGTTATCCGCGAGTGGCTCGCTCTGTACAAATACCGGGGGCATGAAGCGTTGGCCCCGCTGCTTGGAGCTATACTTGATGACGCCTTCGGCCATTTGCGGGACGAGCTTTCCCGGCGTGATGCTTCTTTTATTTTCGATGCTGTAGTACCTGTTCCGCTCAGCCTTGAACGTCTGCAGGAGCGCGGTTTCAATCAAGCGGAACGGATGGCATCATACATTGCGGATCGGAACGGACTGCCTCTCGTTGATATATTAAGGCGTACCCGGCACAGCGATAAACAAAGTTTCAAAACACGCGGTGCAAGGCTGCGCGACACCAGGGACCTGTTTTCGGCGGACGACCGGCTTGCCTCACCCTTATTTGTTCATGCCCGCCGAGTGTCATTGCCTGAGAGCCTGCATTCACTCCCCAGGCTGCGCCTGCTGCTGGTAGACGACATTTACACGACGGGAAGCACCGTTAACGCGTGTGCATCGGCTATCATAGATTCAGTGGACCGCATTCGTACAGGTCTGGTTCCGGAGGTGTATGTGCTTACTTTGGCGCGTTCTTGAGTGAAGCTCATGACCTATGTTTCGAAAAAAAAGGTGAATATTGTCGATAAATCAAGTAGAATTATGCATATCCAAATGTTTCTTGAAAGGGGCAAAGGGCATGAATATCGATAATTGTCCACGCTGCGGAAAATTGTACGCCAAAAATTTTCGGGACGTCTGTCCGGCTTGTATAAAGGAAATCGATCTGGAATATTCACGCTGCGCGGAATATTTACGCAAAAATAAAGGCGCCACCATGCAGGAGCTATCAGATGAAACGGGCGTTGCCGTTAAGTTAATTACAAAATTTATCCGTGAAGGCCGGATTTCTCTAGTCGGCGCGCCCAATCTAGGTTATCCTTGCGAGGTATGCGGAATTCCGATACGCGAAGGCACGATGTGCGAAAGCTGCCGCTCGAGGTTGATCAAGGAAACCGGCCAACTGAAGAACAATTCGAGCGAACAGGCGGACAAGCGCCGGCCCTCCCCGGGTTCGTTTCAAATCAAGGAACGGCAAAAAGACTGATAAACCTTGAACCTTTTCAACATTGACATGATCTGTCTATAAAATTTTATTAAAAGGAAACCGATAATACTTGTAAAGGTTATCGGTTTTTTTTATTGAATATAAGTGATACTAATCCGTTGATAAATTTTGCTTGTATTCTTACCGGGCGAAAAAGAGGTGAAAGTATGAAAATCAATGAACCGCAGCGTATAGGTGCCGTCAATCCGTATCAGAAGCAGACTGAATCCCGCTCTTCATCTGCAAACAGCAAACGAAGGACCGATCAGGTCCATATTTCCGCCGAAGCACAAGAAATGCTGTCCAGCAGCCAAACGAAGAAAGAAGAACGAGCGGACCGCGTCAATGATTTGAAGAAGGAAGTGGCGTCCGGAACCTACCACGTCGACGCCGGCAAAATCGCTGAGAAGCTTTGGCCGTTTTTAAAGTAAAGTGAGATGGGAACAGGTGAAGCGTAATGTTGAACGAGTCCATTGTGGAAACGCTCCAGCAGCAGCTGGAGCTGTATGAACTGTTATTGGAGACGGCCAAGCAGAAAACTCCCGTGCTCGTTTGCAACGATGTGGAGCAGTTGAACGGACTAACATTAAAGGAAAGAAAGCTCCTTAACCGTGCGGAAGAGCTGGAAGTTCAGCGTACGACGCAAGCGAACATCCATTTTTCCAAATTAGGTTACCGTACCAGGAACGGTAAGCTTAGCGATATGATTCGGACGACAACACAGCCTCACGAGAAACTGAAGCTGATGGAACTTCAGCAGCAGCTATCGGCCAAGCTGGAGGAACTGAAGAAGGTCAATGACTTGAATCAGCAGCTCATCGCTCAATCGCTGCGGTTCATTGAATATTCGATCGATCTTCTAATGGAAACCCCTTATGACGATCTTGTTTATCAACATCCAGTAAACAAGGGTAACGGATTGCGTCCTAGCGGGCTGTTTAATACTCGAGTTTAACAGGAGGTCAAGGAATGTCATCCACTTTTTTCGGGATCGAAACAGCCAAACGAAGTCTGTTCACGCAACAGACCGCTTTGAATACGGCAGGTCATAACATTTCGAATGCAAACACAGAGGGGTATTCCCGACAAAGGGTCGGCATGACCGCTGCCAAACCAATGGAACCGCTCGGTTTGACTAAATCGACGGCAGCCGGCCAAATTGGAACGGGAGTTGAAATAAAATCCATTACCCGCATTCGGACGGCCTTTCTAGATGATCAATTCCGGAATGAGAGCAAATCACTCGGAAGTTATACGGTTCAATCCGATACGCTGGACAAGCTCCAGGCGATTGTGAACGAACCGTCAGATAGCGGTTTGCGTACGGTAATGGATAATTTTTGGAAATCCTGGTCCGATTTAAGTAAAGACCCGGAGAACGTAACGGGACGGAAGGTAGTAAGGGAGAGTGCTCTGGCGCTCACCGATGCGCTGAACCAGATGAGTAAACAACTGAGTGATTTGAGCTCTGATCTTACATCCAACGTCGGTACCAAGTCCAATGAAATCAACTCCATATTGACGAATATTTCCGGTCTGAATGCCGAAATCCAACGTGTGGAAAGTCTTGGGGACAATGCAAACGATCTGCGTGACCAACGCGACTTATTAACCGATAATCTGTCCAAAATCGTCAATATCACTGTTGCGAATACGCCGGAAGGCTACAATATTTCGATGGGCGGAACCAATCTTGTCACCGGTGGGAGCTTTACCGCTACATCTGCGGCTGCGTTAACTGCTGCGTTTCAATCGGGAGATCTGAATAATGGCGAAGCATACGGCATGCTTTACTCCAGAGAAACTTATGTAAGCGATTATCAGAAGCAGCTGGACACGGTAGCGAATACAATTGCTACCGGAGACGTGACCGTTACCATTCCGGCCGGTTCCGTGCTGCCGGAAGGAACGGTTCTGAATGGTGTGACCTACACAGGCCCATCAAGAACGCTTACATCGGATTTAACCACAACTGTTAAAGGCATCAACGGGCTTCATCAATTAGGCTATACCTTCGATACTCCGCTGAAATCAGGATCCGAGTTTTTTACCGTTTCTTCGGGAACGGCCATAACAGCAGCGAATATCCGGCTCAACCCTGCCATCCAATCAGATGCGGGATTGATCGCCACATCGCTCAGGACGACCGGCTCGGGGAGCTCGGAGTCTGCGGTTAAAGGTAATAATACGCTTGCGATTCTTATGTCGCAGTTGAAGGGTGGGACTTTCACTTATGCGGGTTCCAGTTCGAGCGGTTTATCCGATGGCACGATCGATGACTATTTTCAATCTATCGTGGGTCAGATGGGCGTACAGGCGAGCGACGTCAGCCGTAAGCTCGACAACCAGCAGAACATGGTTGCGCAGGTGGACGGGCAGAGACAATCCGTAAGCGGTGTCTCTTTGGATGAAGAGATGTCTGATCTGGTGAAATTCCAACATGCATACAGTGCCGCTGCAAGATTTATGACAACAGTCGATGAAATGCTGGATAAACTGATCAACGGTACCGGCACTGTCGGCCGTTAATTAATGGGGAGGCTGCTTCAATGTCTTTTAGGGTTACGCAAAGTATGATGCATTCCCAAATACTGAGGAACATCAACCGCAACTTGAACAGGATGTCGGATCAACAGAATGAGCTTTCTACGGGAAAGAAAATCAATAAACCTTCCGACGATCCGGTCGGCGTCACTTATGCGCTGCGTTACCGGAGCGAGCTTTCGATGAATGATCAGTATCAGCGCAACGTCGATGCCGCCAAATCATACGTAGACCATACAGATACGGTTCTGAATCAAGTTAATGAACTGTTTCAGCGCACGAATGAGTTAACGACACAGGGTGTGAACGGCACGCTCTCAACAACAGATATGAAGACGATCGCCCAGGAGCTCGGCCAAATATATGAGCAAGCAGTAAGCCTTGGCAACGATCAATTGAACGGCAAATATATTTTCAACGGGCAATTTACCGATAAACAGCCTTATACTTCAGCTGGGGCACCCACGCAATCTACCGATGATCAGCAAATTGTGTATCAGTTCGCTGCAGGGGTTAAAGTCCCGGTCAATGTCAACGGTAATGATGTGTTCGGAGCGCCTTCCGACACTGACAACTTATTCGCAGTAATCAAAGGGCTTCAGCAATCGTTTGATAACGGCGATCAAACTACCGCCCAAGGCTTGATGTCAAAGCTGCAGACCCGATTTGACACCTTCTTGGGTGTACGGGCCGATGTAGGCGCCAGATCCAACCGCATCGATTTGATAGATTCCCGTATTAAAGACTTGGATATAAATTTGACGGAGTTAGATTCGAAGACCGAGGATGCCGATATAGCGGAAACCATTACGAAGCTGCAAACAGAGCAAAGCGTTTATCAAGCGTCGCTATCTGTCGGCGCGAAAGTGATCCAGCCCAGTTTATTGGACTACTTAAGGTAATGAATCGAAAGCGGGGCATTACAGATGGAATTATTACGGCTTTCTATACATCAGACATATGCTCAGCTTGGGATTCAAAGCCGTTCCGCCAGTCAGGACATTCATTCTCCGAAAGGCGAGCTGTCGATCATGCAGCCTTCAGCCAAGATGGAAATTCAGTCACCGCAAGGAGAGCTTCGTATTGATTCATCAGCCGCTTGGGCTGCTTTAGGACACGGCAACCACCTGGAATGGATGAACATGATATACAGTCAGACAAAGAGTATTGTTCTTCAAGCTATTGCGAGAACGGCCCAGGAGGGCAGCCGGATGGCGCAAATCACGAATCCGGATAATGCAATTTCAGAGATAGCAAAGGAACGCTTTATGAACAACCATAGTACGTTACAATATACAGGACAGCCGGCTTATGATAATGTTAAAGTCAGTTACGAGCCGCATGAACCTGAAATACGCATTGAACCGCAACAAGCCCGGATTGAGTACACTCCGCATAAACCGGAGATCCAATACAACCCGGGTGTTGTCGACATATATATCAAGCAAATGAACTCCATCGACATTCAAGTCAGTAATTACGATTATTATAAATGAACGAATGCTATAGCGCTTGCTATAGCATTATGTATTTTGTCAACATAATCGGAGGTGGGAAGCTTGCTCGGTTTTCTCCATAATAAAGTATTTCAGTTTAACGGAAGCGTACTTGGATTTGAAGATTTCAATGAGTTCCTTTTTACAATAGCAGAAGAGAATAGTCAGTTCGGCTTTCTTCAAAGTGTGGAAAATGAGAATGTAGGTTTTTTGGTGGCAAATCCGTTTTATTTTTATTCTGAATATAAATTCGAAATTGAAGAGAAAACGAAGCATCAACTAAAGCTGCAGTCGTCCGAGGAAGTCACCGTTCTTGCTATTATGACGGTGCGGGAGCCATTCATTAAGTCAACCATAAATCTAATGGCACCGCTCATCATTAATATGACGACTGGAGACGGACGCCAAATTATACTCCCTCCGGAATATAAGCACAGAACAAAAGAACCGCTATTTCATGAAGAGAAGGCGGAAAGCGGGGGAAGTAAATGCTGATCTTAACTCGTAAAAAAGGACAATCTATAATCATCAATAATAACATTGAAATTCTTATTTCAGCCGTTGACGGGGATCAAATAAAAATCGGAATCCGCGCACCGGAGGAAATTTCCATCTTTCGCAAAGAAGTATATGAAGAAGTTCAGCAAACCAATCAAGAAGCGGTCGCATCCAAATTAAGTCTGAATCAAATAAAAAATATTCCAGAAAAAAAGTAACAATTATACTTAATTTGGTCTACGCTGCTATTAAATAATGGTACTTTCCAACCGATAATATTAATAAGAGCGAGAGCTCTTCCACAGGGAAGTGGAAAATTTATTTTCAGGGAGGAAATTATCAATGATTATCAACCACAATCTTAACGCAATGAATGCACACCGCAACCTCACTTTCAACAATACCCAACAAGGTAAATCGAGTGAGAAATTGTCTTCCGGTTTCCGGATCAACCGTGCGGCTGACGATGCAGCAGGTCTTTCAATCTCCGAGAAAATGAGAGGACAAATTCGCGGTTTGGGCCAAGCTCAACGTAATGCCCAAGACGGCGTTTCCTTGATTCAAACGGCTGAAGGCGCGTTGAACGAAGTTTCCGACATGCTCGTTCGCATGAAAGAGCTGACTGTTCAGAAGGCTAACGGCACGTACGGTGCAGCTGACACTGCTAATATCGACCTTGAATTGACGAACCTTGCTACGAACATTACGAACACGATCTCCAACACAAGCTTCAACGGCAAAACAATTCTTGACGGTACTGCAACAGCCGACATCGTTACAGATGACAAAGGCACTAAGTTAACTGTAGCTGCCGCTGTACTGACTAACACTAAAGCATTAACAAGTGCATCTACTACAGCTAACATCGAAACAGCAATCGATGAAGTGAACTTGCAGCGCGCAACTTATGGTGCTCAACAAAACTCCTTAGAGCACACAATCAACAACCTGGGAGCAACAACAGAGAACCTGCAAGCTGCCGAATCCCGTATCCGCGATACTGATATGGCGAAAGAAATGATGACCTACACCAAGTTTAACATTCTCCAACAAGCAGCAACGGCTATGCTGGCACAAGCTAACCAAGCTCCTCAAGGCGTTCTGCAATTGCTTCGTTAAGATAATAGACAGGCATAGTTGGGGTTTTAAAAAACAACTAAAAAAAGCCGTTTTTTCTACATTCGTAGGGAAAACGGCTTTTTAAATAAGATATTTGAAAAATTGATAAAACTATCACCTTGCTCTTCAAAAATTACCGAATTCTCACGATATAATAGTTATAAGTTTAAATTGGGAGGCAGTCGTGTATGGATATCAGTGCTACAAATCCACCAGTTTTTTATAGCAGTTCCGTTAAGCCGACGGAATTAAACACTTTAACAACACCGACCAATAACGACAAGCAGATTAAATCCTCTGCTGATATCTCGGATAAAGAAAATTTTGAGCTATCAGTATCGGAGAAGGCGGTTATGAGAGCGGTTGAACGAGCTAATAAGATGATTTCCGGTACACCTAAGCATGCCGAATTCAGCGTTCATAAGCCTTATGGGGATATAGTCATTAAAATAGTGAATTCCGAGACTAAAGAAGTTATTAGAGAATTCCCTTCTGAGAAAGTGTTGGATCTCCTCGACAAGCTGCAGGAAATCAATGGGGCTATAATTGATGAAAAGAGGTAATAAAGAATGAGCACACAGGCACAGAATGTATACATGAAGACTCAAGCTACAACGGCTCATCCCGGGGAACTCACCTTAATGCTTTACAATGGTTGTCTTAAATTTATGAAACAAAGCATGATAAATATCGAAAGACGGGAATTCGAGGCAAAGAACACCAACATACAACGTGCTATCGATATCGTCGAAGAACTTCAAATCACGCTGAATATGGAATACGAGCTGTCAGCGAATTTGTTCAGTCTTTACGCTTTTATTAAGGAGACTTTAATGGAAGCAAATATAGGTATGAATAAGGACCATATTCAAGAGTGCATCAATTTATTGATAGAATTAAGGGATACGTGGGTGCAGGCTTTAAAACAGGTCAAATCAGGCTTGCAGGTAAACACATTATGACTCTGCAATTGGAAACTTGCTTAAATCAACTAAAAGAGACCGCGGAAGAAATATTACTCCTTAACCTTCAGGAAGAAGGAGCTGTTGAGAAGTTAGAGCTGCTGCAGCTCCAGCAGCAAGTTCTTAGAGATCATATCGCAAGCGTATGGACAAGTGCCTTACCGGGGCATTTAAAGCGAACTGTCAGCGGCTGCCTGGAATTAGAGGAGCAGATTAAAGTTAAGCTGGAATCTTTCCAGGTAGAAATGAATGATAGTTTGAAGGAGTTAAAAAGAGCGGGTTTTATCAGAGGGAAATATCAAAATACGTATATTCAAGCTGAAGGATATTTTTTAGACAAACACCAATAAAACGACCCGTTACCTGGTATGGTTTACGGGTCGTTTTATGTTTATCCGATTATTGCAGTTGACCCTGCAGCCACGAAATCTGCGCATTGCTATTGGCAATTGCGGTGTCCATTTTAGAAAACATGCTGTAATAATAATTTTCCTTTTGATCGAGCTTGTCCTGCAGGTCAACAATTTTATAATTAATGTCGTAAACCTGCTTACCCAGAGTATTCGTTACATTGGAAAACGAATCATTTGCAGTGCCGGCTGTGTTTATGATGCTGCTGATTGTATTGTTTGCACTTTCATAGAATTGCTGCAGCACGCCCTTGTCGGATTGGGCGCCGCCCGAGGACATTTGGTTTGTGAAAATCTTGATTACTCCCTGCGGGTCCTTGGATATGGCATCTTTGAGTCTGGCGCTGTCAATTTCAAGTTTACCCGCATTTTCGGAATCATTGAGAATATAAGGCTTAGTAGTTATTCCAACATCGTATAACGAGTTTAAGTTGCTGGGAAGGGTAGTAATTGTTGAATAAGCGCTTCCCCGCAAGCTGTTACGGAGCTGAGCCAGTGTTTGATCATTATGAAGTAATCCGCTTTTCGCTTTATTCTCCCAATTCGTTATATCCGTTTCGGACATCGCTTTTTTCTGCTCATCAGTTAAAGGTTGATAGTCTCTAAATACGCTCTCTCGTAACTTCGTATTTATACTCCCGAGCAGGTCATTGTATTTCGTTACAAAGTCTGAGATTGAATTATAGATCGCATCCGTGTCCTGATTGACATTCACGGTCACGCCATTAACTGGATCCGTCACGTTCCGCAGCGTATAAGTGACCCCGTTCGAAGTAATCTGATTTGAAGCATAAGTACCATCCACACCGTCAATGTTTACCTGTGCGTTGCTCCCCTGGGTGATAGCGGTATTTAACTGGAATGTATTCAGGAAATTGGTAGTTGAAGCGTCTGCACCATAAATGATTTTTGCAGTGTCTCCGGTAGTTTTACTTGTAACGCTGATCTTGTCCGTTATGGAATCATAATACATGTTGACTCCCGCAGCGGAATTATTAACTTTGGACATTATGGAGTCTAAGGAGTCTGTATTAGTAATATTGATCGTCTGTCCGTTAATGACAAAGGAGGTTGCGGTTAATGCGCCGGATAATTTAGAAGCTTGTGTGCTAAGAACCGCACTATTGTCGAATTTAAATGATTGATTATCAGTAAAACCTAAATCCGATACTGTCGTATATCCGGTTACGGTGTTGATTTTTAACTGCGGCAGATAATTGGGATCTCCCAATGGGGTAAAATTTAAGGTATCGTCACCATTTGTACCGACTTGAATTTGGTTTGCGCCAAAGCTTTGATCCACAGCCGATTGAATAGCACTTACCAGCCCGGCCTTGTCATAATTGCCATCTGCTATTGTCACTGTCTTGGTCGTTCCATTGAGGGATACGCTAAAAACGTTGTTCTTGCCGGCTGCACTGATCGACGCCCCTGAAGTAAGTGCCGTCGAACCATTCAGCGAGGCGGAACTGGTCACGTTCCCGCTTGACGTAGAAGCTCCCTGCGCTAATTTTGTTACAATAATTTTGTGAGTTCCCGCTGCTGCAGTCCCGACGGACGAAACTTCTACCTTCGTTGAATCCGAAGAAGTTGAAGTAGTGTTTGCCCAAGTGCTTCCAAAACGGAGGGCGGATAAGGAATCGCGAAAAGCCGCCAGTTTGACATTTATATCCCGATAGGCTTGTGACTTCCACGTTAGCTGCTGATTTTTTTGGCTCAGCTTGTCCAGTGGGGCCCGCTCGGCCTGCATAAGCTTAGCTACCATACTGTCAACATCGAGTCCTGAGCCTAATCCTGCCAATCTCATGACCATAAAGCAATAACCTCCTTATTATGAATGCGGATATATTACTATTATTATCGTCATAACCAGGCGATTTCTTTAGTTATATAACAACCTCATTCCAGCTCCGACGAACTCCATTCTGGACCAAGAGATATGAACAGCCTAATTTTTAATCAATACAGCCATATGAGTCATTGTATTTATACCATTGTGATTCAATAATTGAATAACCGCCTGTAAGTAGGATGGGTTGTGTTCAATGGTCTTGGAATAGGATTGAATCATTTTTATTACATGCTCCAGTTTGAATTCGTTTTTTCGAAAACCGGCCATCCCGATAAGATGCATTTTGATCATAGAATAATGTACAATAAGCATCACATATTCCTCGAATAAATTGTTGCCGCGGGCAACGGGAAACAGGTTTTTATAAACGTAATTAACCAAATAATTTTCCAGGATATATTCATGATCTTTAATAAAAGGCAAGTAATAATCGTTATAGGCTTCATCATAATGAACCGAAATTTCATCGAACTCGCAATCATCCGAATACTGCAGCCCTTGCAGGGTTTCGTTAAAGCATTCCAAGTATCGCTGATTGTTAATGGTATGAAGAAAATGCTTATCAATAATTTCTTTTATTACTTTTAACTGGAATGTATATTGGGTCGGTAATTTGTCTAGCCCTTCTTTTAATCTTCCCTCTCCTAAATTCGACATATACATTGAAATTAAGTGTGGAATCTCATCGAGCATTCCGTCTTGCAAGTATTGCTCCAATTTCTGATAGAACACTCCCAAAATAATTAATCTTTCCCACAAATAATAAGTACGATTTTGTAGAACGTCGATAGAAAAAGAGCGTAATTCCCAGAAATATTTGTTAATATCATTAATTTCGGTATCGGTTTGTAGCCGATTAATGACCATGTTGCGTATATGAATCGATTCTTCCTTCATGTCAAATTCCATTTTATTGGGGTTTAACAATGCAAGACGGGCAATTTCCGGGCATGACATCGTTGCGGATGTCTCGAGTATGTTATTTACCAGATTCGAAGTTCTGGGATAGGTGGCGCAAACATGTGAGAGGAAACTCTCACCTAATTTTTGTTGTATCCGGCACAAATTCTGTTCGGAGAGAAAAGAGCACTGCATTTTGGAGTCCAGTTCCATGCTTGCATAATTTTCGGGGCTTACGTCGACGTTCTTTTTCTTGACCTTCTTATTTAATAGGGGGGACAATTCCTTATCGCGCACTCGGCCATATTTCTTATATGTGGATTTATCGATCGTAACCTGCCAACCTGCGCAGCAGGTGTCTTCACATGCGGATCCGATGCATGAAAATGAATTCATGTATTGGGGTATGAGAGTGGTCATTTTGGTTGTACTCATCTAAGTAGCATCCCCTTGTAATTATTTTTCGTCAACGCCGACAGTTGGCCATTATTTATATATCGTCATGTCTCTTCATTTTGTATAGCCATTTACGAACAAATTAAGATCACAGTCTACAGCAAATTAAGGCTCCAGCCTGCGGCCTTTCAGAATATTTGATCACATTCGAGCGGCAGCAAGATATGAACTGATTTGTCAAAAGGAGGGTTGTGCATTGTACTTCTTCATTTAGGGCTGATAATAACAGTTCGGCGTAATGACGCAAATGTATTCGCTTACAATTTAACGTTGACAATTGTGTTACAACGGTGGTATATTCCTTTTGTGGGCCACGCTTTGTGATCTCGCAGCTATTTGAAGATGAAGGGAATGTTCTGAATGCAAGGTAAAGTGAAATGGTTTAACGCTGAAAAGGGTTATGGATTCATCGAGACTGAGCAAGGCGGCGACGTATTTGTTCATTTCTCCGCAATCCAATCCGAAGGTTTCAAAACGCTCGAGGAAGGCCAATCGGTTGAATTCGACATCGTGGAAGGCGCACGCGGTCCACAAGCTGCCAACGTAATCAAATTGTAATCATCTGGCTGTTAAGCGGCCACACCATAGATGGTTCGCGCTTAACCAAGACACGCACACAGCAGCCCTGGGAAACCAGGGCTTTTTATTGTTCTCCGGGTACCGCCTTCTATCGACAATTTAATTTTCAAATAATTCAAAAAAAACAGAAAATGCTTTTGAGATTGGGGCGGAGGGTGTGATATACTAAGAGTATGTAAAGGAGGAGTGCCCCATGAAATACAACGTTCGAGGTCAACACATTCAAGTGACAGACGCCCTGCGCGATTATGTCGAGAAGAAATTAAGCCGCCTGGAAAGGTATTTTGAAGCACCGATTAACACCTCCGAAACAACCGTTACCCTTTCCGTCACCAAAGGCAAGCATGCAGTGGAAGTAACCATTCCGCTTCCGGGTGTTATGCTCAGGGCGGAAGAGAAGAAGGATGACATGTACGCTTCCATCGACCTTGTCGTGGATAAACTGGAGCGGCAGATCCGTAAACATAAAACTAAAGTGAACCGAAAGTTCCGCAATGAAAGCGGTATCAGAACCTTGTTCAAGGACGACAGCGCGCCTGTGAGGGTGCTTGATGAAGAAGATGACTTGGAAGTCGTGCGGACCAAGCGGTTTACGCTTAAACCGATGGACGTCGAAGAAGCAATCCTCCAAATGAATATGGTCGGTCATTCGTTCTTTATGTTTGCAAACTCGGCAACCAGTGAAGTGAATGTCGTATATAAACGAAGCGATGGCAAATACGGTCTCATAGAACAAACTTGAAATCTTACTTACTTAAAAGATTATATAAGGGCAGGCTTCCATCGGGAGCGCTGCCCTTTTCCAATGAAAGGATGAAGGGCATGGATATTGAGGTTGACTCTATACTCGCATTGCGGGAAGTGCCGCAAACTGTTACAATTTATCCAAAGAGGCGTAACAACGAAAGGGGAAGACCATGCTCGGACTTGTAAAAAAAATATTCGGAGATGCCAACGAACGGGAAATTAAGCGTCTCATGCGCACCGTAGAGCAAATTAATGATTTAGAGTCGCAAATTTCACAGCTGTCGGATGAAGCGCTTCGAGGTAAGACGGACGAGTTTAAAGCCCGCATCGAAGAAGGCGAGGAACTCGAAGATCTGCTCATCGAGGCGTTCGCCGTTGTACGGGAAGCCTCTAAGCGGGTACTCGATAAACGTCATTATGACGTTCAACTCATCGGCGGCATGGTACTTCATGACGGCAAAATATCTGAAATGAAAACCGGGGAAGGCAAAACGCTCGTAGCCACGCTGCCGGTTTATTTAAATGCGCTGCTCGGCAAGGGTGTTCACGTCGTCACGGTCAATGATTACTTGGCCATGCGCGACAGCGAGCAGCTCGGGCAGCTATATAATTTTCTAGGATTGACAGTCGGCTGCAACCTGCATGGCCTTACTCATGCGGAGAAGCAGGAGGCTTACGCATGCGACATCACATACGGCACCAATAATGAGTTCGGCTTCGACTACCTGCGTGACAATATGGTGCTGTACAAGGAACAGATGGTGCAGCGTCCGCTTTATTTTGCCATTATCGATGAAGTGGACTCGATCTTGATCGATGAAGCGCGGACTCCTCTGATTATATCGGGACAAGCCGCCAAGTCGACTGAGCTCTACTTCGCCGCAGACCGATTTGTCAGCCGTCTTAAAGAAGAGGAAGATTACACGGTCGATGTGAAGCTGCGCTCTGTTACATTGACCGATGCAGGCGTGGAGAAATCCGAGCGCGCCTTCGGTATCGAGAACTTATTCGACCATGCGAACGTGCTGCTGAATCATCACATTCAGCAGGCGCTTAAAGCGCATGCCATTATGAAACGCGACGTCGATTATGTCGTTCAGGATGACGAGGTAATCATCGTCGATGAGTTTACCGGACGTCTCATGGCCGGCCGACGTTACAGCGACGGACTGCATCAAGCGATCGAAGCCAAAGAGCAGATTAAAGTGCAGAACGAAAGCATGACGCTCGCAACGATCACGTTCCAGAACTACTTCCGGATGTACCGTAAGCTGGCCGGCATGACCGGTACGGCGAAGACGGAGGAAGAGGAGTTCAAGAAAATCTATGGTTTGGACGTAATCCAGGTCCCGACGAACCGCCAGATGATCCGTAACGATATTGCGGATGTAGTCTATAAAACCCAGACCGGCAAGTTTAAAGCGGTTGTTGAAGAAATTGTCGATCGCCACAGCAAGAACCAGCCGGTTCTGGTTGGTACCGTCTCTATTGAGAATTCCGAGCGGCTTTCGGAGATGCTGAAGAAACGCGGCATCACGCATAAGGTGCTTAACGCCAAATATCATGCCGAGGAAGCGGAAATTATTTCGCGCGCCGGCCAGGCCGGCTCCGTCACGATTGCCACTAACATGGCGGGCCGCGGTACTGACATTATACTTGGCAGCGAGGTTCCGGCCGTTGGCGGGCTTCATATTATCGGTACGGAGCGGCATGAGAGCCGCCGGATCGATAATCAGCTGCGCGGTCGTGCCGGACGTCAAGGCGACCCTGGTTCATCCCAGTTTTATTTGTCTCTGGAAGATGAGCTGATGCGCCGTTTCGGTTCGGAAAACATTATGGGTATGATGGAACGCCTCGGTTTTGAGGAGGATCAACCAATCGAGAGCCGCCTCATCACGCGTGCGATCGAATCGGCTCAGAAACGCGTGGAAGGCAACAACTTCGACCTGCGTAAAGTTGTCCTCCAGTATGACGATGTCATGAACCAGCAGCGTGAAATCATCTACAAGCAGCGCCGGGAAGTACTCTATTCGGAGAACATTCGCGATATTGTGCTTGAGATGATCAATCCGGTTATTGATCGGATCGTCGAAGCGCACTGTCCAAGCGACGATGTGCCCGAGAACTGGGAGCTTCAGGAAATCGTCGATTATGCCCAGGGCACATTCCTGTACGAGGGAATGATTACGAAGGACGATCTGTGGGGCAAAGAGAAAGAGGAAATTATTGAATTCCTGAATGAACAGGTCCTTAAGCTTTATAACCGGCGCGAGGAAGAGATCGGCATGGAAACGATGCGCGAATTCGAGAAAGTCGTTGTGCTGCGGGCTGTGGACAGCAAGTGGATGGATCATATCGATGCAATGGATCAGCTTCGTCAAGGGATTCATTTGCGCGCATACGGCGGCACCGATCCACTGCGCGAATATCAATTTGAAGGCTTCGAAATGTTCAAGGAAATGGTCGAACATATTCAGGAGGAAGTCACCAAGTATATTATGAAGGCACATGTCGAGAGCAATCTCGAGCGTCAGGAAGTCGCCAAAGGACAGACGGAAACCGGCGGAAGCAGCGAGCCCCAGGTCAAACGTCCGATGAAGAAGGAAGAGCGCGTCGGGCGTAATGATCCGTGCCCTTGCGGAAGCGGCAAGAAATACAAGCAGTGCCACGGTCAATAATGCCGCCCTGCGCATAGGGTAGGGCAGAACTATATTTTGAGGTGAAGCGACAGTCATGATAGATATAACGGTCAAGCAAGACCTGCGTGAAGTGGCGAAGCGGCTCCAAGAACTTAGGGGGTCTCTTTGACCTCGACATCAAGCAAGAGCTGATTGCCAACTACGAAGAGAAGATGACGGCGCCCGATTTCTGGGACGATAACGACAGGGCGCAGAGCACGATCGCAGAGCTGAATGCAGTCAAGTCCGTCGTTGAGCAGTATGAGCGAATGAACGGCGAGAAGGAAGACCTCGAGACGATGCTTGAGCTGGCGGAGGAAGAAGGCGACGACGAATCGCTTGAGGCCGAAATCGCCAAAAGCGTAGCGCAGCTTGTTGGTAAGGTAAACGAGTTCGAGCTGCAGCTGCTGCTCAGCGAGCCTTACGATAAGCTTAACGCCATTCTCGAGCTGCACCCGGGGGCGGGCGGCACGGAGTCTCAGGATTGGGGCCAGATGCTCTACCGGATGTACACGCGCTGGGCTGAGAAGCGGGGCTTCAAGGTCGAGGTGCTTGATTATTTGCCTGGCGATGAAGCGGGCATCAAGAGCGTTACGATTTCGATAAAAGGGTACAACGCCTACGGCTATCTGAAGGCTGAGAAAGGCGTTCATCGCCTCGTTCGAATTTCGCCGTTCGATGCCTCCGGGCGCCGGCACACTTCATTCGCTTCCTGTGACGTTATGCCGGAGATATCCGACGATATCGAGATCGATATTCGGTCCGAGGACCTCAAGGTGGATACGTACCGCTCTAGCGGTGCGGGCGGACAGCACGTCAACAAGACGGAATCGGCCATCCGGATCACGCATATCCCGTCGGGCATCGTGGTCGCATGTCAGACACAGCGCTCGCAGATCCAGAACCGCGAGCGTGCAATGCAAATGCTTCGTTCCAAGCTTTATGAGCGCAAGATCGAAGAGCAGCAGAAGCATCTGGCGGAAATCCGCGGCGAGCAGTCCGACATCGCATGGGGCAGTCAAATCCGCTCGTATGTATTCCATCCGTACAGCATGGTCAAGGATCATCGCACAGCGGTTGAAACCGGCAACGTCGGAGCGGTTATGGACGGCGACCTTGATGCCTTCATCGACGGATATTTGCGCAGTCAAATTCGCCATGAATAGCTAAGATGATAAGCGCATGCATAGGCAGGGCAAAGAGTTCCTACACTGATAAGATGTAGGAGCTTTTTTTTATATTTATATTCAGTATGGGTCCGTCAGCCGAGGAGAAATCTTATGAGCGCGGAAGGATGGAAAGGAGAGAACGACATGGTGAGTGAACACAGCGAGGCTGCCCGAGAAGCGGCAATCTTGGAACGCACCAGGCGCCGCAGACGGGCAGGCGGAAGTCCGCTCGGCCCCCGGTCTCGGGCGGCTATTAATGTACTTCTGCTGTTGTCAGGTTCGCTGCTGATCGCTTTGAGCTTCAATCTCTTCCTCGTACCGCTTGGAATCGCCTCCGGCGGCGTGTCCGGAATATCCATTCTGGTGAACAGGCTTACCGGCATTCCGCCTGCATTCACTCAGTGGGGGCTCAATGTGCCTTTATTTGTTCTCGGGCTATGGCTGCTTGGCAAGCGTTTCGCACTCAAGACGGCGCTTGGCTCATTCGTGCTGCCTCTATTTGTTTTGCTCACGTCACAGTGGCCCCCGCCGACGAACAACGCGATGCTCGCCGCCATCTATGGGGGGATCGGCGTCGGAGCCGGGCTTGGCCTTGTGTTCCGGGGCCAGGGCTCTACGGGAGGACTCGACCTTGCCGCGCAGCTGCTTCACCGTTTTACCGGCATCCGTCTGGGCCTTGCCGTCGCCTGCTTCGACGGCCTCGTTATCGCGGCGGCCGGCTTGCTGATTGCGCCGGAGAATGCGCTTTATGCGCTCGTAGGGTTATTCGTAACGACGAAGACTATCGATTTTGTCCAATCGGGCTTATCGATTTCCAAAGTGGCCTTTATTATTACAGACCGTCCGGATGCGATTGCACAGGTGGTGCTGCACGATTTGGACCGGGGGCTGACCAGACTCGACGGCCGCGGCGGTTTTACGGGAGAAGAGCGAGCTGTGCTGATGGTAGTGGTCGGGAGAGGAGAAGTGTCGAAGCTGAAACAGCTGGTGCGTGCGGCGGACGCGGGTGCTTTTGTCATCATAAGCGATACGGCGGAGGTGCTTGGCGAAGGGTTTAACCTGCCGTAAGGATATAACCGGAACTTCATTTTTTCGTTGTATTTAAATAAATTACTATGTATAATAATACAAAACATAGGCTATTTCCTCTGTCCGCCGGTTCGTGTAAAATGGATAGTTAGGAAGTAAGACGGATGGGAGCGAAATAGCATGAGTACTAAATTGAAAGCAGCGATTATCGGATCGACCGGATACGGAGGCGTAGAGCTGATCCGGCTGCTCGCAAGTCACCCGCAGGCTGAAGTGACGTCGGTTATTTCATCGTCCAGCGCAGGAGCGCCGATTGCTGAAGGATATCCGCATTTAACTGAAATTCGCACCGATTTGCTCGATGACGTCGATCCGGCGCTTATCAAGAGCAAAGCGGATGTTGTTTTTATAGCGACACCGGCCGGCATTGCGGCCAAACTTTCGCCCTCGCTGCTTGAAGCGGGGTTGAAGGTCATCGATATATCCGGCGATCACCGGCTCAGGTCGCGCGAGCAGTACGAAACCTGGTACAAGAAGGAACCGGCGCACCAGCAATATCTTGACCGAGCGGTATACGGACTTGCCGAGGTTTACGGGGATGCGGTATTGGGCGCCGATTTTGTTTCGAACCCGGGCTGTTACCCGACGGCGACGCTGCTGGGACTCGTTCCGGCGGTCGAAGCGGGATACATTGACCCGTCTACGATCATCATCGATGCCAAATCGGGCGTATCCGGTGCAGGCCGCGGTGCAAGCCTTGGTTATCACTATCCCGAAATCAACGAAAATTTCAAGGCTTATAAGCTCAATAAACACCAGCATATACCGGAAATCGAGCAGGTGCTGTCAAGCGCAGCCGGCCATCCTGTCGTAACCACTTTTACAACGCATTTGGTTCCAATGACCAGGGGTATCATGAGCACGATGTACGCGACTATCAAAGACGGTCGAAGCGCAGAGGACTTTATTTCCTTATACCGCAATTATTATGAAGGACGCCCTTTCGTACGTATTCGCAAGCAGGACACCTGGCCTGCTACGAAGGAAGTGTGGGGGTCGAATTATTGTGATATCGGCTTTGCCGTCGACGAACGGACCGGACGCGTGACAATCGTGTCGGTTATCGACAATCTGGTCAAGGGCGCGGCAGGGCAGGCCGTGCAGAATTTGAATCTCATGATGGGCTGGGATGAGACGCTCGGACTCCGGTTCGTACCCGTTTATCCGTAAAATCAGTTTGCAATTCAGTTGAAGGAGACTCGATCGAACAATGGGACAGGGGAAATCAGAAGCGGCTTTCACGGTCGTGCCGGACGGCTCGGTCACAACCCCAAAGGGATTTAAGGCCGGCGGCTTGCACTGCGGATTGAAAAAAACAACGCGTCACGATCTCGGCGCAATTGTATGTGACGTGCCGGCGGCAGCGGCAGGCGTCTACACGACGAACGTCTTCCAGGCAGCGCCGATCCAGGTGACGCGCGAGAGCATCGGCGCAGGCGGAGTACTGCGCGCGGTTATCGTGAACAGCGGCAACGCCAATGCCTGCACGGGAAAACAGGGCGAGGCCGACGCCTATGAAATGCGCGGCAAATTCGCTGAGGCGATCGGCGTTCCGGCGGAGCACGTCGCAGTAGCCTCCACAGGCGTTATCGGAGAGCTGCTTAAGATGGACTGCGTGCGGAGCGGTATTGCCGAGCTTCCGGCGAGGCTTGCGGCAACTTATGAAGCGGGCGATGATTTCTGCCAGGCGATTCTGACGACGGATCTGGTCAAGAAAGAAGTGTGCGTTTCCGTTGAAGTTGACGGCCGGCTTGTTCATGTGGCAGGCGCATCCAAAGGCTCGGGCATGATTCATCCCAATATGGCCACTATGCTGGGCTTCGTCACTACGGACGCGGCAATCGGCAGCGAAGCATTGCAGAAGCTGCTGCGCCGGGCGACGGACCTCACTTTTAATATGATTACGGTTGACGGCGACACGAGCACCAATGACATGCTTGTAGCCATGGCGAGCGGGCTTGCGGGCAACCGCGAGCTGGATGAACGCCATCCGGATTGGGCGGCTTTCGCTGATGCCCTCACATATGTATGCGAGGTGCTTGCCAAAGCAATCGCCCGCGACGGCGAAGGCGCGACCAAGCTAATTGAAGTACAGGTTCGCGGGGCGGTATCGGATGAAGCGGCCCAGGCTATCGCGAAGACTGTTATCGGCTCCTCGCTCGTCAAGTCGGCAGTATTCGGCGCGGACGCCAACTGGGGCCGGATTATCGCGGCAGTCGGACGCGCCGGTCAGCCGGTTGATCCTGAGACTGTCGATATCCGGCTGGGCGGCATTGTAACGCTTGAGGCATCGCGGCCTGTCGCATTTGATGAGGAAGCGGCGCTTGAATATTTGAAAGGCGACACGGTCGTCATTCATGTCGACCTTCATATGGCCGAAGGCGCGGCAACCGCCTGGGGCTGCGATCTTACTTACGATTATGTCCGTATTAATGCGGCATATCGAACCTGATAGCTGATCGAACTCTGCCCGCAGCGGGTATTTAACGTGTATAACACTCGCGGCATCGGTTAGGCAGACTATAGATGATTGTTATTACGAAGGGGACGGACGGGAACATGGTGGAACAGCGGTTTGTGATGAAGTGCGGCGGCAGCACGCTTGCAGCGCTGCCGGATTCATTTTTTGACGATCTGCGCGGGCTGCAGGAGCGGGGCGTCAAGCCCGTCATCGTGCATGGCGGTGGACCGGCGATCTCGGAGACGCTGGCTAAGCTCGGCATCGAGAGCGAGTTTGTAAACGGCCTCCGCAAGACTAGCGATGAAGTATTGGATGTTGTCGAGATGGTGCTTGCCGGGCGCATCAATAAGGAGATCGTCCGCAAAATCCAGCAGAGCGGCGCAAAATCTCTGGGCCTCTCCGGTGTCGACGGACAGCTCATCAAGGCAAAGCCTGTGGCGAACGCAGCTGAAATCGGTTTTGTCGGCGATGTCACGGACGTCAATGCCGAGGTGATTGAAGGTGTTATGGGTATGGGGTACATACCGGTTATCGCCCCGATCGGTATCGACGAAGCGGGTCAACGATACAATATTAATGCGGACACGGCGGCAGGTGCCGTCGCATCGCATCTCGGCGTCGAGCGGATGATCGTGGTCACCGATGTCCCGGGCATTCTTGGGACCGTCGGCGGCGAGAAACGGGTGCTGCCTACGGTAACCATTGAAGAGATTGAAGCAATGATTGCAAGCGGCGAAATTTACGGTGGAATGATCCCTAAGGTTCGGGCCGCGATTCAATGTATTCAAGGGCGCGTACGCGAGGTTATTATTGTTAACGGCGACGAACCGGGCGTGCTCAGCAAAGCTGTTCTTGAGAGCGGCATCGGCACCCGAATCGTGCAAGCCAGGCACTTATAGAAACAATCCATAAAAGAGGTGAACCGGGTAATGAGCGATTTGAACAAAACGGCGGCAGCAGCAGTGGCGGACGGAACTCCAGTGTCAAGCGGAACGGCAGTGAGCGGCGGCAGCTCGCTTTTCCCCACGTATGCCAGGTATCCGATTGCGCTTGCTAAAGGCGAGGGCAGCTGGCTTTGGGACGATAAAGGCAATAAATATTTGGACTTTATGTGCGGGCTCGCCGTAACCAATCTGGGCCATGCGCCTCAAGGTGTGAAGGAAGCACTGGTGAAGCAGCTTGACGAGCTTTGGCACGTATCGAATCTGTTCCACATTCCGAACCAGGAGGAAGCGGCGAGGCTGTTAACCGATAACAGCTGTGCGGATGCGGTATTCTTCTGCAATTCAGGCGCGGAAGCAAACGAAGCGGCGATCAAGCTGGCCCGCCGTTATCATCAGAAGGTAAAGGGTAACGGACGCTGCGAAATCATTACATTCGCGCAATCTTTCCACGGCCGGACACTAGCCACGCTCACGGCAACCGGACAGGAGAAGGTCAAGGAAGGTTTCGGCCCGCTGCCGGAAGGCTTCACTTATATTCCGCTGCATGACATAGAAGCGCTTGAATCGGCTGTCTCGGATAAGACGGCGGCGATCATGCTGGAGATGGTTCAGGCCGAAGGAGGCGTGATTCCGGTCGATCCCGGTTTTGTCCGCCACATCGCCAAGCTTTGCAAAGAACAGGGTCTGCTTCTGATTATTGATGAAATTCAGACGGGAATGGGGCGTACGGGCAAGCTGTTCGCATTTGAACACTACGGTATCGAGCCCGATATTTTCACACTCGCCAAAGCGCTCGGAAGCGGCTTCCCCGTAGGCGCAATGCTTGCAAAAGAACATCTGATAGAGGCGTTCAGCCCGGGAAGTCACGGCTCGACATTCGGCGGCACACCGATCGCTGCCGCAGTGGTGAAGGCGACCGTCGAGACGATCGTTGGCGGGAAGCTGCCGGAACGCGCAGCAGAGAACGGCGAATACTTAATGGGGCAGCTTCGCGAAAAGCTGGCCGGAAATCCCCTGGTCCAGGAAATTCGGGGCAAGGGACTGATGGTCGGTATCGTATGTGCTCAGCCCGTCGCTAATATAATCGCAGAAGGACAGAATCGCGGCCTGTTGGTTGTAAGTGCGGGGCCGAACGTCATTCGTCTGTTACCGAACCTGCTTGTCACGCGCGAGGAAATCGACCAAGCGGTTGCGACCCTTGCCTCCATTATTAAGGAGTAATCGGTGAGACGGCATAATTCCAGTAAGAGAGGGGAGAACAATCCATGCAGCAAGCAATAAATCAAGAGCTGGCCGTGAATCTCAAAGGGCGCGACTTTATCGCTCTTGCCGACTATGAGCCGGCGGAAGTGCGTTACCTGGTCGACCTTGCCATCGAACTTAAAAAGAAGCAAAAGGCGGGTGAAATCTACCATCCGCTGCAGGGCAAAACGCTCGGCATGATTTTTGAAAAATCATCCACCCGCACCCGGGTGTCGTTCGAAGTGGGCATGTACCAGCTGGGCGGCCATGCTCTGTTCTTAAGCCGCAACGATTTGCAAATCGGCCGCGGCGAAACGGTATCGGATACGGCGCAGACGCTTTCCCGTTACCTTGACGGCATTATGATCCGCACATTCGCTCACCGTACCGTGATCGAGCTGGCGCGCGGAGCGACTATACCGGTGATTAACGGACTGACCGATGCATCCCACCCGTGCCAGGCGCTCGCCGATTATCAGACGGTGCTTGAGCATAAAGGCCGCCTCGAGGGGCTGAAAATCGCCTACATCGGAGACGGGAACAACATGGTCCACTCCCTGCTGATGGGCGCGGCGAAGCTGGGCATGCACATGTCCGTAGCGACGCCTGAAGGTTACGATCCGGATGAGGAAATCGTGCGCCTGACGAAGGATAACGCGTCCGTCACCGGCTCGCGCATCCATATTTGCCGCGACCCGAAAGAAGCGGTTGCCGATGCAGATATCATCTACACGGATGTCTGGGCGAGCATGGGCTTTGAAGCGGAGCAGAAGGAACGCGAGATCGCCTTTGCGGACTATCAGGTTAACGAAGAGCTGGTCAAATATGCGAAGAGCGACTTCCTGTTCATGCACTGCCTGCCTGCGCATCGCGGCGAAGAAGTGAGCGAGGGGATCATCGACGGTAACCACTCGATCATTTTCGATCAGGCGGAAAACCGCCTGCACGCACAGAAAGCGATAATGGCAGCGATAATGTAACGATCGCGCCTTCATGGCAGCGTTTATGCTAATATATTCAGCGGCATTGAGCCGACATCTTTCTTACAAGGAGCAAGAGAATCGATGGCGAAGGAAAAAATCGTACTGGCATACTCGGGCGGTCTTGACACGTCCGTTATTTTAAAATGGCTGAAGGAAACGTATGATGCGGAAATCATCGCATTCACCGCGGACATCGGCCAGAAGGACGAACTCGACGGCTTGGAGGCCAAGGCGCTGGCGACCGGCGCATCGAAAGTATATATCGACGACCTGCGCGACGAGTTCGCGCAGGACTTTATCTATCCGATGTTCCAGGCCGGCGCGTTGTATGAAGGACAATACCTGCTCGGCACATCGATAGCCCGTCCGCTTATCGCGAAGCGTATGGTGGACATTGCGCGCGCCGAAGGCGCGACTGCGATTGCTCACGGCGCAACAGGGAAAGGCAACGATCAGGTGCGTTTCGAATTGACGGCGGCGGCCCTCGCTCCGGATATTCAAGTGATTGCTCCATGGCGCAGCGAAGAATTCCGCGAACAGTTCCCGGGCCGCGCGGAAATGATCGCTTACGCCGAGAAGCATAACATTCCGGTCCAGGCATCAGCGGCAAAGCCGTATTCGATGGACCGCAACCTGCTGCATATCAGCTTTGAAAGCGGCATGCTCGAGGATCCTTGGTTCGATCCGAGTGCGGAATCGAACAAGGATATGTTCGTACTGAGCGTATCCCCGGAGGATGCTCCGGACAAGCCGGAATACATCGAGCTGACGTTTGAAGCGGGCAACTGCACAGCTGTGAACGGCGAGACGCTGAGCCCGCTCGCGGTTATGGAGAAGCTCAACGAACTTGGCGGCAAGCATGGCATCGGCCGAGTCGACATGGTGGAGAACCGCTTTGTCGGCATGAAGAGCCGCGGCGTATACGAGACGCCGGGCGGCTCGATCCTGTTCACCGCGCATCGCAAGATGGAATCGCTCACGATGGACCGTGAAGTGATGCATCTGCGGGACTCACTGATCGCGAAGTACGCATCGCTCGTGTACAACGGCTTTTGGTTCGCTCCGGAGCGGCTTGCCATGCAGGCGCTCGTCACCGAGAGCCAGAAGAACGTCAGCGGCGTTGTCCGGCTGAAGCTGTACAAAGGCAATATCATCGGCGCCGGCGTGAAAAGCCCTGTCAGCTTGTACAACCCTGACATCGCGACGATGGAAGCCGATCCGTCCAAGGCGTATGATCAAGGCGACGCTACGGGCTTTATCCGCCTCAACGCCCTGCGTCTGAAAGTATCGTCGGGTGTGGAGCAGAGCCGAAAACAATAATCATAATCAACTGGGAACGGCCGCGCACGGGTCGGGCTATTTGCCTAAAAAATAGCCCGGCCTGCGTGCGTTCATTCGAAACAGCGCGATAAGCAAAAAGGAGTGTACCGTCAGTGAGCAAATTATGGGGAGGCCGGTTTACCAAAAAAACCGACCAGCTGGTAGAGGAATATACGGCGTCGATCATGTTTGACAAGGAGCTTGCCGAGGAGGATATCCAGGGAAGCTTGGCCCATGTCACGATGCTGGGCAAGCAGGGGATACTGCCTGCCGATGACGTCGAGAAGATCAAGGACGGCCTATACCGCGTCATGCAGCGCATTCACCGCGGCGACATCGAATTTTCGATTTCGGATGAAGATATCCATATGAACATTGAAAAAACGCTAATCGACGACATAGGGCCGGTCGGAGGTAAGCTTCATACCGGGCGCAGCCGAAATGACCAGGTCGCGACGGATATGCATTTGTATCTTCGCAAGCGGGTCGTGGAATTCGTCGATTTGCTGCATAAGCTTCAGTCGGCGCTGGTGGAGCAGGCGAAAGCGAATCTGGATACGATTCTGCCGGGGTATACGCATTTGCAGCGGGCGCAGCCAATCTTGTTCGCTCATCATATGATGGCGTATGTGTCCATGTTTGCGCGTGATGCCGAGCGCCTGCAGGACAGCTACAAGCGGATCAACATGCTGCCGCTCGGCGCCGGCGCGCTTGCGGGGACCACGTTCCCGATCGACCGCCATTTTGTGGCGAGCCAGCTGAAGTTTGACCGTGTCTATGAGAACAGCCTCGATGCGGTGAGCGACCGCGATTTTATTCTTGAGTTTCTGTCTCATGCATCGATAATCATGATGCACCTGTCGCGCCTTAGCGAGGAGCTGATCATGTGGTCAAGCACCGAATTCCATTTCGTCGAGCTTGACGATGCCTTCTGCACGGGCAGCAGCATTATGCCGCAGAAGAAAAACCCGGACGTCCCCGAGCTTGTGCGCGGCAAAACCGGGCGGGTATACGGCAACCTGATCGGCCTGCTGACGGTGCTGAAATCGCTGCCGCTGGCGTACAACAAGGACATGCAGGAGGACAAGGAAGGCATGTTCGATACCGTTCGGACGCTGCAGGGAGCCCTTCAACTGTTCGCGCCGATGATAGCCACGATGAAGGTGAACAAGGACCGGATGCGCCAAGCGGTCAATCAGGATTTCTCCAACGCCACGGATATCGCCGATTTCCTTGTCGGCAAAGGGCTGCCGTTCCGTCAAGCGCACGAAGTGATTGGCAAGACGGTTCTGTACTGCATCCAGCAAAACAAATATTTGCTCGATCTGACGCTGGATGAGTTCAAACAATTCTCGGATTTGTTCGATGAGCGTATTTATGATGTGCTCCAACCGGAGCAGGTTGTGAATGCCCGCAACGTGTATGGGGGCACCGCCCGCGTCCAGGTGGCGGAAGCGATCGCACGGGCTGAACGGGAGCTTGAGCAGACTTCCGTTTGGACGGCTGAATACAGCGAGCGCAGCCGCTAATAAGCTGCACTCAGGGACGAAGCCGCGCTTATATACTTGATTACGTCCCGAATGTTCCAGCAAAAAAGGCTGCACCTTAAATGTCCTGCCGGTAACGGCAGCAGACCAAGGTGCAGCCTTTTCCTGTCTTATTACTGCCGGCCGGAATTGCAATGCTATATCCGGCGGCTCCAAGCTATTACTCCGATACGCCATCCTCGAGCAGCTCGCTGCCTTTAGAATCGTCCTTGAGGTTATCCCCGTCTGGACGGCCCGGCCCGACGCCGTAAACGGACGGCTGCGCCTTATACGTATCGCGCGAAAGCCGCTCGCGCGAAATCGTCTTACCGCCCTTCGTCATTGTGCGATAAGTCTCGACAATGTAACCCGGCTTGCCTGTGGTCAGCAGCAAGCGGCCACCGGCCGGAACCGCTGAGGAAGGCACTTCCTTAACCGGCGGATCGATGACCTTAACGGTCTTCGACTCAATCCTGTAGCTCACATCACGCGGCATCGTGCCAAACAGCTTTATCGTGAGCTTGCCGCCGCTGGTTACGGTTCGAATAATCAGGTGCTTGCCGGTCGTATTTTTGAAACGGAAATTGATCGCGCCTTCGGCGAAAGTCGCATCCTGGCCTTTCGGCATATAAGAGACAGGCAGCGAATGGTTACGCCGCTCCACGATATTAAGACCCGCGAGCAGCGCCGCATTGTAGAGCGTGCTGGAAACTTGGCAGATGCCACCTCCGATGCCCGGCACCAGCTCGCCGTTAAGAATGACCGGCGCCTGTCGGTAGCCGTACTTCTGCCGTGTCAGCGAAATGACCTTGCGGTAGTCGAATACCTCGCCGGGTGCAAGATCCCAGTCGTTCAACGTTCTTGCGGTCATACTCACGTTATAAGCGCGGCCGGCCCCGCTTGTACTGAAATCCGTCGTGAACGAAGTTATTTTTCGCTCGATGCCTTCATTCTTCAATTGCTCCAGCGTGACATCGGGATGGACGACGCGAAGCGCGAGAGGCAGTGTTATTCCGTTACCCGCTCCACCAGTGGATGAATCCGGAGCCCCAACCGCTCCTCCCCATTCTTCAGGGATAGAAGCCTCTACCATTTGCTGCGCCTTGGCAAACAGCTTGTCGAGATCAAGCCTGAACGCATCGACATGAGGCTGATACACCACTTTATCATCCGCAGTAATCGAGCGCACTGCATTAGTCGGATTGTCGGCGTCAATCCACCCCCACTGCCCCCGTACTTTCGCTGCAAAAACCTCTTTGTTCCAGCGTACTTGGATAACGAGTTTCTGAGGAAACTCCCAGCGGTACTTCGCTCTCTCCCAGACACTGCCTTCCCGAAGCCCGCTTAGGGCGTAAGCCGCACCTGTCGTATCCACAGTTAAACCGAGCTCGCCCAGCGTCCATGTCTTCTTCTGCCTGTCCGCTAAATTTGCCTCAATCGTAAGCGGCAGCTTCGTGAGCTTTGCGGTTTTTTGTTCAAGCTCCTTCAATGCAGCATCGATCTTGTTGCCGCCGACGTCAATCGCCGCGTTGTTTCTAAGCACGACTTCTCCTCTGGTCCCGGTTCCCCCTGCATCGGGGCCAACTACGAGCGCCACACCCTTCGGAACCGTGTCGCGCGCTGCGTAAATCCAGACATAACCCCAACCGATGGAGCCTGCCAGCATAATTGCTGAGATAAGAATCAATGCGATATGAAAACGTTTCATGTCCATAATCACCTCTGATCTGCGATTCCTACATGTATATGCGATAGAAACGGCTTTTTTCCTGCGGATTTTCAAACGAGCCGCTTAAGTTCGAAAAAATAACGGAACAGCCTCGAAGCGGCCATTTTCCGTAAAACACGAACGTTTGTCGAAAATAATGCAAATCCGGGACGAAAGTGACGCTTTGACACATCATGAAAATTATGAAAAATGCAGAAATCGGGGCTTTGGTAGAGGATTTGATGCATTTATGTCGAATGAATAAAAGCTGACTATCAACAGGATGTGATAATGTGATCGAATTGCAAGACGTCTGGAAAACGTACGTGGACGGCACTCATGCGCTTCGCGGCGTTTCCGTTTGTATAGACCGCAATGAATTTGTTTATTTGGTCGGTCCGTCCGGCGCAGGAAAATCGACATTCATGAAGCTGATCTACCGCGAAGAAATTCCCACGAAGGGGCAAATCTCCGTCAACGGCTTTAATATCGGCAAACTGAAACCGCGCAAAATCCCGTTTGTCAGACGGAATATCGGCGTTATTTTTCAGGATTACCGGCTTCTTCCGAAGCTCACGGCCTATGAGAATATCGCTTTCGCGATGGAAGTCATCGAGGCGCCGCGCCGGGTCATCAGGAAACGGACGATGGAGGTACTGGAGCTGATCGGCCTCAAAAACAAGCAGAACAGTCTCCCCCAGCAGCTGTCCGGCGGCGAGCAGCAGCGTGTGGCTATCGCCCGCGCCATCGTCAACAATCCAGCGGTTATCGTGGCGGATGAACCTACCGGCAACCTCGATCCCGAGACATCATGGGGCATTATGAATCTGCTTGAAGAGATTAATTTCCGGGGAACGACGATCGTTATGGCTACCCATAACAGGGAAATCGTCAACACGCTCCGCAAACGCGTCATCGCCATCGAGAACGGCATCATTGCGCGCGATGAAGCGAGAGGGGAGTACGGCTATGAAATTTAGTACCATTCTCCGCCACTTTCGCGAAGGTGTGAAGAATGTGGTGCGTAACGGATGGATGACATTCGCCTCGATCAGCTCCATCGTGATTTCGCTGTTCATCCTGGGCGTATTTCTCCTGCTGGCGCTGAACGTCAACAATTTGGCCGACCAAATTGAAAGCCAGGTGCAGATCCGCGTCTTTTTGCAGCTGGGCACGGAGAAAGCGCAGATCGATCAGCTCAAAACCGAGATCGGCAACATTCCGGAAGTAAGCAAGGTCGAATATGTCTCGAAGGAACAAGGACTTGAGCTGCTGCGCAAAAACCTCGGACAAGACGGAGCGGATTTGCTGGACGGGTACGACAAGGAAAACAATCCGCTGCCGGATTCGTTTACGGTGGAGGTATTCAAGCCGCAGACAATCGCTTTTGCCGCGAAGAAAATCGAAGCAATCGGTAAAACGGACAATTCAAGTCCCATTACGAGTGTCAAATATGGCAAAGGCACGGTAGAATCATTGTTCAAAATCACGAATGCTGTGCGCAATATCGGGCTGGTTATTGTCGCGGGTCTTGCGATTACCGCCATGTTCCTCATCTCCAACACCATCAAGATGACGATACTTGCAAGGCGGCGCGAAATCGGGATCATGAAGCTTGTCGGAGCCACCAATAACTTTATCCGTTGGCCGTTTTTTATTGAAGGGGCACTCATTGGAATATCAGGCTCGGTCATAACCGTAGCGCTGCTGTTGTCGGGTTATTCGAAACTTGTACAAGGATCGCAATTCGAGCTCGGTTTGATGATGATAAAGCTCATTACCTTGCAAGAAGCGGGCCTCCTTGTGTCGGTATTGCTGATCGGTCTTGGCACGCTTATCGGAATTTGGGGCAGTACCTTGTCGGTAAGAAGATATTTGAAAGTGTAGGTGAAGGTAGACGTGAAAAAAGGACTAGCCATCCTAGCTGCAGCCGTATTCGCAGTATACATTTTTCAACCGTTCAGCGGGGAAGCCGCATCGCAGATCGATAAGATCAACAAAGAGCTTGAGAAGGTACGCCAGCAGATGAGCGCAGCCTCCCACAACCGTAACCAGGCGGCCAAGGATAAGGAATACGCGCTCGCCATGAAGGAAAAGACGGCCAAAACGGTAAACGAGATTATTTCGCAGATAAATGAAGTAGGCACTCAAATGAACAGCGTGCAGTCGCAAATCGACGATACGGAAGAGAAGCTTATGCAAGCCGGGCAGGATCTGGACGCGGCGGAGAAAAGGATAAAAAGCCGTGATAAGCTGCTCCAATCGCGCATTCGGCTGATGTATACGAACGGTGTGGTTTCGTATTTGGATGTTCTGATGAGCTCGACGAGCTTCAGCGATTTTCTCGACCGGTACGACTCGCTTAAATCCATTCTTGGCCAGGATCAGGAGATTCTCGAGAGCCACAAGAAAGATAAGGCGCTGATCGCTCAGAAGAAGAAGGAAATCGAGAAATCGCTTGCCGATGTGAAGACGATGTATGCGAAGCTGGACGATTACCATGATCTTTTGAAGAATAAAGAAAGCCAGAAGGAAGTCATGATTCTCCAGTATAACGACAAGGCGCAGGAGTCCGAAGAAATCAGCGAAGAACAGGAAGCGCTTCTGATCAAGCTGGCTAAGAAGATATCCGATCTTGAGAAGCAGAAGAAGACGAGTAAAAATTACTATACCGGCGGCAAGCTCGCAGTGCCGCTTCACTCGGCATACAGGCTCTCATCGCCGTTCGGTTACCGGATACATCCGATTACGGGCAGGCGGACGCTGCATGCCGGAATCGACATGGCTGCGCCGAAAGGGACTTCGATCTATGCGGCTGAGTCCGGTGTCGTCATCGTTGCCCAGTGGTGGAACGGATATGGAAATTGTGTTATTATCGATCATGGTAACGGGCTATGGACCGTCTACGGACATATCCGCGACGGCGGAATCGATGTTGAGAAGGGCCAAACGGTGAAACGTGGACAGAAGATTGCAGAAGTGGGCAGTACCGGCAACTCGACCGGGAACCATCTGCATTTCGAAGTGCGAAAGAATGAAAAGCCGGTCAACCCCTTGCCGTTTTTAAAATAACCGTATACTAAGCGGATGATGATCCGCTTTTATGACGCCGTACCCAATTGTGCAAATAATTGGGTGCGGCTTGTCATATACTAGGACGGTTGCAATCTGGATACAGGAAGCCTGAGAAGAGGTGATCACATGCAGTTCAAAGGACGTACAGTGGCGGCGTTTATTGTGCTGACGATGGTGGCGTCCGTCCTCATTACGTTGACGGTGGCCGACCGCTGGATTGCACTCGAGAGCGGCGGAATGGCCTCGCTGGCGTCTTCTTCGGAATCGGCCGCTCAGCAGGATCTGAGCAAGAAGGAGCTGGGCAAGCTTAACACGGTGATGGAGCTGATCGGGAGCAAATACTTTCGCGATGTCGACAGGGCGAAAGTAGTCGACGGTGCCATCCACGGCATGTTGGAATCTCTCGGAGATCCATATTCGGTATATATGGAAAAAGACACGGCCAAGCAATTTTCCGAGTCGATCGAAGGATCCTTTACCGGTATCGGAGCCAGTGTAATGCTGAGAGACGGTAAAGTGACCGTCGAGTCCGCCATTAAAGGGTCGCCGGCGGAGCGGGCGGGGGTACTCCCGAACGACGTGCTGCTGACCGCTAACGAAGAGAAGCTGGAGGGACTAAAGCTCAATGATGCCGTAGCCAAAATCCGCGGGCCCAAAGGAACGAAAGTGAAATTGGAGATCCAGCGGGCAGGGGTTTCGAAGCCAATCCATTTGACTATTATCCGTGACGATGTGGATTACGAGACGGTATACGCCAATTTGCGCAGTGACGGTATCGGGGTTATTGAAATTCGCCAATTCTCGCTTAATACGGCTGACCGGTTTACGGAAGAGCTGGCGCAGCTGGAGAAGCAGGGAATGAAAGGTCTCGTTATTGATGTAAGGGGCAATCCGGGAGGGGTGCTTCCGGTTGTCGTATCGATTGCCCAGACATTCATACCCAAGGGCCAGCCGATCGTCCAGGTGGAGGACCGCGGCGGCAACCGCGAGAAAACCTTATCCAAAGGCGGTGGCAAGCCTTATCCGATAGCCGTGCTGATCAACAAAGGCAGCGCAAGCGCATCGGAGGTATTGGCCGGAGCATTGAAGGAAGAAGCCCATGCTGTGCTCGTTGGAGAGCAATCATTCGGTAAAGGCACTGTCCAGGTAAGCTACGATAAGGTAATGGGCGACGGCAGCTTGGTCAAAATGACGATAGCAAAGTGGCTCACGCCGCTTGGTAATTGGGTGAACGAGAAAGGCTTGGAGCCAGACATCAAGGTACTGCCTCCCGATTATTACACGGTTGCCCGCCTATCTAAGTCCAAGACGCTTGTTCGCGATATGATCGATGAGGATATTCGAAGTCTTCAGATTATGCTCGCAGCTCTCGGGTTTGAGACGGACCGCAAGGACGGTTATTTCAGCGAAGTAACGGAGAAGAGCGTTAAAGCGTTTCAAAAGCAGGCCGCTTTGCCGGTAACGGGGAAAGTAGATAAAACAACGGCGGAAAAGCTTGAAGAGAAAATTGTGCAGAAAATCCAGGATGATAAGAACGACACTCAACTGGCGGATGCGGTCAGCGCTGTGAAAGAGAAGCTGCGTATCGCCCATTGAGTTCAGGCAGGATTTTATAGAAGACGTGTCGAATATGTAGAAGGTTGATGCTGCGGAGGTTGTCGCGGCGCAGCCTTCTTTTTTTACTGTTACTTCCCGTTGATGCTGTATCGCCTTCCGGGAGCTTTTCTTAACAAAATGCGGGCCTGATACGCATTTTTTTATCCAATTGTAATGATGCTGGCGGTCACAACATCTTGGCACCATCCACCACAAAGGGAGTTGAAGCTTTGGACACGGCGTTGGAAATGCTCAGTCAAGCCGGTTCAGCTGTCGTTCAGCTGATAATATCACCTTTTTATTATCTTTCGCTGCTGCTCATTATGCTTCAATATATGCGGCAGACCAGGCTTGAGCGCAAACTCTTTCATGTACGTCTCCACTCTTGGCCGAAGGAGCTTGGAAGAACGGTGCTTGCCGGTCTGCTGGTCGGTGTACTGATGAGCTGTGCCGGATTGTTTCTCGGTGTCACCGTAACGGGCGAAGCGGTGCTCTGGATGTGGGGGACGGCGGCGCTGCTGGCCGTCGTGCGCGTCCGTTTGTTATGTTTTGCATATAGCGTCGGACTGCTCGGCGTGCTGCAGTGGGCAGTCGGGTGGACTACGCTGCCGGGCAGCCCCGGTTGGATCGGAACGGCCGCGTCTTCGCTGGACCGGCTGGATATACCGGGATTGCTGCTTTTGGTTGCACTAATGCATCTGGCGGAAGCGCTGCTCGTGCGCTGGCAGGGTGATAGGCTGGCCAGTCCGCTGTTTCTTGCGGGCAAACGAGGTAAGCTCGTTGGCGGATATTCTCTGCAGGGATACTGGCCGGTGCCGATGCTTATGCTTGTTCCTGCCGTCTCAGGCGGGGCAGCCGAGGCCTCTCTGCCATGGAAGACGCTTATCGGCGACGCCTCGCTGTGGAGCGGCGGCTGGACGATGATCGGTTTTCCGATGGTAATCGGTTTTTCGGAGCTGACACGTACGCTGCTTCCAAAAGCGAAGGTGCGCAGCACTTCGCAAGGTCTGCTTGTGTACGGGCTTGTTGTGGCGGCTGCCGCGGCAGGCGCCGTATTTTGGCCGCCGCTTACGCTTGTTGCAGCGCTTTGCGCGCTGCTGCTGCATGAAGCCTTGATTATTGTCAGCTTCTTTCGGGAGGCGGCCAACAGTCCGTTTTATGTGCACGATGAAAGCGGCCTGCGGGTACTGGCCGTTATACCCGGCTCGCCAGCTGAGGCGATGGGCATATCGGCCGGTGAAATACTGCATAAAGTGAACGGAGTGAGCGTCCGCACGAAGGACGAGCTCTATGCTGCGCTTCACGTCAACTCGGCTTTTTGCAAGCTTGAGGTGTTGAATCATGAGGGGCAGGTCAAATTTATCCAGCGCGCCCGTTACGCGGGTGAACACCATCAACTGGGCGTTGTATTGGCTCCGGACGAGAAAGCGGGCTATTATGCGGAATCGGGCGCCGCTTCATTATTAGACCTTATCATGCGGACCCGCACGGCGCGGCAGCGCGAGACGTCGTCCAGGACGCTGTAGGTTAATAAAAGCTGTTCTGCCAACTGGAGGCAGCAAGCAGGAATTCCAATAATAGGCCTTTTTGCAGAGAACTTCCAATTAACGGCATGCGCATTAGACAGCCAGGCTGCCAATTCTCGAGGCAGAGGCTGACTGAGAAGACGCAACAAAACAAAAAGAGCCCCGGAACAAACGCTTTGCGGCGAATTCCGGGGCATTCGCTTTTTTTTTGCGTTGTCAAGAACCTCCGATTGCATCGGACAATGGAAATCGGTATAATAAATGGGAACACATATTCTTATGCTTTTCCATGCTGCATGTTTGGCTGTATCACATGGGATTCCAAACTAAGATCACTTCAATATATACGAAGTATTGTCTATTTTATGCGCCAAATTGGGCATACATTTTAATAGGACTTTTCATAGATCAAATAGGATTGGGGTGTAATGTAGATGATCCGAAATGAAGTGCTGCAGAAAACATTCGACCTGCAATCGGCTTATACGCCGCAGGGCGATCAACCCGAGGCGATTCGCAAGCTGGTGGAAGGCGTGAAGGCGGGAGCGAAGCATCAGACGCTTCTTGGCGCAACCGGTACCGGAAAGACCTATACGATTGCCAATACAATCGCAAAGCTGAACCGGCCGACGCTTGTAATAGCGCATAACAAGACGCTTGCCGCCCAGCTCTGCAGTGAGTTTCAGGAGTTCTTCCCCAATAATGCCGTTTCTTATTTTGTCAGTTATTACGACTACTATCAGCCGGAAGCCTATATTCCGTCGTCGGATACTTACATCGAGAAGGATTCCAGCATTAACGACGAAATCGATAAGCTGCGGCACTCGGCGACAAGCTCGCTGTTCGAGCGGCGTGATGTAATCATCGTGGCGAGCGTATCGTGCATTTACGGTCTCGGTTCCCCTAAAGAGTACGGGAGCTTGGTTCTCAGCTTGCGCAAAGGGATGGAACGTTCGCGAGATCAGATTCTGCATAAGCTTGTCGACATTCAATACCAGCGCAATGATATTAACTTTGTGCGCGGCACATTTCGCGTCCGAGGCGATATCGTGGAAATTTTCCCGGTCGCCAATAATGAGCGGGCAATGCGGGTGGAACTGTTCGGCGATGAAATCGAACGGATAACGGAGATTGATGTGCTCACCGGCGAAATCGTCGGCGAACGCGACCATGTGGCGATTTTTCCGGCATCTCACTTCGTTACCCATGAAGACACAATGAAGGTTGCACTCAAAGATATTGAGGCAGAGCTGGAGGAACGACTCGCCGAGCTTCGCGAGCAGGGCAAGCTGCTGGAAGCGCAGCGGCTGGAGCAGAGGACCCGCTATGATTTGGAGATGATGCAGGAGATGGGCTTTTGCTCAGGCATCGAGAACTATTCGGGGCCGCTGACGTTCCGCGAACGGGGCGCAACGCCTTATACGCTGTTCGATTACTTTCCGGATGACATGCTTATTGTCATTGACGAATCCCATCAGACGCTGCCCCAAATCCGGGCCATGTACAACGGCGACCGGGCGCGTAAAGAAGTGCTGGTCGACCATGGATTCAGGCTGCCATCAGCTATGGACAACCGGCCGCTCAAGTTCGAGGAGTTCGAGGAAAAGAACAAGCAAATCATCTTTGTATCGGCAACTCCCGGTCCTTATGAGCAAGAGCGCTGTTCGGATATGGTACAGCAGATTATCCGGCCGACGGGGCTGCTTGACCCTATTATCGAAGTGCGTCCGACGAAGGGACAAATTGATGATCTGCTCAGCGAAATCCGCGATCGTATAGCTAAGGATGAACGTGTCCTAGTGACGACGCTGACCAAGAAGATGTCCGAGGATCTGACCGATTATATGAAAGAGGTCGGCATCAAGGTTCGCTATCTCCATTCCGATATCAAGACATTGGAGCGAATGGCTATCTTGCGGGATCTTCGGCTTGGAACGTTCCACGTGCTCGTAGGAATCAACCTTCTCCGGGAAGGATTGGACCTGCCGGAAGTATCGCTCGTCACGATATTGGATGCGGATAAGGAAGGATTTCTCCGCTCGGAACGTTCTCTTATTCAGACGATTGGCCGTGCGGCAAGAAACGCTGATGGTCGAGTCATCATGTACGGCGATAAAATAACGGACTCGATGGCTCTCGCTATTCGTGAAACCGAGCGCCGCCGAACGATACAAATAGCTTACAACGAGAAGCATGGCGTAACACCTCAGACCATTCGCAAAAAAATTCACGCCATTATCGAAGCGACGAAGGTAGCTGAGCAGAAGAGCGATTATTTAACCGGCATCGGAGCGGATAAGATGTCGAAGAAGGACCGCCAATCGCTAATCCAGCGCCTGGAAGCGGAGATGAAGGACGCTGCGAAGACTCTTCAATTCGAACGCGCCGCCGAGCTTCGTGATGCGCTGTTAGAATTGAAGGCGGAAGTCGGGTGACGAGCCAGCACTAATCGGCACCTTTCTGTTTTGCCAAATCCAAATGGTAAGCAGTCCGGATATATATGAAGCATATCGTCCTTGCATTTATTCGCAAAACTAAGATTATGCTTACGAAGTAAGTTTTGCATTTGCAAAACTTTTAGGAGGAGAAATTAAAGTGGCCAGCGATTCAATCGTAATAAAAGGGGCTAGAGCCCACAACTTAAAAAATATCGACGTCACCATACCGCGCGACAAATTTGTCGTGCTCACTGGTCTTAGCGGTTCGGGGAAGTCATCGCTGGCGTTTGATACGATTTATGCCGAGGGTCAGCGCCGTTACGTGGAATCGCTATCGGCTTATGCGCGGCAGTTCCTTGGCCAAATGGAGAAGCCTGATGTGGATTCGATCGAAGGTCTGTCACCGGCTATTTCCATCGACCAGAAGACCACAAGCCGCAACCCTCGCTCCACCGTCGGCACGGTAACAGAAATTTACGACTATTTACGGCTGCTGTTCGCTCGCATCGGCAAGCCGCATTGTCCCGAGCACGGGATCGAAATTACATCCCAGACCGTTGAACAAATGGTTGACCGGATTATGGAGTACCCGGAGCGGACCAAGCTGCAAATATTGGCGCCAATCATCTCCGGCCGTAAAGGCGAGCACCACAAGCTGCTTGCGGATATTCAGAGGCAGGGCTTCGTCCGTGTTCGCGTGAACGGCGAATTACGTGAATTAAGCGAGAAGATTGAACTTGAGAAAAACAAAAAACACAGCATAGAGGTCGTTATTGACCGTATTGTCGTCAAAGAGGATATCCATAGCCGCCTTGCCGACTCCCTGGAGACGGCGCTCAAGCTTTCCGACGGCCAAGTACTCGTCGACGTAATGGATAAGGAAGAGCTGCTGTTCAGCTCCAATCTCGCCTGTCCGGTCTGCGGTTTCAGCATCGATGAGCTCGCGCCGCGGATGTTTTCATTCAACAGCCCTTATGGGGCTTGTCCGGAGTGCGACGGTCTCGGCGCGAAAATGATCGTCGATGCCGATCTGCTGGTACCAAATACAGGAAAATCCATCCAAGAAGGTGCATTCGAGGCATGGGCAGGAAGCACATCGAATTACTATCCGCAATTTTTGGATGCGGTTTGTGCGCACTATGGAATCCCGAAGGATGTACCGGTAAGCGAATTTTCTGCGGACCATATGAAGAAGCTGTTGTACGGGACAGGCGGCGAGCGTGTCCGGTTTCGCTACGAGAACGACTTCGGCCACGCCAAAGAAGCGTATGTTCCTTTCGAGGGTATTGTAAGCAATCTGGAACGCCGATACAGGGAAACGGGATCCGACGGCATCCGTGAGCATATCGAACAGTATATGAGCGCGAAACCATGCGGGAGTTGTAAGGGAAACCGGCTGCGCAAAGAGAGCCTTGCCGTTACAATCGGACGTCAGAACATCGCGCACGTGACGTCTCTGTCGATCGGAGAGGCGCAGCGCTTCTTCGACTCGTTGGAGCTGAACGAGAAGGATAAGACGATTGCCCACCTTATCCTCAAGGAGATTAACAGCCGCCTGGGTTTCCTTGTTAACGTCGGCCTGGAGTATCTGACGCTCAGCCGAGCAGCCGGTACGTTGTCGGGCGGCGAAGCGCAGCGTATCCGATTGGCTACACAAATCGGGTCCAGCCTAATGGGCGTATTATACATTCTCGATGAACCGAGTATCGGACTCCACCAGAGAGATAACGATAAACTCATCAGGACGCTTGAGCATATGCGTAATCTCGGGAATACGTTAATAGTCGTTGAACATGATGAAGATACGATGCTGGCATCCGATTATATTATCGATATCGGTCCCGGCGCGGGCATCCATGGCGGTCAAGTCGTTTCTAAAGGTACGCCGCAGGAAGTGATGGCAGACGAGCAATCGTTAACCGGGGCATACCTAAGCGGCCGTAAGTTCATTCCGGTTCCTCTGGCCAGGCGCGAGCCGAACGGTAAATGGCTGGAAGTTCGGGGCGCGAAGGAGAACAATCTGAGAGGCGTAAACGTGAAAATTCCGCTTGGCGTCTTTACAGCGGTCACTGGCGTCTCCGGCTCGGGTAAGTCGACGCTCGTCAATGAAATTTTGTATAAAACGCTTGCCCGAGATTTGAACAAAGCAAAAACGCGTCCGGGAGCGCATAAGGAAATTCGTGGTTTAGAGCATATTGAGAAGGTAATCGATATCGATCAATCACCGATAGGGCGTACGCCTCGGTCCAACCCTGCCACGTACACCGGCGTGTTTGACGACATTCGGGATCTCTATGCTACAACGAATGAATCGAAGGTACGGGGCTACAAGAAAGGCCGCTTCAGCTTCAATGTCAAGGGCGGTCGATGTGAAGCCTGCCGCGGAGATGGCATCATCAAGATTGAGATGCACTTCCTGCCGGATGTCTATGTTCCCTGTGAGATTTGCAAGGGTAAGCGTTATAACCGGGAGACGCTTGACGTTAAGTATAAGGGAAAAAGCATTGCGGACGTTCTTAAATTGACAATTGAAGACGCCTGCGATTTTTTCAAAAACAATCCCCGTATCCATCGCAAGCTGCAGACTCTGCTCGACGTCGGACTCGGATATATGGACCTGGGGCAGCCGGCAACAACGCTCTCGGGTGGAGAGGCGCAGCGTGTGAAGCTTGCTGCAGAACTGTATCGCCGGAGCACCGGCAAAACACTATATATTCTAGATGAACCTACGACCGGCCTTCATGTCGACGATATCGACCGGCTGCTGGTTGTCCTGCATCGGCTTGTTGACTCCGGTGAGTCGGTCCTTGTCATTGAGCACAATCTTGATGTCATCAAGACTGCAGATTATTTGATCGACCTCGGCCCTGAAGGTGGAAGCGGTGGAGGCGCCATTGTGGCGACCGGTTCGCCGGAAGAAGTCGTGAAGGTTAAAGGCTCTTATACCGGTCACTATTTAAAGCCAATCCTCGCGCGTGACCGCGACCGGACGATAGCGCAGCAGGACGCAAAGGACACCGTCGCCGCTGGCATCGCAGATTAACCGCATCAGCGCTCACATATATAAATAGAAGAACCCCTCTGATTATAACGCCTGATAAGCGTTCGTTAGAGGGGTTCTTTCATCCATTCATTCTTTCGACCTTGTACGTCTTATCGTTATCCTAATATATAATGGCTTAATACTACGTAAATCTCATTAATGTTAACCTGCTTGTTGAACCTTTTCACAATAGGCTCATGAGTTCCCGTCAACCATATTTTCAGCTCGGCATCGAGATCGAAGGTGCCTGCGCTTTCACGCGAGAAGCGGGTTATGCTTTTGTACGGAATAGATATCATTTCCGTCTTGGAACCGGTCATCCCCTGTTTGTCGATGAGAATAAGCCGCTTGTTCGTGAAGACGAAGCCATCCCGAAAAATTTTGTATGCTTTCTCTACCCTTTCATTACCCGTCAGAATCGGCTGCAGCTCGTTTTGCATTTCACTTGGATTATATTCGGACGCATTGCCCATTAAGCTGTCGAAAAACCCCAACGTATTTCCCTCCTCTATAGGTATTTGCACCACTCTCCATATTACGGAATAGGGTAGGCGAATTATTCAGCCATTCACTATAATTTATATAGAGATGGCATTAAAAAATCCTCCGCGATGAGGAGTACTCCTCATGCGGAGGATAAGACGGATAAGGCCGATTTATTAAACAGCCAGTATTTCGTTTAATTTTTCCTGGAATGCAGGTGCGCCAACACGGTTCACGTAGTGATGGAAAGATTCGCCGGCTTGACGGCCTTCTTTATAGAACAAAATCAGCTTTGCCAATACCCCGCCAACGTCATCGCCTTTCACACGGCCTTTGAGCGTTGTATTGAATTTAGCTTCCGGTCCGAGAATACCGCCGACAGCGATGTCGAATGCATCAACCATACCTTCAGGCGTTTTTACAAGAGCGCCTTGAAGGCCGATATCTGCGATATGCTTCTGGCCGCAGGCGTTCGGGCAGCCGATGAAGTGAATACGGATTTTTTCGTCCAGCTGTACGTTCTCATCCAAATATTCAGCGACACGTCGAGCACGCTCCTTCGTTTCTACAACCGCAAGGTTACAGAACTCGTTGCCTGTGCAGGATACGGTGCGGCTCATAAAAGGCTTCGCATTCGGTGAGAGACGCTCAAGCACGGGCGCTTGAAGCGCTTCTTCCACTTTATCGGCCGGGATGCCGGCAAGTATAAGGTTTTGCGACATTGTCGTACGGATCGTGCCGTCGCCGAATTGATCTGCTATGTCGGCAAGTTGTTCGAACTCATCGGAGTTTGTCCGTCCGACCGGAACGTTAAGACCAATGAAGTTGAGGCCTTCTTCTTTTTGCGGGTACACGCCATCATAATATACCGCGTTCCAGCCGACGATTTTACTTTCGCCCCTGGAAGGCATTTCACCGATAATTTCGGTCAGCTTCTCGAGGAACTTCTCCGGCCCCCAATCGGCGACGAGAAATTTCAAGCGGGCTTGGTGACGCTTCTCGCGGTAACCGAAATCGCGGAAGATCGTGGTCACACCGATCGCTACTTTCAGCACGTCCTCGGGACGAACGAAAAGGTCAAGCTCCTTCGCCAGATGAGGCTTCGCCGACAAGCCGCCGCCCACGTATACATGAAAGCCGATTACCTCTTCACCGTCGATTACCTTTGTGGCAGGAGTGAATGCAAGGTCATTAATCTCTGCATGAGCGTTGTTATAAATGTTGGCAGAGATGGACATTTTATATTTGCGGGGCAGGTTGGAGAAATCCCGGTTCATCAGGAAGAAATCATTCACCTGCTCGACGATTTCACGCGTATCCATAAGCTCGTCCTTATCAATGCCGGCAAGCGGATTGCCGACGATCGTGCGGGGGCAGTCGCCGCAAGCTTCATACGAGTAGAGGCCAACTGCTTCCAAACGGGAGAATATGTCCGGAAGATTCTCTACCTTCAGCCAGTGATACTGCACGGCTTGGCGTGTTGTAACGTCGATCAGATCACGGCCGTAGTCGCGAGCGATTGAAGCCAGAGCACGCGCTTGCGCGGTCGTAAGAATACCGGTGTTAATGCGGACACGCATCATGAAATGACCGTCGCGAGGTTTCTGCTCGTAAACGCCGGCCCATTTGAAACGGTTCATATCGTCTTCAGTAATCGCGTCGTAACCTTCGTTTGCATACTGGTCGATTATGGTTCGAATAACATCGAGTCCGTCCTTCTCAATCTTCACGAATTCGAATTTATTCAATTTGGACGGGTCTTTCATCCAAACGGCTTCATACGCCATTGTTTTGTTCCTCCTCAAAGTTATATATCCGATTCTTCCTTTATGGCCCTATGCGAGGGACCCACTGAAGAAGCAACAGCTTCGTATCGGTTCATCCTGGAAATCCGACGAATCAGGTATGAATATGCTATCTGAATGGTATCACATTTTACCGTGACCGACAATGACTCGCAGCGCAACTGCTATAAGAGTTTGTTATATGAGGCATTCGGTATGTTTATAATGAAATTGGGTGCCGAACAATTGGTGACAAACTTGTTACGATTCGCAATTTGCGCTTGCAACCGGAGCCTGATGAGGCTAACATTAAATAAAATAGGCTACGTGCGAAAATAAGGAGGTCCCCAATGTTTCTTGCTGCAGAAGCTGCTAACACATTAGCTAAGTTTGATCCATTCGATATTATGATGCTGCTGTTCACGATCGTTATTTTTATCGGCTGGGTTCGTCTTTTGATGGCTCGTCCGAAAAAAAATGTATTTGCGATCGGTTTTACGACGGTGGCTCTTGCTGTGTTCGTCTTTGCGGATAGTATTATGATTGGCAAAGTGTGGCTGGGTTAGCTTATCGGCGTGCATCAGCGCAAAACATAATAAGCCGTCGTGGTCTTGTTCATTCAAGATTTCGGCGGTTTTTTTCAAAGCATAATAAAGTATAAGATATTGCTAGAATTTTCTTATCTTTCTGAGTAAAGAAACTAATTCCGCCTGCCGGGGACGTCAGAACGATACGCGAAGAGCACCCGCACTATTGGTTCGTGCGGGCGTTTCATTTTGTGAGAAACGATACGTACATAGGGGGTGTCCAAATGACTCGCAATTATAAACTGTTCTATAAAATATTGCTCGTTGCCGTAATAAGCCTTATCGGTACAGCTCCTGCGTTTGCGAGCGGGGTGCAGTCCACAACGGCAGCACGAACGAAACAGGACATTATTCTAAACTGGAATAAGTACAAGCCAATGGCGATAGGGTTCGATTACATGGCTAAGAGCGACATATATGAAATGCCCCCGGTCCTGAGCCCGCCTTACTCACCGGGAAAACTGAAGGTGGATTATATCTCAGACGGTATTAATGCCGTTAACTTTGTACGGTATTTGGCAGGCTTGCCTGACGATATACAGCCGGACTGGAGCCTCGGGCAGCAGGAGCAGGCGGCGGCGCTCGTTAATGCCGTTAACGATGAACTGACTCATTTTCCAGCCAAACCAAAGGATATGGATGAAGAGCTGTTCGCCCTCGGCTACAAAGGGACAAGCTCCAGCAATTTGTTCGCGGGGGATCCCACATTGTTCAGCAATGTGCTCGGATATATGTCCGACAGCGACACAAGCAATATTGACAGAGTCGGACATAGACGGTGGATATTGAACCCCGCCATGAAGAAAACCATGTTCGGCTTCGTTCAAACAAAAGGTGATTATCCTTACCCGTATGCATCCATGTATGCCTTCAACAGGGATCGCGCTGAGGGGGCCGTCGACTATGATTATATTGCATGGCCCTCAGCCGGATATTTTCCCAGCGAAATATTTGTGCCGAAGGATGCATGGTCGGTCTCGCTAAATCCGGATAAATACGACAATGCTCGAACGGATAAGATTCAAGTATCGCTGACAAGGATCAGTGACAATAAAACTTGGAGTATCAATCAAGCGGATGTCAACAAAGAAGGACGTTTTATGAATGTGGAAACCGGCGGTTTTGGCATACCGTTTTGTATTATTTTCCGGCCTGATAATCTGGATGCCTTCAAAGAGGATGATACGTTTCGGGTACAAATCAGCGGCGTTTACGACAAGAGCGGAAATTCCGCGGCTATCTCATATGACACCACATTCTTTACAATGCTTCCCGCAGTAACTGTCAGAGCGAAGGAACTCAAGCTCGAACCGGGAGAAAAGCTCAGGCTGGCGACAACCGGCAAGCCGAATACTGAGGTCAGCTTCGAATCCGATGACCCGGCGATCGCGGCAGTTGATGAGAGCGGCAGCGTAACGGCGCGGGCTGAGGGGCGAACACGCCTTGTGGTCAGATCTTATTTCCAAAATGAGCAGATTGTACATATAAATGTGGTTAAGCCGGGTTCAAGCGGACAAGTGAGCGCGTGGGCGCTTGACGGGTACAATAAGGCCAAAAGCAACGGGATTATTCGGAGCTTCTTCGATGAAGATTACCAGAGTCCGATGAACAGATACGGATTTGCCGTGATGGCCGTACAGTTGTGTGAAAACATCCTGGGCAAACCGCTTGAGACGACGACGACTCCGTTCAAGGATATTAATGATACCACTATTTCTAAAGCCGTAAAAAACGGCCTCATTCAAGGCACTTCAAAGACGGAATTTTCTCCATGGAATACGATAACGAGACAAGAGGCGGCAGTAATGCTCATCCGGCTGCATGACAGGCTTCTCCGGCTTATGGGGGATAATGCGGCTGCCGGAAACTCATTAGCGGCGGGAGGCGCGGCGTTTGCCGATGACGCCCGGATCGCACCATGGGCCAAAGAGTACGTTTACCGAGCCGTAGATTTGCAGCTTCTTAATGGGGTTGGGAATAATAAATTCGAACCGCGCGGTCTGCTTACCCATGAACAGACTTTTATCATTCTAGAGCATGTCTTTGAGAAATTTGTAACCGAATAGAGCCAAATGATAAAAAAAACCTCCGGTACCGCATGATTATGCGGAAGCCGGAGGTTTTGCATGTATTATACCCACCACATCTCGCCAAGCGGCTCGCGGATAAGCACCTGTTGAAGGTTTTGCACGGCCTTTGTGAATCCTTCTTCAACGGACATCAGACCGTCTTCGTGCTCGATGCTCACAACGTAGTCATAACCGACAAGACGGAGCGCGCTAATGATATCCGCCCACGTCTTCATATCGTGTCCGTAGCCTACGGTGCGGAACTGCCAGGCCCGGTCAAGCATTAAAGCGTAGGACTGCATATCGGTGACGCCATGCTTGCTTACATTTATCGGATCAATGGATGTATCCTTCGCGTGGAAATGATGGATAGCGCCGGCACGGCCGAGAATATGTATCGCTTGAACCGGGTCGATCCCCTGCCACCACATATGACTCGGATCGAGGTTTGCACCGATGGCGTCGCCCGCAGCCTGACGGAGGCGGAGCAGCGTTGCAGGTGTGTGAACTGAGAAGCCGCCGTGCAGCTCAAGGCCGATTTTCACGTTGCGTTCAGTTGCGAGTTTACCGATTTCAGTCCAGTAAGGAATGACCTTCTCTTCCCACTGCCATTTCAGAATATCCTGATAATCGTTCGGCCAGGGAGCGACCGGCCAATTCGGATATTTGGCGTCTTCATGGTCGCCGGGGCAGCCGGAGAACGTGTTTACTACCGGAACGCCGAGTCTGGCGGCTAGCTCGATCGTTTTACGGATGATCGCGTCATGCTCGCTGGAGATCGCTTTTTGCGGGTGGAGCGGGTTTGCATGGCAGCTTAAAGCACTTATCGTAAGACCCCGCGCGTCAACCGCCTGCTTGAATGCTTTCAGCTTGCTTTCGTCGCCAAGCAGCGTATCCGGATCGCAATGTGCGTTCCCCGGGTATCCGCCGGTGCCGATTTCAATGGCTTCCAGACCTTTGGAAGCAATGTAGTCGAGTGACTCCTCGAACGATTTTTGCGCAAACAGTACGGAAAATACACCGAGTTTCATAGTTTACCCATACCTCCCACTCAAATTGAAAGCTGCTAGATGAGAGTATTATATCATGGGCGGTTCATGAAGTATAAGACCCTTCCATGCCAATGACAAGATGACATATAAATACAACAAAAAAAGAAAGCGTTCGCATATAAAGACAAGACGAGGTGCCCGAATAGGGAAAACGATTCAATCCTATAATTCTCGAACTAAATGAGTAAAGCTGCGCCGGTTCTCCGGTCCTGTGCCGAAGGGACGGCTTTTTTTAAACATTATGTGCCGGTGGAATCACAGCCCCCGCTCTGGTACACTTAGAGCAAATAGATGAACGACATGATAAGGATGGCGGAATAAGGAATGGAAACGTTAAAAAGGCAAGATGTCGAGCTGCTGGCGCCTGCCGGAGATTGGGATTGCATGCGTGCGGCAGTGGCGAACGGAGCGGATGCGGTATTTTTTGGCGTTGAGAAATTCAACGCTCGCGCTCGCGCCAACAATTTTCAGACGGACGAGCTCCCGGAGATCATGGCCTTTCTGCACAGCTATGGGGTGAAAGGTTTTCTCACCTTCAACATACTGGTGTTCGAGGATGAACTGAATGACGCCAAGCGTCTGATAGAAGCATGCATTGATGCCGGAGTCGATGCCGTTATCGTGCAGGACCTCGGCTTGGTGAAGCTGATCAGGGAGCTGTCGCCGGATTTTCCGATACACGGTTCAACACAGATGACAATTACGTCGCCGGAGGCGGTTGAATTCACGAAGCCCTTTGACATCGAACGTGTCGTGCTCGGGCGGGAAAATAACTTGAAGCAAATCAAGACCATCGGCGAGCAGGCGAAGCTGCCGATGGAAGTGTTTGTGCATGGGGCGCTCTGCGTGTCGTATTCCGGGCAATGCCTTACATCGGAAATGTGGGGCGGCCGTTCCGCCAATCGAGGCGAATGCGCGCAGGCTTGCCGACTGCCCTACGACCTCATGGTGGATGGAGAGCAGAAACCGATGGGGGATGTTGCCTATCTTCTCTCGCCAAAAGATTTGGCTGCGATCGAGCTTGTACCCGATTTAATCGAGGCGGGAGTTACTTCCTTCAAGATTGAAGGACGGCTGAAGAGCCCGGAGTATGTGGCCAATGTTGTAAGCAAATATCGCAAGGCAATTGACCGGTACTTCGACGGTGACCGGCGCGCCCCTTCGAAGGAGGAACTCCGCGAGCTGCAGCAAAGCTTCTCGCGCGGGTTTACGCACGGCTTCCTAAGCGGAACGAACAATAAACAGCTGGTAGAGGGCACGTTCCCGAAAAGCCGGGGCGTCTACCTAGGACGAGTGGAACGGGTTATGCGGGATGCGGTCGTGTGCCGGCTTGAAGCGCCGCTTAAGCGCGGTGACGGCATTGTCTTCGATGCCGGCGACCCGACCAAGAAAGAAGAAGGCGGCCGCGTCTACGACTTGCGCCGTCAGGGCATGAAGCTTGAAGGGGAGGCGCAGGAAGGCACGGTTCTGGAGCTTGTACCGGGTCGGAGCGACGTCGATTTGCGCCGTGTTCATGTCGGCGATCGCGTATGGAAGACGAGCGATCCGGCGCTCGACAAACGGCTGCGTGCGACATTTGAAACAGAAAAGCCATACCGCGTTTTTCCGCTGCGGATCAAGGTGCGCGGCTTTCTCGGCCAGCCTTTGCGCTCGTGGTGGACAGACGTGCAGAAGGGGACTACGGTAGAAGTCGTATCCGAGCTTACGTTGGAGCAGGCCGAGAAGCGGCCGATGGATCATTCGCTGCTCGAAGAGCAGCTGGGCCGGCTGGGCGGAACTGTGTACCAGCTTGAAGCGCTGGATGCCGAGCTGCAGGGGGATTTGATCTTGCCGATTCGAGAGCTGAACCGTATGCGGCGCGAAGCAGTGGAGCAGCTGGCGGGCGAGCGGCCCAAACCGCCTGTTTATGTGAAGAGGGCGGTCGATGTATACGCGGACGCCATCGAAAGGGCGCAAGCCGGTGAAGTCACTGCTCAGGAGCGCAAGGGTACCGGCCCGGCAGGCACTGCGAACGATCGCGGTGTGGCAGCCGGCGGCGCTGCGCCGGCAAGGCTTACAGCACTCTGCCGCAGTCTTCCGCAGGTGGAGGCGGCAGTGCGCTCGGAAGTCGACATGGTATACGCGGATTTCGAGTTTATCAAGCAGTTTCCCGCCGCCATCGATCTGGCGCGGAGTGCCGGGAAGCCTATAGCGCTTGCGACGCCGCGGATTCATATGCCGGGCGAGAACGGCTACCACGCAAACATCTTGAAATTACAGCCTGATGCGGTGCTTGTGCGCAATACAGGAGCACTTTACTATTACCTGCGGGCGCGGGCGGAGCGGCGGGACCAGTCTTTCCCGCAATTAATCGGCGATTTCTCGCTTAATGTCGCCAACCATAAGACGGCGGATCTGTTCACTGAAGCGGGCTGCGGCTTGATTACGCCTTCATACGATTTAAACGTTCAGCAGATGCTCGACCTGCTGCGCAGATCAGACACGTCGAAGCTGGAGATTGTCATCCACCAGCATCTGCCGATGTTCCACACGGAGCACTGCGTATACTGCACATTTCTAAGCGAAGGCACCGATTATACGAACTGCGGCCGTCCTTGCGAGGAACGCAGGGTCTCGCTGCAGGACCGGATTGGCATGTCCCATCCGGTACGTGTAGACGAAGGCTGCCGCAACACCGTATACAATGCGGTCGAGCAGTCGGGGGCCGAATATTTACGGCAGTTCGCCGATCTGGGCGTCGCGTCCTTCCGAGTGGAGTTTCTTGAGGAGACGGCCGATAAAGTAGATGAAGTAATCGCACTGTACAGAGATGCGATCGCCGGTCGCATAAGCGGAACGCAAGTGTGGCGCAGTCTTAAAGCGATTAACCAGCTTGGCGTTACAAGGGGCCAGCTGGTCAAATAATAATAGAAGGAGAGGCCCGCTTCCGGTGTACTCTCCTTTTTGCAAACCTCTTATCAACTTTCTCTAAACCTCGGCAATTCCGGGCAGGTATTTGACGAATTGAGGCGAATAGTAGCATTAATTAACTCTAATACTGCAAGCGCTCAATTTATTTACATGGAATCGCTTGGCAGTTAAAAGGTGAACGTGGTGAGTATGCATAATGAAGATAGATTAAATAAGCTAACGACCCAAAACGATTCATCGCTAAAAGAAGTATTAAATCTGGAGCAGTCAATTCTCGACGGTAAAATGCCTTCAATGGATCGGCTTCTTGCGATCCCGGAGAGAGTGCGGATGAAATCGCCGCTGCTGCTCCGCGCAGAGTGTGAGGATGGAATGCTTAACGGGCGGCTCGCTCAGACACAGCAGCTGCTGGAAGCTGCACTGAAAGGGTTCGCCGCACAAGCAGACGAAGCTTCGATGTTAACGATGATGGGAATGCTGGGTCTTCTGTACGAACAGGTCGGTGACCGCCAGGAATCACAAACTTTCATGGCGCTGCTTTATCAAGAGTGGAGCCGATCACCGGAAAGCTGCGGAGGCTTTGTGCCATGGGCCATCGCACGGGCGGCAGCAAACGGAAGCATACCTTCGGATTATAAACCTCACGCCTCTCCGGACACGCTGTTTCTTGCGGCTGCGGAACGGTTCAGGCAGGAAAGCAAACCGCTATGGTCAGGATTTGTTTTGCTGGACCGACTCCTTTTCGATCCGAATTCGATTGCCGAGTCGGAGTGGCAGTTGTGGCTTCACTGGTTAAAAAGGAATGTAGTGGATGAACCCTATGGAGAAACACTTTACCATATACTCAATAACAAGCTGGCAACCAGCGAGCAATGCTCTTTATTGCCCACGAGATATTCGTATTTATGCAGGGCAGTCTTTCTTGGCGAGGTAGATGAGAAACCTGCACCGCCGCTTGCGGGGGATATCGAAATTCAAATTTTTGAGGCGGCTGCACAAGTTAAACGGTTTCTGGCAGATGAAGATCTCCGGCAAGCCGCTGTATCCCTTGAAACGATGAAGAAATTGCAAAAGCTTGTATCGACGCCTGCAACGCTGCGCTTGACGGCTAAGCTGCAAGCGGCGTTAGATCATACAGCTGCCGATGTTAAGGGGAAGGAAAACGTTTCCAAGGATATATCCGGGAACGGCCAGACTGCAGTTACTTCAGGCCTTCCGACTGCTCCCATACCGGTAGATCCAGCGTCATACCAGGCTGCAGAAGGGGACCCGCCTATCGTTCCTTCACATTGGCGTATTAAATTGTTTGACGGTATCCGCTTCCACTCACCGGATGGGAGAGCAGCAGAGCCCCGGTGGAAACGAAGAAAAGCCGGGGAATTGCTTGTTTACCTCCTTCTTCAGCCTGGTTACAAAGCAAATCGCGAGCAGGTTATCGAGCGTATATTCGGAGAAGGCGACCCGGCGAAGATGTCCAACCAGCTTTATGTAACGCTCCATGATTTGCGGCAATCGCTGAAAGAGACGGGACTGTCCGAAGATCCGGTATACGCAAAACGCGGAGTGATCGCGGTTGATGAGCATATAGTCGGCCATGTTGACGCGGAGACTTACATTACGCTCTCGCGTGTAGGAGATCAGCTGTGGAAGGACGACCGGGAAGCAGCCTGCCGTTTATATGATGAAGCACTGCCTCTTTACGGTCAGCTGGGAACCGAGCTGCCTCACGCGGAATGGCTGGACCGGCTTCGCGATCAAATGCTTGACCGCCAGACCATTATGCTCAAAAGACTGGCGATGTACTATGCGGAGATTCAAGACGACTCTCGCGCGGAGCAGCGGCTGGGTGAGTGGATATCGCTCCGCCCCGATCAGGAGGAAGCCTACGAAACGATTATCCGTCACTGCCTGGAGCGCGGACGCAGATCGGAGGCGATTGGGTGGTACCGGCGGCTTGAGCGCATGTGCGTCAAGCAACTGGGAACTGAGCCCAACGAGCAGATTAAGCGGCTTCTATGGACATGATGCAGCTGCCGCCAAAGCAGGGACCTTCTATTGGAGGGACTATGCTCAAGAAATTGTTCATCGTTTATATGTTCTCACTGCTCGCCGGCATACTCTTGCTTCATACGGAGAATCATTTAATATTGAACGGAACGTTCCAGGAATTTCTGCCGGTTACACTCCCGGCAACTATGATCGGATCCGCCGCTATCGCTATACTTTTGACATGGATTTCGATTTGGAGACTGAAACCGGCCTTTCTCATACTGGGAAGCAGTGCGGCGGACAGTGACACTCGCCGTGCGCTCAGCCGTCTCTTTTATTTACCATACGAGATATCGGGCGGCATCATTGTTCTCGGTTTTCTCTTTTCAATCGTTTATAACGGGTTTGTTATTCCTGGGGACCGGTATGCAGCGGGTACTCATACCTCGGCAATGTGGGCTAATGTTTTAGCCAATATGACAAGCGAAATAAGTCTTTCCATTACGATTTCGATCTTTATTTTCATCTCCCTGCGCTGGCTGCTGCGGCCTGTTATTTCTCAGCTTCAGCCATGGCCGGGAAGTTTTGCGGGGCGTACATCGATCGTACATCCGCTTCTCGTTACCTACGGCGGAACGTTTCTTGTGGCGATATTGAATTTATTTCAGATGGCGCTTGTTGCTGCAGGGGCGGGCGAGCCGATTGATCCGTACAAGTTCGGCGGAACCGCATTGTTTTATTTTATAATGGGATTCATCCTTTTCTGTTATATTACCATCCAGTTCAGAGGCGAGCTGCATGTGTTAATCCGTAATATTCGCGGGTTGGTAGGGGGCCGTAAACAGCTTAGCGGTAAAATGCCGGTAGTTTCTCACGATGAAGCGGGCGAACTGGCGGTTGCCTTTAACGAGCTGCAATTCCGTGTCGACCGTGAGTATGAATCACTGGAACGCGAATTGAAGCTTGCTTATAACGTACAGCAGAAGCTTTTGCCCCAGGGCGATTTAAAGATCGGCTCCTATCGTATCACCGCCCGCTGTCAGCCGTACCGGGAGGTTGGGGGCGATTTTTACGATGTTGTTTCACTTAACCCGGGCCGATTCGCCGTTATGATAGGAGATGTTTCGGGCAAAGGTATGCCAGCCGCGCTTCTGATGTCGGCGCTGCTTCTGCTGTTCCGGGCTGAGATCAGACGAAACGCCAGTCCCTCTGAAGTGATGGCCAGAATGAACCGGCAGTTATGCGAGGCGATGGGGGAAGAAGGCTCAGTTTCGATTGGCGTTGGAGTCATCGACATGACAACGGACACGATTCAATATGCCAGCGCAGGACACCTTTCGCCATATATCGTATCGGCAGACGGCAGTTTCCGCGTCGTCGACTGCAGCTCGCTGCCGATAGGATTCGATCCTGAAGCGGCTTATGAAGAGGTGAATTTGCAGCTTGAGCCGTGCGACCGGTTTGTGCTCTATACCGACGGATTAATAGAGGCGGTCGACCAGAGCGGCAATATGTACAGCTTTGAGGGGCTGGAAGCGGAGCTCAAGACATGGCGACCCGATATAGACTTGTCAGCGCTGGTCGATGAGTGGCTGGAGAGGATGGACAGGCAAAGAGGCCCGGGCAGTGATGATCGGACGGTAGTTATACTCGATCTCGCCGGGAAATACCGCAGCGCTCTTTCACAGCTGGATGTCCCGGAGAAGGACAGATCCGAAGCGGCCCAGCTTCTGCAGAACCAGTTCATGTCCCGGGAATGGTCGATCCCGAGCATGCTTGGGGGTGAGCGGGCAATCGCGGAGGAGATTGGCGCATGGATTGAGGAAAGCTGGCCGGAAACCAATATCCGGGAGGATGTCCAAAGCGCGATGGCTGAGGCAATCATTAACGCCGTTGAACATGGGAATGAATTAAGGCAATCAACGTATGTAGCCATTTTGGCACAAATTGGAAGTCGGCTTGCAGTTTGCAAGGTTTATGACGAAGGCGGCGGTTATTTTCCGAACGCATCGAAGGAAGAAGAAGAGATGGCGAAGAGGCGCGAATCGGACGATCCCCGGGGCTGGGGGCTCCTCATTATCGATTCGCTTGCCGATTATTGGGCGACAGGGCGGGATGAACGGGGCTTTTATACGGAGCTGTATTTTCTGCGTAAAACCAAACCGGCCTATGAACAATGAAAGTGAGGTCCTGGCGATGAAACAACCATTTGTGCTGGAAAGGCGGCAAATTCCGAGCGGCATGGTGCTGAAGCTGAGCGGTGAGCTCACGAAATCCGCAGAAGACGATTTGATAGCGGGATTTGAAGGCGAGAGCGGGCTTGGGACAAGCATCCGCTTTATGGCGCTGGATTTAACGCAGGTAGCTTATATCAACAGCGGGGGAATGGCGGTTCTGATTCGGCTGGCCCGGATGGGACGCAAAGCGGGCGTCCATACGTTTGCATGGGGAGTAACCCCCCATTATGAGAAGCTGTTTCGAATGGTGGGGTTAACCGAATATCTCATGCTCTACCCGAATGAATTTGCCGTACTTCAACGAATTGAATCATTAGAATTGTAAATATTCGGAGGTTTTTTAGCCTATGCAGCCGGTAATTTTTCACCGTTGGAGACACGCTTTTAAGCTGGATCCCGATAAAGAACTCAGTGACGATGCGCTGGAGGCGATATGCATGTCGGGGACGGATGCGGTTATCGTGGGAGGATCAAGCGGGATTACGTATGACAATACGGTCGATCTGTTGTCGCGTATCCGGCGTTACGAGGTGCCCTGTGCCCTTGAAGTATCGTCCGAGGACGCAGCGGTACCCGGTTTTGATCACTATTTCATCCCCCTTGTGCTGAACACCCGGAGTGCGGAATGGATGGCCGGCCGGCAGATCCAGGCGCTTCGTAAATTCGGTTCTTTTATCCCGTGGGAGGACACGTCTGCGGAAGGGTATTTGATATTGAATCCGGAATCGGAAGCGGCGAGGGTAACCGACGCGCGAACACAGCATGATGCAGAAAGCATTGCGGCGCACGTTTTTATGGCCGACCGGCTCATGCGGCTTCCGGTTGTTTACCTCGAATACAGCGGGACGTTTGGCGATATGGGCTTGGTGAAGCGGGCTCGGTCTCTTCTTACAGGGGCCAGGCTGTTTTACGGAGGGGGCATCGACAGCGCTGAGAAAGCCCGGGAAGCGGCTGGGGCGGCGGATACAGTCATTGTAGGAAATGCGGTATACGACTGCTTGGAAGCCGCATTATTAACGGTGCAAGCGGTACAAGCTGTCCAATTAAATTGAATGTGGTTTTCCAAAATGAATCGGCTGCATCACGGTTCTTTCGGAGAGCCGCTTTTCTTTTATAAAGGCTGTGCGATAACGATTGACACGGCCCGCACGGTTGTCTATCCTGAGGATAGGCGAACAAATGCGAACATCAGCCTTGATTCAACCTAAAATTATTCTGTTTTCGGGTTTCCGGGGCAAGCTGAAAGGAGCTTGTTATTTTTATGTCGAACGAATTGAGCATCGACCAGGCGGTACAGAAATTGAATCCTCCGCAGCGCGAGGCAGTCCAGGCGACGGAAGGGCCTTTACTCATTATGGCGGGGGCCGGCAGCGGCAAGACCCGCGTGCTCACCCACCGCATCGCTTACCTTATTGAGAAGCGGCGAGTGGCGCCTTGGAGCATTCTCGCTATTACATTTACAAATAAAGCGGCACGCGAAATGCAGCAGAGGGTTGCGTCGCTCGTCGGACCTTCGGGCCAGGACATTTGGGTATCCACGTTTCACTCGATGTGTGTCCGTATTTTACGCAAAGACATCAGCCGGATCGGGTTTACATCCAGCTTTTCCATATTGGACTCGGCCGATCAGCTTTCCGTTATCCGCAATTGTATGAAGGATCTTAATATTGATACAAAGAAATTTGAACCCAAGAGCGTTCAAGCGGCGATCGGCGGCGCGAAGAACGAACTCCTCACCCCCGAGCGGTTCGAGAACAAAATCGGGGATTACTTCGACCAAATCGTCGCCAAAGTGTACAAATCCTATCAGAAGCGGCTGAAGAGCAACAATTCGCTTGATTTCGACGACCTGATTATGATGGCTATCAAGCTGTTTACGGATGAGCCGGACGTATTGAATTTCTACCAGAATAAATTCCGCTACATTCATGTCGACGAATATCAGGACACGAATAAGGCACAGTATATGCTTTGCCGGATGCTTGCCGATAAACACCATAACATTTGCGTCGTCGGCGACAGCGACCAGTCGATTTACCGCTGGCGCGGTGCGGACATCACAAATATTTTGAATTTTGAGGGAGACTACCCTGAGGCGAGAACCATTCTGCTGGAGCAGAATTACCGGTCTACGGCCAATATTCTGAATGCGGCTAATGCAGTGATAAAGCAGAACACCGGGCGCAAGTCCAAGAAGCTCTGGACCGACCGCGGCGAAGGCGACTCGATTACCGTTTATCAAGCAGATTCGGAGCATGAGGAAGGATACTTCATTACCTCGGAAATCCGCAAAAATGTCTCGAACGGCCGCAAATTCTCCGATCATGCAATTTTGTACCGGGCGAATGCACAATCCCGGGTAATAGAGGAAACGCTGATCAAATCCGATATTCCGTATCAAATTGTAGGCGGTATCCGATTCTATGACCGTAAAGAGATCAAGGATCTGCTTGCTTATCTGCGACTTATCTCCAATCCCGACGACGACATCAGCTTTGCAAGGATCGTCAATGTTCCCAAGCGAGGCATCGGCGACACAACGGTCGCCCGTCTGGCGGAGGAAGCGGGTCAGCGGGGCATCTCGATCTTCGCGCTGCTGGAGCAGCTGGATTGGCTCGAAGTGACAGGCCGGGCGCGTACTGCCCTCCGGGAATTCAGGGACATGATCGATAATGTGACCCGGATGGTCGAGTATTTATCGGTCACCGAATTAACGGAAAAGGTGCTGGAGATGAGCGGCTATCGCGAGGAACTGGTGCGTGAGAATACGCTCGAGTCGAAGGCTCGACTCGAGAATATCGAAGAGTTCCTGTCGGTGACGCAGGACTTTGAGAAGCGTAACGAGGACAAGTCGCTCGTCTCGTTCCTTACGGATCTGGCGCTTATCGCGGATATTGATTCGATGGATAAGGCCGAGCCGGAGGGCGGCGTCAAGGATGCCATCGTTCTTATGACAATGCATAGCGCAAAAGGCCTCGAATTCCCGGTAGTGTTTATTATCGGGATGGAGGAAGGCGTATTCCCCCACAGCCGCACGCTCATGGACAACGAGGAGCTGGAAGAAGAGCGCCGATTGGCGTATGTCGGCATCACACGCGCAGAAGAGCGTCTCTACTTGACCTGCGCGCGGATGCGTACGCTGTTCGGGCGGACAAGCGCGAATATGCCTTCGCGCTTTCTGGGGGAAGTGCCCGGCGAAGTGAAGGAGGAAGCTTCCTCCTTCGGCCGGGAGGCAATGCGGCAAGCCGGCGGCCGCTATGGCGGAGCCGCGGGAGCCGGCGGGGCCGGGTTCGGGTTCCGCGGCGGGAGCGCAGGCCGCCCGGGAATCGGCGGCGCGGCGGAAAGCAGCCGCGGCGGCGTGAGGGTCAGTACGCCGCTCGACGCTGCCCGCGCCGCAGGTGCCGCCTCCGGCGGCGAAGTGCCAGGCGATTTTGCGGCCGGCGATAAAGTATCCCACGGTAAATGGGGCGTCGGTACGGTAGTCGCCGTACGCGGCAGCGGCAACGACAAAGAACTGCAAATAGCGTTTCCAGCCCCGGTAGGGGTAAAAAAACTGCTTGCGAGCTTCGCGCCGATTACGAAAATATAATTAACAGCTGCAGCCGCACCGCAGATTCCTGCGTCTGCCGGCAGCAGCGAGAGAGGAAGGATCGCCCGATGACAACCGCAATGGAACCGGGAAGCAGCGCAGAGCAGCAGAAGCTGGCGCGTATGCGCGAGCTCTCTGAACAGATCGAGCACTATAATCACCATTATTACACATTGGATCAGCCGACGATCAGCGATAAAGAATACGATGAGCTGTATGACGAGCTCGTCCGGCTCGAACAGCAGACCGGTTATGTGCTGCCTGAATCCCCGACACTTCGGGTAGGCGGCGACATCTTGAAAGGCTTCGATCCGCACCGCCACCGGGCGCGGCTGTGGAGTTTGGACAAAGCGCAGAATCAGGAGGATCTGCTCGCTTGGAATACGCGCGTTCGAAGGGTTATTGCCGACTTTAATGCAAAAAATCCGGGCACCGACCCTCTTCCGGATCCGACCTACGTAGTGGAACTGAAATTCGATGGACTTACACTTAATCTGACGTATGATTTGGGCCGGCTTGTTCAGGCGTCGACCCGAGGCAACGGTGTGGTCGGCGAAGGTATTTTGGCGCAGGTAAAGACAATCAAATCAATCCCGCTCACCATACCTTTTACCGGAGGCATTATCGAGGTGCAGGGCGAAGGGCTCATGAACCTGTCGGTTCTTGAGGCTTATAACCGGACAGCTGCCGAACCTCTGAAAAATGCCCGTAACGCAGCAGCCGGCGCGCTTCGCAACCAAAATCCCCGTATTACGGCGGAACGGAAGCTGACCGCGTATTTCTATAATATCGGTTACGCGGAGGGCGTCTCTTTCGACAATCATATGGAGATGCTTGAATTTCTCCGTGCAAACAGGTTTAAAGTGAATCCGTACGCCACGTACTGGAATTCAATTGAAGATGTACAGGAGGAGCTGCATCGGATAGCCGCAATCCGAGGCGAGCTCGATTACCTGATCGACGGCGCGGTGGTCAAGCTGACCGACATGCGCACTCGCGAGGCGCTTGGCTATACGGACAAGTTCCCGCGCTGGTCGGTTGCTTTTAAATTCGAAGCCGAAGAAACGACTACTGTATTGGAATCAGTCTCATGGGAAGTCGGCCGAACGGGCAAAATAACGCCGGTAGCTCGGGTTGAGCCTGTTGACCTTGCCGGAGTCACCGTGCAGAACTGCACACTTAATAATATGGGCGACATTGAACGAAAAAACCTGAAGAATGCGCTGGGAACTCGTGTCTTTATCCGCCGTTCCAATGATGTCATACCGGAGATCCTCGGCAAAGCCGACGAGGAGACGGGACAGGAAATCGTTTTTCCGACTGTTTGCCCTGCCTGCGGTACACTGCTCGAGCTGAAAGGCGCGCACCTGTTCTGCACGAACAAGCTTGGCTGCAGGCCGCAGACGATAGGCCGAATCACGCATTTCTCATC
>NZ_CP080545.1:822500-885000 GCF_019550795.1 Paenibacillus sp. sptzw28
CGAAATTCCTTGTCAGGTAAATTCTGACCCGCACGAATGGCGTAACGACTTGGGCGCTGTCTCAACGAGAGATCCGGTGAAATTTTAATACCTGTGAAGATGCAGGTTACCCGCGACAAGACGGAAAGACCCCATGGAGCTTTACTGCAGCTTGATATTGGACTTTGGTACGATCTGTACAGGATAGGTGGGAGCCTTGGAAGCCGGAGCGCCAGCTTCGGTGGAGGCATCGTTGGGATACCACCCTGATCGTATCGGAGTTCTAACCTGGTACCGTCATCCGGTACAGGGACCGTGTCAGGTGGGCAGTTTGACTGGGGCGGTCGCCTCCTAAAATGTAACGGAGGCGCCCAAAGGTTCCCTCAGAATGGTTGGAAATCATTCGTAGCGTGCAAAGGCATAAGGGAGCTTGACTGCGAGACCTACAAGTCGAGCAGGGACGAAAGTCGGGCTTAGTGATCCGGTGGTACCGCATGGAAGGGCCATCGCTCAACGGATAAAAGCTACCCTGGGGATAACAGGCTTATCTCCCCCAAGAGTCCACATCGACGGGGAGGTTTGGCACCTCGATGTCGGCTCATCGCATCCTGGGGCTGAAGTAGGTCCCAAGGGTTGGGCTGTTCGCCCATTAAAGCGGTACGCGAGCTGGGTTCAGAACGTCGTGAGACAGTTCGGTCCCTATCTGTCGCGGGCGTAGGAAATTTGAGAGGAGCTGTCCTTAGTACGAGAGGACCGGGATGGACGTACCGCTGGTGTACCAGTTGTTCCGCCAGGAGCACCGCTGGGTAGCCAAGTACGGACGGGATAAGCGCTGAAAGCATCTAAGCGTGAAGCCCCCCTCAAGATGAGATTTCCCAATTCGTAAGACCCCTGGTAGACGACCAGGTTGATAGGTTCGAGGTGGAAGCGCAGCAATGCGTGCAGCTGACGAATACTAATCGGTCGAGGGCTTATCCTACGAACGTTCACCTGAACGTTCACTTCGCACGCTGCTCCAGGTTAACGTAAGACTAAAGGGGTTTCACAACTGTTCGTATCCAGTTTTCAAGGCGCAACCGCTTTGAACTGATTTTTGACGCAACCAAAAATCCTGTTTGGTGGCGATGGCGGAGGGGAACCACGCGTTCCCATCCCGAACACGACCGTTAAGCCCTCCAGCGCCGATGGTACTTGGACCGCAGGGTCCTGGGAGAGTAGGACGCTGCCAAGCACGAGAAACCGACTGCATTTTGCAGTCGGTTTTTTGTTGTTTCAGTTTGAGGTTCAGTCACCTTGCACATCAAGTAAAATGTTTCGGTATATATAATATTAAGGTAATTAACTATATGACCGACAAGGGCGGTCTTACCTGGAAAACCGGAGTCATAAACTTCGGTTTATTTATCAGGTATAAATGAGCCATATCCGCCAAAGCTAATAAAGGAGTAATCAGCTATCCGCTTGACCTTTTGGGAAAATTGCGTATAATAAAATTAAAGTCAAAGAAAGTCAAAGTCAATTTGACTAAATACTTTGACATTTTGATTTTACGGCTTATTAGCCGTTGTTGTTTGGCAACTTAGGGAGGTTGGCGAAATGCGCAACATTTCCGATCTCATTGAGCAGTACTTGAAGCATATGCTACAGGAAAGCCCCGATGGCGCGGTTGAATTGCAGCGGAATGACTTGGCGGACCGGTTCTCTTGCGTTCCATCGCAAATCAATTACGTAATCAGCACCCGGTTTACGTTGGAAAAAGGCTATTTTGTCGAGAGTAAACGAGGCGGCGGCGGATATATTAGAATTCAACGCGTCGAACTCCCTACGTTAACTGCAATTCAGGGACACATTGCTCAGACAATCGGCGACCAGGTGGATCAGTGTGCTGCGGAAGGGCTTATTTATCAACTGGAGGAATCGCAGCTTATATCGAAACGGGAGGCAAAGCTGCTTCGTGCCGCGATATCCCGTGAATCGATTGCTGTGAAGCTTCCCCTCCGTGATGAAATCCGAGCGAGGCTTCTGAAAGCGATGCTTATAACGCTGCTCGTCAAGTGAAGCTGCGCGAGTTGTGGCCTTTGTAAGAGGAGGGATAGTACGGAATGCTTTGTCAGGAATGCGGCAAGAAGCCGTCTACACTTCATTTTACGAAAATTGTGAATGGAGAGAAAACGGAGTTTCACATTTGCGAATCATGCGCACGAGAAAGAGGAGAAGGAATTCCGGGTACTGCCAATGGTTTTTCGATCCACAGTTTATTATCCGGACTCCTCGACTTTGAGCCTGGCAGCGGTGTAAACAGCTTTGGCGCAAAGCCGCAGCAGTTGCGTTGTGAGAAATGCGGCCTTACCTACACCCAGTTCAGTAAGATGGGGCGGTTCGGCTGCAGTAATTGTTATACGCAGTTTGGCAGTAAGCTTGACCCTATACTCAAACGCGTGCATGGCAATTCCATGCATATCGGAAAAATTCCGAAACGCACCGGCGGACAAATCCAACTTAAGCGTGAGATCGAGGAGCTAAGGCGGGAATTGCAAAATCGAATCGAACACGAAGAGTTCGAGAACGCGGCGCAAATACGCGACCGGATTCGCGAGTTGGAGCAAAAAGTCGCAGATGCCTAAGCCGCGCCAATGGAAGGAGGAGTCGGTTTTGTCGAAGCGATCTTTTGTAGAAGAAGCATTAAGCGAGTGGATGAAAGGTACCGGTCCCGATTCGGATATCGTTATTAGCAGTCGGATCCGCATCGCCCGCAATCTCCGCAGCAATCCTTTCCCGCTTCTCGCTACCAATCAACAGGCGCGGGATGTAATGGATAAGCTGACATCTGTCGCTGCTTCAGGTAAACTAGATGAAATCGGCCGTTTCGAGACGATCGAGCTAGCTGACTTAAATGAGCTCGAACGAAGAGTTCTGGTCGAGAAGCATTTAATCAGTCCCAACCTTGCGAATGAATCGCGGTGCGGGGCGGTTATCCTGAGTGAGAACGAATCAGTCAGCATTATGGTTAATGAAGAGGATCATTTGCGGATTCAATGCCTCTATCCGGGCTTTCAAATTAAAGAAGCTTGGGAATTGGCAAGCCGCATTGACGATAGCTTTGAAGAAGTGACCGATTATGCTTTTGACGAACGGCGAGGTTATTTGACAAGTTGTCCGACCAATGTCGGTACGGGCATTCGTTCTTCGGTCATGATGCATCTGCCTGGCCTTGTGCTGACTCAGCAGATTAATCGGATATTGTCGGCTATTACGCAGGTAGGGCTGGCGGTTAGGGGAATTTACGGAGAAGGCAGCGAAGCGCTGGGGAATCTGTTTCAAATATCGAACCAGATTACGCTCGGCCAATCCGAGTCTGAAATTATCGAAAATTTGCACAGCGTCGCCAAACAAATCATCGAACACGAGCGGGCGGCAAGGCAGCGTATGCTGGAAGAGTCGCAGGTGCGGCTTGAGGACCGGGTATTTCGCTCCTATGGGATTTTGTCGCATGCGACTATTATGGATACTAAGGAAGCGGCACAGCGGCTCTCAGATGTCCGTCTTGGCGTGGATTTAGGGTTAATCGAAGGTGTGTCTCCGCAAGTGATGAATGAAATGATGGTATTGACGCAGCCCGGTTTCCTCCAACAGGTGTTCAATGAAAAAATGAGCCCTGAACAGAGAGATATCAGGCGTGCGGAACTTATACGACAGCAGTTACAAAGTAAATCCGATCATGGGGGTGTGTGAACATGATGTTTGGAAGATTCACGGAACGTGCACAGAAAGTGCTTGCATTGGCACAGGAAGAAGCTGTTCGTCTTGGTCACAATAATATCGGCACAGAGCATATTTTACTCGGGTTAAACCGTGAAGGGGAAGGCATCGCGGCGAAAGCGCTGATCGGGCTGGGCCTTAGCCTTGAGAAGATTCAGGATGAAGTCGAAACTTTGATTGGCCGCGGTCAAGAGCAGCCGACGAATATTGCCTATACGCCGCGCGCGAAGAAAGTGATCGAATTGTCAATGGATGAAGCGCGCAAACTGGGACACACGTATGTAGGTACCGAACATATCCTGCTCGGCCTCATCCGCGAAGGGGAAGGCGTTGCGGCCCGTGTGCTCAACAATCTTGGAATCAGTCTGAATAAAGCTCGTCAGCAGGTGCTACAGCTGCTTGGCAGCAGCGAAGCGGTGTCGAGCAGCCACGGCGCTCCGGCGAATGTGAGTACACCAACGCTTGATGGGCTCGCACGGGATTTGACTTCTTACGCTAAAGAAGGCAACCTCGACCCGGTAATCGGACGGAGCAAAGAAATTGAACGCGTCATTCAAGTGCTCAGCCGCCGGACTAAGAATAATCCGGTGCTTATCGGTGAGCCTGGCGTCGGTAAGACCGCTATTGCCGAGGGCTTGGCGCAGAAAATCATTGCCGGCGAAATTCCTGAGACGCTTCGCGATAAACGCGTTATGACGCTCGATATGGGTTCTGTCGTTGCGGGCACCAAGTACCGCGGTGAATTTGAAGACCGCTTGAAAAAAATCATGGACGAGATTCGGCAGGCCGGGAACATTGTTCTGTTCATCGACGAGCTGCATACGCTCATCGGGGCAGGCGGAGCCGAAGGCGCAATCGATGCATCGAATATCTTGAAGCCGGCCCTTGCACGCGGCGAACTGCAATGTATTGGTGCGACGACGCTTGATGAATACCGTAAATATATTGAGAAGGATGCCGCTTTGGAGCGTCGTTTCCAGCCGATTACGGTCGATCAGCCGACGCCTGAAGAAGCGATCCAAATTCTGCACGGGCTGCGCGATCGATATGAAGCGCATCACCGAGTCAAAATTACAGACGAAGCGATCGAGCAAGCGGTGAAGCTGTCCGACCGTTACATCACGGATCGTTTCCTGCCCGACAAAGCGATCGATTTGATTGATGAGGCCAGCTCGAAAGTACGCCTCAAATCATACACGGTACCGCCTAATCTTAAGCAGTTGGAAAACCGCCTTGAGGATATCCGTAAGGAGAAGGACTCGGCAGTTCAGAGCCAAGAGTTTGAGAAAGCGGCAGCGCTTCGCGATACCGAGCAAAAAATTCGCGAAGAGCTCGATGTAACGAAGAATCAATGGAAAGAAAAACAGGGGCGCACCGATTCCGAAGTAACTCCGGAAGATATTGCGCAGGTGGTCGCAAGCTGGACTGGAATTCCTGTGAGCAAGCTGGCGGAGGAAGAAACGCAGCGTCTGCTTAAGATGGAGGACATTCTTCATGACCGGGTAATCGGTCAGGACGAGGCGGTTAAGGCAGTATCCCGCGCTATTCGCCGGGCTCGCGCCGGGCTGAAGGATCCGAAGCGGCCGATGGGCTCGTTCATCTTCCTCGGGCCGACCGGTGTCGGGAAGACGGAGCTCGCACGTGCGCTGGCTGAAGCGATGTTTGGCGATGAGAATGCAGTTATTCGCATCGATATGTCGGAGTATATGGAGAAGCATTCGACGTCGCGACTTGTCGGCGCTCCTCCCGGGTATGTCGGTTATGAGGAAGGCGGGCAGTTGACCGAGAAAGTACGCCGCAAGCCGTATTCGGTCGTCCTGCTTGACGAAATCGAGAAGGCCCATCCCGAAGTGTTCAACATCTTGCTCCAGGTGCTTGAGGATGGCCGTTTGACGGACTCCAAGGGCCGTGTGGTTGATTTCCGCAATACGCTCATCATCATGACATCCAACGTCGGGGCAGACCAAATCAAACGCAATACGTCGCTTGGCTTTACAGCGGCGCAGGATGCCGGACGCGACTTCAATATCATGAAAGATAAGGTATTGGCTGAACTCAAGAAAAGCTTCCGTCCGGAGTTCTTGAACCGGATTGATGAGACAATCGTATTCCATTCGCTCGAACAGGAGCATATCGCGCAAATTGTGACGCTTATGTCCGACGAGCTTCGTAAACGGCTGCGCGAGCAGGAAGTCGACTTCTCACTCACAGACTCCGCCAAAGCGTTTCTGGCTAAGGAAGGGTTCGATCCGCAGTACGGTGCAAGACCTCTTCGCCGGGCGATTCAGAAGCACATCGAAGACCGTTTGTCCGAGGATCTGCTGCTTGGTAACATCTCCAAAGGAGATACGCTCACGATTGATGAGAAAGACGGCGGGTTGACGGTTACGCACACCCAGCCGGTTGCCGGAGAACCTGCAACAAAGTAATAGATGTATAGTTTTTCCCTTGCATAAACTCCCCCTGAACGCTGTAAAGCGGAATCGAGGGAGATTATGCAAGGGTTTTTTGCTTTTAGACAGGAAACCGGGTAGGTCGGTAAATGCATAGAGGGTTTATCCCGCCCGGTATAAATGGTAAACTTTCATTGAACCCATATTTGTTATAAGGAGCCCTTCATGGCAAAACTTAAAATAAAGTTCGCATGTACCGAGTGCGGAAATGAATCGCCAAAATGGCTCGGAAAATGTCCGGGCTGTGGATCCTGGAATACGATGGTCGAGGAAAAGGAAACGGTGGTGAAGACCGCAGGTATGAGTTCGCCGCTTATTCAGATGAAAGAAAAGCCGCGTTCAATCATACATATAGATAACGGTCAGGAGCAGCGCATCGAGACAACGCTTCAGGAGCTTAACCGTGTCCTTGGCGGAGGCGTCGTTCCGGGGTCGCTGATCCTCGTAGGGGGCGATCCGGGAATCGGCAAATCGACGCTGCTGTTGCAAACGTCGCATGCACTCGCATCCATGGCGCTGACTGTGCTCTATATTTCCGGCGAGGAATCGGTACGGCAAACGCGGCTGCGGGCAGACAGGCTGGGTGCGCTCACTGAATCGTTATACGTGCTGTGCGAAACCAACATGGAACAAATCAATGATGCAATCGAATCCGTACAGCCGGATTTTCTCGTGATAGACTCTATCCAGACCGTTTACGATCCGAACGTGCCTTCCGCTCCCGGGAGCGTCTCTCAAGTGAGGGAATGTACGGCGCACTTCATGAGGGTGGCCAAGATTAAAGGCATCGCAACCGTGCTTGTAGGGCACGTTACCAAGGAAGGGGCAATAGCAGGGCCGAGGCTGCTGGAGCATATGGTAGATTGTGTTCTCTATTTTGAAGGAGAACGGCATCATTCTTACAGGCTCCTGCGGGCGGTGAAGAACCGGTTTGGCTCAACCAACGAAATCGGAATCTTCGAAATGGGTGAGCTCGGATTGCGGGAAGTAAGCAATCCTTCGGAGCTATTCTTATCCGAACGGCCGCTCGGCGTCTCGGGGTCAACCGTTGTCGCGAGCATGGAGGGAACGCGGCCTGTCTTGGTAGAGCTTCAGGCCCTTGTGGCAACTACGAATTTCCCATCCCCGCGCCGGATGTCGACGGGTTTCGATCATAATCGAATGGCGCTCATCATTGCGGTACTGGAGAAAAGGATGGGAATGTTCCTGCAGACGCAGGACGCATATTTAAATGTGGCTGGCGGTGTGAAGCTGGATGAACCGGCTGTCGATCTGGCGGCTGCGGTCAGCATTGCATCAAGCTTTCGGGATGCGCCAACCAGGCCGTTCGACGTCGTATTCGGAGAAATCGGTTTGACCGGCGAAGTACGTGCCGTTTCACGAGCGGAGCAAAGGGTAAAGGAAGCGCATAAGCTTGGATTTAAACGGGTAATTATGCCGGAGAAGAGCTTAAAGGGCTGGAGCCCGCCTTCCGGCATTGAAATTATCGGAGTCGAGACGGTCTCAGAAGCCCTCTCGGCAGCTTTCGGATAGAGGGGGCAGATGATGAAGGAGCCGAATCAATTAGAAATTATGAACCAGCTGCTGCAAATGGTTGCGCCTGGCACGGCTTTTCGGGAAGGACTGGATAATGTACTCCGGGCCAAGACCGGAGCCCTGATCGTCGTAGGCTACAGTCCGGAAGTGATGGAAGTGGTGGACGGCGGATTTTCCATCAATTGCGATTTTTCCCCCAATTATTTGTACGAGCTTGCAAAGATGGACGGCGCCATTATTTTGAGCGAAGATCGCAAGCGCATTTTGTATGCCAATACTCAGCTTATCCCGGACAGTTCCATTTCATCGATTGAGACGGGCATTCGTCACCGGACCGCTGAGCGCGTGGCCAAGCAGACCGGCAAGCTTGTAGTATCCATTTCTCAGCGACGCAACGTCATTACATTATATCAGGGGCAGCTGCGTTATTCGCTCAAGGAAATGGGCGTAATATTAACCAAGGCGAATCAGGCGATTCAAACGCTGGAAAAGTATAAAGCGGTTCTTAACCAGTCGTTCACCAATCTCTCCGCTCTCGAGTTTGAAGAACTCGTCACTTTGCATGAGGTGGCCCATGTTATCAAACGGGTGGAAATGGTAATCAGGGTAAAAATGGAAATTAAACGCTACGTAAACGAGCTTGGAACGGAAGGCAGGCTCATCAGCATGCAGATGGAGGAGCTCGTCGGCGGCGTTGAAGAGGAAGCTTGGTTTCTCATCAAGGACTATGCCAAGGAAGCGCAGGAGGAGAAAATCCGTGATATTCGCGCCGGAATTCGCAAACTCAGCTCCGACGAACTGCTTGATCTCACACAAATAATTAAGCATCTGGGTTATACCGGCATGAGCATCGCTTCCGAAGAAATGGTAGCCCCAAGGGGGTACAGACTTCTCAGCCGAATTCCGCGTTTGCCTGCCGTGATCATGAATAATTTGGTGGACCGGTTTGAAAATTTACCGCACATATTAATGGCGACGATCGAAGAATTGGATTCCGTAGACGGAATCGGCGAGGTCCGCGCCCGGGCCATAAAAGAGGGACTCAAGAGGATTCAAGAACAGATGTTCATTGACAGACATATTTAAATCCCATACAATGTGAGAATGCGGACATTCGCTCGGTTCTTTCGTACAGTGATTGGAAGAATCTTTCACCGTCGCAAAGACGGCACAGAACTTGGGCGCATGGTTCACCGTTAACGATTGCGTTAAGGGTGCAGGCCGTTTTCTTGCCGTTTGCCGTTATTACTGCAATAAGTGGTTTTGGGGCATAGTAAAGATGAGGTGGAGCAAAAATGATTACAAAGTCGATACCGAGTCTTTTTACGGTGGCGAATCTATTTTTAGGTATTGTCGCCATCATTCTCGTGTTTCCTGACAACGCAAAACCGGAAATAGCCGCGATGATGGTAATTATCGCGATGCTGATGGATGGGGTGGATGGCCGTGTAGCTCGCGCGCTGAATGCGCAAAGCGAGTTCGGGAAAGAGCTGGATTCACTTTCCGACGTTATCTCGTTCGGAGTCGCACCGGCTTTTATTATGTATAGCGTAGCATTCCAAGAGCTTAATGCGGCAGTTGCCTGGATTATAACGGCGCTGTTTCCGATATGCGGGGCGCTTCGGCTTGCCCGGTTCAATGTTATTTCTGGCATGCCGGGATATTTCATCGGGCTGCCGATTCCAGCTGCCGGGGGCGTACTGGCGACGTTGGCGCTCTTTCATAATGAAATCGTCATACCTGTATTGATGGCCAGCACGCTTGTTCTTTCCTTTCTAATGGTAAGCACCATTAAGTACCCGAATTTCAAGAAGCTAGGCATTCCCAGAAATGCAGTCTGGGTTGTTCCCATTATTGTAGCTGTAGCAGTTGTCTTGGGCATTCTGTTTCCCCACCATTTGTCTAAAATCATCTTCATCCCGCTTGTACTGTACGCACTTTACGGCCTAAAAAAAAACGTTGATAGGCGTCTCCCTTTTTCAGGACGGAAGCGCAAGCGGCGTAAAGAAGCACTGTTGAATGAAGAACCGATTCCTTCTGAACACAGTGCCTAAGGAATAAAAATGAAAAACCGCACGGTCTATCCGATAAGGGATAAGCCGGGCGGTTTTTTTGAATTATTATCACTGTTACTTTGATTGTTCTATATCTCTACCGTAAAACGAATAAGCGGCGCTAGGTTAGGTTAAATAAGCCAAGGGTATTACATTTACCGGACTCGTGCGCGACGACATCATCGAGCTGAATATCGAGCAGGTTGCACATCGCGGACATGTAAAAGAGGTTACGTCCGAGCTCGTTTTTAATGGCGTCTCTGCAAAGCTCGCAGAGATGACCATTGATGTGATGGTGAAGCGCGATTTTCGCCTGTTCAAGATTAATCTCGTCTGTAAATTCCTGTTTTCGGGCATTTAGTTCGATACAACCGCATTCCGTAACGGATTTGGCAACGGCGCGATTAACGGAAGCGCCGGACTGGCCATATTTCGACAAAACATCAAGCAAGCTGCGATGACGCAGCAGCAGTTCGGATACTTGCTGCTGAAATTGCTCCAACGTTGGGGCGCTCATCAATTCCACCTCATTTCTGGAATGGCAGTGCTATCCTTATTATAAGCTTCGCCGCCCCGTATTTCAAAACCGATTTTCCTGAATTGTCCACTTTACTCCCTTCGTTAATAAATTCTAATGCTTTCCTCGTCCTCTACGATTAACCAGTGAAAAATTGGAACATAATTGTAATGGAGGTGGATTTATGTGATGAAACGAATAATTCAAACGATTGGTTTAGTCTTTGGCGGCGTATTTGGCGCACAAGTGCGCGATTGGATGAATGCGGGTATGTTATGGAACGATTCGGCTTATGGATCGCTTCAGCAATCCGGAAGTTACTACATGAATGTCGGCATCGGAGCTATATGCGGACTCGTGGCCGCGTCCGTATTGGCGGCCCCGCTTATGCGCTGGATGCAGTATGCTGCCGATCGGGTATCGGCTGCGCCGACAGGAGAATTATTATCGGGAGCCGGCGGTCTGATGGTAGGACTGGCTTTCTCTGCACTTCTGTATCCGGCAGCCTCGGGTTTACCTGGTGCCGGTGCAATTGTTCCGATCGTCCTGACCTTATTTTGCGGCTATTCCGGCATGCGGATAGGTCTCAGTAAGAGAACGGAGTTAACGGAGAGTCTGGCATCTCTTGCCCAGACCCGGGCTAAATCGTCACTCGCGTCAGAAGACAGCAGCTACGAGGAGCACAAAATATTGGATACAAGCGTCATAATTGACGGCCGAATCGCCGATATTTGCAAGACCGGATTTATTGAAGGCACACTTGTAATCCCGGAGTTTGTGTTAGAGGAACTTCAGCATATTGCCGATTCCTCAGATCTGCTTAAACGCAATCGTGGCCGGCGCGGGCTTGATATTTTGAACAAAATTCAAAAAGAGCTTGATGTGAGAGTGCTTATTTACGAAGGCGAAATGGAGGAAGGCGAAGTCGACAGCAAGCTCGTCAAGCTCGCTAAGGCGCTCCATGGCAAAGTCGTCACGAATGATTTCAATCTTAACAAAGTGTGCGAGCTGCAGGGAGTCTCGGTGTTGAACATCAACGATCTTGCCAACGCGGTCAAGCCGGTTGTGCTGCCGGGCGAAGAAATCGTCGTACAGGTCATCAAGGACGGTAAAGAGCACGGGCAGGGCGTCGCATATCTCGACGACGGAACCATGATTGTTGTTGAAGGCGGCCGCGACTATATAGGCTCGACCATGGAGGTGCTTGTGACGAGCGTTCTCCAAACTTCCGCAGGCCGAATGATTTTTGCCAAACCGAAATTATTGGAAAAAGCGCTGTAACACGGTATGATAGTAATCGGATGACGCTCGCGCAGGTGCGCGTAGCGTCGAAGTTTACAGCGAGGCGGTAGAGGGCATGTATGCAGCAAAGGCCGAATGGGGCGTCGTCGTCGTGGCGGCGGGTCGGGGAACTCGAATGGGGACCGCGGAGAGCAAGCAGTATTTGCTTTTACGGGACAAGCCGGTCGTTATTCACACGCTTGAACTGTTTAATGCGATGGATGAAGTGGCTGGGATAGCGCTTGTTGTCGGCAATGACGATGTTGCGCGTTGTGAAGCGCTTGTGCGGCAATACGGGCTGGGCCGAAAGGTGATAGCGGTACTGGCCGGAGGCAGCGAGCGCCAACATTCCGTCCGCGCAGGCTTGCGTTCACTGCAGTACGAGTGGGTCATGGTGCACGACGGCGTTCGCCCATTGGTGACGCAGCAAGCCGTAAGAGCTTGCATGAATGCCGCACTGAACACGGGTGCGGCAGTGCTTGCCGTACCGGTGAAGGATACGATCAAGCAAGTGAATGAAGCCGGCGTTATTGTGGCCACGCCGGACCGTCGAAGCTTGTGGGCGATTCAAACGCCGCAAGCTTTTCGTCGTTCCTTGCTGCTCGAAGCGCATGAGAAGGCAGCGGCGGAAGGCTTCGTCGGAACTGACGATGCGATGGCCGTAGAACGTCTGGGTGTCCCGGTAACGGTCGCTGAGGGAGATTATACGAACATTAAAATCACAACCCCCGAGGATTTGCCTTGGGCCGAATTTTTACTTGCCAGCCGTGAGAGGAGCTGAGACATATGTTTCGAGTCGGACAAGGCTTTGATGTCCACCAGTTGGTGGAGGGACGTCCGTGCATTATCGGCGGAGTTACGATTCCCTATGAGAAAGGACTGATAGGACATTCCGATGCGGATGTACTGCTTCACGCGATAAGCGATGCCGTCCTTGGGGCGCTCGGACTCGGCGATATCGGTAAACATTTTCCCGATACGGATCCGGCGTTCAAGGATGCCGACAGCTTGAAGCTTCTGAAGCATATCTGGAAACTGGTGAAAGAACGCGGCTATAAGCTCAGTAACGTCGATTCAACGATTATCGCGCAGCGGCCCAAGATGGCGCCATACATAGGGCAAATGGTTGAAATTATTGCAGATGCGCTTGAGGCGGAGGAGCTCTCGCAGGTAAATGTCAAAGCAACGACGACGGAGCAGCTGGGCTTTACCGGACGGGGCGAGGGAATTGCCGCGCAATCGGTTGTCTGTCTCGTGAAGGTTGTGCTATGATCGGTTGAACACGTAAAGTCGGAAGGAGTTTGGGTAACATGTCAGAAATAAGGGTCCGCTATGCGCCTTCACCAACAGGGCACCTGCATATCGGCAACGCGAGAACGGCCTTATTCAATTACTTGTTTGCACGCAGCCGCGGGGGCAAATTTATAATACGAATCGAAGACACCGACGTTAAACGCAACGTTGCAGGCGGCGAGGAGAATCAGTTTACCTATCTGAAATGGCTTGGTATCGAGTGGGACGAAAGCATCGACGTAGGCGGCGGTTATGGGCCGTATCGACAAACGGAGCGGCTGGACATTTATCGGGAATACTGGCAGGACCTTGTCGATCGCGGGCTGGCATACCGGTGTTACTGTACCGAAGAGGAGCTTGAGCAGGAGCGGGAGGAGCAAACGGCCCGCGGCGAGATGCCGCGCTACTCTGGCAAGCACCGCAACTTGACCGAGGAGCAGTGCAGTGCTTTCGAAGCTGAAGGACGTATTCCAAGCATTCGTTTCCGCGTGCCCGAGGGCAGGACGTATACATTTGAGGATATCGTGAAAGGTGAAATAAGCTTTGAGTCGGATGGAATCGGCGACTTCGTTATCGTCAAGAAGGATGGCATTCCGACCTACAACTTTGCAGTTGCACTGGACGATCACCTTATGGCAATTAGCCATGTATTACGGGGAGAAGACCATATTTCCAATACGCCGCGCCAGCTGATGATTTACGAGGCATTCGGCTGGGAACCTCCAAAATTCGGTCATATGACGTTAATCGTGAACGAAAACCGCAAGAAACTAAGCAAACGGGATGAGTCGGTCGTGCAGTTTATCGAACAATACGATGCGCTCGGATACTTGCCGGAAGCGTTGTTTAATTTTATTACGCTGCTTGGCTGGTCGCCCGAAGGCGAACAGGAAATTTTCACGCGTGACGAACTCATTCAGGTTTTTGATCCATCCCGTCTGAGCAAGAGTCCCGCTGTATTCGATACGAACAAGCTGAGCTGGATGAACAATGAATATTTGAAAAAAGTCGATCTTATACGGCTTGTCGATCTGTGCGTACCGCATCTGCAGAAAGCGGGACGTTTAGCGGAGGTTCTTGACGAGAGCGAGCGGGCATGGGCAGCCGATCTGATTGCCCTTTATCAGGATAAGCTGCGCTACGCTGCCGAAATAGTTCCGCTCACTGAATTGTTTTTCCACACGGAAGTATCGGATGAGGAAGAAGCGAAAGCCGTACTTGCAGAAGAACAGGTTCCTGCTGTTCTGGAAGCTTTCGCACAGCAGGTAGCGGCGATTGGCGAGCTCGAAGAGGAAGGTATCAAAGCTGCTATTAAGTCCGTGCAGCAATCTACCGGTTTCAAAGGGAAACAGCTGTTCATGCCGATCCGTGCAGCATTGACGGGACAGACGCACGGGCCGGACCTTAATCGGACGATCGCTCTGCTTGGCAAGTCTAAAGTTGAGCAGCGGATACGCCTCAGATTGGGTTAATGTTCATACTTGTCAGTTTTTCGACAGTCAGCTATACTTGAAGTACCTGTTTTATTAGATATCGGTCATAAGGCTTAGATCAGGACCGTTCATTTCTTAAGGAATGTTTCAGAGAAGGCGACCTTTCAAACGGAGCCGCGTATGCTCTTGTGCACGCCGGTTGTCCGCACGATTGGGTGCGAGTCGCTCATTCCGTGAAATGCAGCATTGCACCTGGGAGCCGCACATCCGATCCGCATAGGCCATCTGGCATGATTGCGGGGTAGGATGCGACGAATGGGTCCGCGTTAAGGACTTAAGAGACGGGAGTCTTGTCGAACGCTTTCGACGCTCCCAAGCAGAGTGGAACCGCGTCCGCACGCCTCTGCAGCCATAGTGCTGCAGAGGCTTTTCTGTATTTGTGCCGGTTCATCAGGTGAGCCTGCAGCTCTTACCGTTGTTCTCTGCATTAATATGCGAGCGGATAGAGGAAGTTGGAGAGGAGTCTTGTCTATGTTTCGCCATATTAAGTCCGATATTGAGACCGTGCTCGATAATGATCCCGCGGCCCGCAGCAAATTTGAGATTGTCTTCACCTATTCGGGGCTGCATGCCATTTGGGCACATCGCATTGCGCATCGCTTTTATAAAAAGCGGTTATATACGATCGCGCGCATGATTTCGCAGATGAGCCGCTTTTTTACGGGAATCGAGATACATCCGGGCGCGAAGATCGGGGACCGTCTGTTTATCGATCATGGTATGGGAATCGTCATTGGCGAAACATGCGAAATCGGCAACAACGTCGTCATTTATCAAGGCGTTACGCTTGGCGGAACCGGCAAGGAGAAAGGAAAGCGCCATCCGACGATTGGCAACAACGTCGTTATCGCTTCGGGCGCAAAAATACTGGGATCCTTTACAGTCGGGGACAATGTAAATATAGGCGCCAACTCCGTTGTGCTTCGCGAGGTGCCTCCGAACAGCACGGTCGTCGGAATCCCCGGAAGAGTCGTTAAGCGTAACGGTGAACGTATCGGCGACCGGCTGGATCATACGCAGCTGCCCGATCCCGTCGTGGAGATGCTGCGAGTGATGCAGAAGGAAATCGAGGATCTTAGATCTGAGCTGGAGCATGCACGGCAAAAGGAAGCTATTGCTGGAGGAGATGCGAGAAAATGAGTTTGCACATTTATAATACAATGTCGCGTAGCAAAGAAGAATTTAAGCCGCTTGAACCGGGCAAAGTGAAGATGTATGTTTGCGGACCGACAGTCTACGATTATATCCATATCGGAAATGCGCGCCCCGTCATTTTTTTCGACGTAGTGCGCCGTTACCTGGAATCGGGTGGATATGAGGTGAATTACATCGTAAACTTTACGGATGTTGACGACAAGCTGATTCGCAAGGCGGAACAGCTTGGCACGACTGTGCCGGAAGTGGCCGAGAAATTCATTGACGCATTCAACAGCAATATTGAAGGGCTGGGCGTTCACCGGGCAACGATCAATCCGCGAGTGACCGATCATATCCCGGAGATCATTGCTTTTATCGAAGGCTTAGTGGATACCGAATATGCATATGAAAGCGGCGGGGACGTTTATTTTCGCACGAACAAGTTTAAGGACTATGGCAAACTGTCGCATCAAAATATGCAGGAGCTTCAGCTCGGAATTCGCATTGAGGTGGATGAGCGTAAAGAAAACGGTCAAGACTTCGTCCTATGGAAGGCGGCCAAGCCAGGGGAAATCTTCTGGGATAGCCCATGGGGAGCGGGACGTCCGGGATGGCATATCGAATGCTCGGCCATGGCCCGCAAATATCTCGGCGACACCCTCGATATTCACGGAGGCGGCCACGATTTGCAATTCCCACACCATGAATGTGAAGTGGCGCAATCGGAGGCGTTTACCGGTAAACCGCTGTCGCGCTACTGGATGCATAATGGATATATACACATAAACAATGAGAAGATGTCCAAATCGCTCGGAAACGGAATTACCGTGAACGAACTGCTGAAGCGGGTGAAACCGGCTGCCATTCGTTATTTCATGCTGTCCACCCATTACCGGAGTCCGTTGAATTTTAATGATGAAACGATCGCTCAGGCAGAGAATAGTGTAGAGCGGATTTCCAATTGCTACGGTAATCTGCAGCACCGTCTGGCGGTGGCGATAAGTGCCGATCCTGAAGGAACTGCGCTGCTCACCAACCGGGTTCAGGAGATAGAAGCTCAATTTCATGCGAAAATGGACGACGACTTCAATACGCCTGATGCAATTACGGCACTCTTTGAGCTGGTGAGCGAAGCCAACCAATATCTGCAGCGGCCTGTCGTTTCGTCAGAAGGCGTACAGCTGCTGATCGACGCTGTCGAGTCGATGGACCGAGTACTAGGGCTGCTCCCGCAGCCTCAGGAAACGGGTTTGGTTGATTCGGAGATCGATGAGCTCATCGCCCAGCGCACGGAAGCCCGCACGAACAAAAACTGGGCACGCGCCGATGAAATCCGCGACATGCTGGCCGCACAGGGCATTGTTCTGGAGGATACGCCTCAGGGCATTCGATGGCGGCGCAAATGATGGAACAGGGAATATGGTTTCATCCGCCGACCAAGCCAACGAATTTAATTAATCCGGTTGTACTCGCTTATATGGGTGATGCGGTTTTTGAGATGCTTGTCCGGCAATATCTGGTCGGGCAGGAGAATCATAAGTCCCATCATCTGCATCGTCAGGCAACGCAGTTCGTATCTGCCAAAGCACAGTGTGCATTGCTGGAGAAGTGGCAGCCGCTATTGACAGAGAAGGAAGCGGAGATCGTCCGCCGGGGCCGCAACGCCAAATCGGGAACGCCGCCGAAGAATGCGGACCCGGCCGATTATCGGCAGGCTACGGCCCTCGAATGCCTGGTGGGCTATTTATATTACGAAAAGCGGCTCGACAGGCTGTATGAACTAATGGCGGTAGCTTTTGAGGGGCAAAATTCTGAATAAGTTAACAGTTGCTTACGATGCTGCGTTTTCTCACGAAAACGCCTGGTTTATGCTTACGATGCTGCGTTTTCTCACGAAAACGCCTTAGGAGGACAACAAATGAATGAGCAGGAAAGCCAAGAAATAATTGCCGGCAAGCATCCTGTCATGGAAGCTTTGCGCTCAGGACGGGAAATTAATAAAATATGGATCGCAGAGCAATCGCAAAAAAACGCTGCGCCGATCATTGCTGAAGCTAAGAAAGCCGGCATCATTGTGCAATTTGCGGATAAGCGCAAGCTTGATCAAATGGCTGAAGGCGTGCCTCATCAAGGAGTGGTCGCTCAAGCAGCCGCTTATCGATATTTTGAATTGGACGAGCTGATCGAGAAAGCCCGGGAGGGCGGACAAACCCCATTCCTGCTGCTGCTTGACGAGATAGAAGATCCGCATAATCTAGGTTCGATTTTAAGAACGGCCGAATGTACTGGAGTGCATGGGGTCGTTATTCCGAAGCGCCGATCCGCTTCTTTGACGGCAACGGTATCCAAAACCTCCGCGGGAGCAGTGGAGTATGTCCCCGTCGCACGCGTCACCAACTTGGCGCAAACGATCGATAAACTCAAAGATGAAGGAATCTGGATTGCAGGTGCCGATGTTGGGGCGCGGCAGGACGTTTACGAATCCGGAACAAATTTCGATCTCCCGCTCGCGGTCGTCATCGGCAACGAGAGTAAAGGGATCGGTCGTCTTATCCGCGAGAAGTGCGATTTTCTCGTGAAATTGCCGATGATTGGACAGCTTAATTCGCTCAACGCATCTGTAGCGGCGGGCGTACTTATGTATGAAGTGGTGCGGCAGCGTCGGAGCCGCTAGTATGCAACGGCGTGATGATATATTGCTTGTTGACGGTTACAATATGATTGGCGCTTGGCCGATGCTGTCAGTATTGAGAGATACCGGTTTGGAGGATGCGCGCGATAAACTGCTTGAAATGCTCGCTGATTATCAGGGCTTCACGGGTTTATCTATCATCGTTGTGTTCGATGCGCATCAGGTTTCGGGAGTCGGATCAAAGTACAATCAAAATCGTGTAACCGTCGTGTATACGAGGGAAAAGGAAACCGCTGATGCATGTATCGAGCGGCTCACATCGGAATTGGCGATGCGAAGCCGCCACTTATACGTCGCCACATCCGATCTGGTCGAGCAGCATGTGGCTTTCGGGAAGGGTGCGCTTCGTCTTTCGGCACGGGAACTTTTAATCGATATTGAGCAGAACCGTAAAACCATCGAACGGACTTTGAAGAGTACCACCAATCAAAGAAATGAACTTGATAATAATATCAGCTTGGATGTAAGGACAAAGCTTGAACGTTGGCGCAGGGGGCAGTCTTGACCGTTGCGCTTTATCATAAATGAATGGTATATTGATGATAAGTATATGTTATATAAGTTCACAAGACCTCGTATCGATTCATCGACGGACCCCGGTTTCAGCACTAATAAACGAACATTTAACCCGAAGTTTATTTGACGTCCCAAGGTTACATAATGTATACTGGGTCTATGTTTCAGAACGGGAAATGGTATTTTGCGGAATATGCTAGATTCAAGTTTATATCGAAAAACGAATGCATTCTGATTTATTTGCGTAATGCATGCCTTTCGAGCCGGAGGGATTGTTCGTGAGCATCGACCTCAAAGAGTGGAAAACGCTGAACTATGACTGCAGAACGGACGAAGACGTTGTAGAAGCGGTTCGTGAAGGTGACGGCGAAGCGCTGGAGCATTTGATCAACAAGTACAAAAACTTTGTCCGTGCCAAAGCGCGTTCCTATTTTTTGATCGGGGCAGACCGTGAGGACATCGTTCAAGAAGGCATGATAGGGCTTTACAAATCGATTCGTGATTTCAAAGGCGACAAGCTTGCGTCTTTCAAGGCGTTTGCGGAGCTTTGTATAACACGGCAGATTATTACCGCCATCAAGACGGCGACCCGTCAAAAGCACATCCCCCTTAATTCGTATGTTTCTTTGGACAAGCCTATCTATGACGAGGATTCCGATCGGACATTGCTTGACGTCATATGCGGTACGAGAGTTTCGGATCCGGAAGAACTTATCATCAACCAGGAAGAATTCGTCGGTCTCGAGGATAAAATGTCCGAGATACTAAGTGATTTGGAACGAAAGGTCCTGATGCTTTATCTCGACGGACGCTCCTACCAGGAAATAGCGGTAGATTTGGATCGGCATGTTAAATCGATTGACAATGCTCTTCAGCGGGTGAAACGAAAGCTTGAGAGATATTTGGAAGTGCGAAATATAAGCAACTGAGTTTCATTATTTACAAGGAGCCTCTCAAGGCTCTTTTTTTATGGATTGCAAAATGCGGGTTTAAAAGGCATTCATTTGGTTGATAATGGGTGGTGCGGATCGGTATTTCGTTTTTTTGTGCTGCGAACTTAGGGATGCATTGCGGGAATGAGTAAGCGCGTAATATAAGGCTATTTACTCAGTTTTTTGTTGACACACCCTATTGCTTGTGATAAAGTGTTTCAGGTAGCCCTAAATAGGTCTTTTTTATGATGGGTTCTGAATCAATCCGGTTCCACATACAGGGTTCAATTTTTTTATTTATGGTTAGTTCGGGAGGTGTACGGCAATGCGGGTAATTATTACGTTGGCTTGCACAAACTGCAAACAAAGAAACTATGCTTCCAGCAAGAACAAACGGAATCACCCCGACCGCATCGAGATGAAGAAGTTCTGCAAGTTTTGTAACGAGCATACTCCTCATCGCGAGACGAGATAGGTCAATATGGAGGTGTGGAAGTGACATTTTTAGCTAAGATGAAGCAAAGCTTCGGGTCGACGTTTTCCTTTTTCTCCGACAGCTTCGCAGAACTGAAGAAAGTCCGTTGGCCAAGCCGTAAAGAGTTGACAAGCTATACTCTTGTTGTCGTAGTGACGATTATAGCTGTAACAATTTATTTCTGGGTACTTGACATCGGCATTTCCGCATTGGTCGAACTGATCGTTTAAGAAGGGGCCAAGGGTGGCTTGTTATGGAAATGGAAAAAAGATGGTATGTTGTTCATACTTATTCAGGGTATGAGAACAAAGTAAAAGCAAACCTGGAGAAGCGTGTTGAATCGATGGGCATGGAGGACAAAATCTTCCGTGTGCTGGTTCCGATGGAAGAAGAAGTGGTAAACAAGGACGGCAAGAAGAAAACCGTCATGCGTAAAGTTTACCCCGGATACGTTCTTGTGGAAATGGTTCAAACCGACGACTCCTGGTATGTTGTGCGCAATACGCCTGGTGTGACTGGCTTTGTCGGGTCCACCGGTTCCGGTTCGAAGCCGACAGCGCTGCTGCCGGACGAAGTAGAACAAATTTTGCGTCATATGGGCATTGATGAGCCGAAGCCGAAGATCGAATTCGATTTGAAGGAAACGGTGCGCGTCAAAGTCGGTCCTTTTGCTGATTTTGTCGGTACGGTAGAAGAGATTCTGCTGGATAAGAGCAAGCTGAAGGTGCATGTGAACATGTTTGGCAGGGAAACCCCGCTCGAGCTCGATTATACTCAGGTGGAGAAGATATAATCCGGTTTCCGGAGCCGCCCCCAGGGTGGCAAATTGGTCGTGTGCAATTTTTGAGTTGACACGGCTGAATGGATTATTTGGGCAAGGAGGTGTGCAACATGGCAAAAAAGGTCATCAAGATGGTGAAACTGCAAGTTCCTGCAGGCAAAGCGAATCCGGCTCCGCCTATCGGTCCGGCACTCGGTCAAGCAGGCGTAAATATCATGGCGTTCTGTAAAGAGTTTAACGCTCGTACAGCCGACCAAGCCGGTTTGATTATTCCGGTAGAAATTTCCGTATTTGAAGACCGTTCGTTCACGTTCATCACGAAGACTCCACCGGCAGCGGTTTTACTTCGCGTTGCAGCGGGGATCGACAAGGGATCAGGTGAACCGAACAAGAAGAAAGTCGCTACCGTGAAGCGTTCGAAAGTTCGTGAAATCGCGGAGCAAAAAATGCCTGACCTCAACGCGGCTTCGGTCGAAGCGGCTATGCTCATGGTTGAAGGTACAGCGCGCAGCATGGGCGTTGTAATCGAGGACTAATTCGATTAAAGCTGTGCTTGATGACACGCCAGAGAGCGTTGTCTGATTGGCGGAACCTGGTTTCCGCCTGAGTGGGAGGATCTCCGCTATGGAAGGTTTTCCGTTAATACCACACAAGGAGGAGAATTTTAATGGCTAAGCACGGCAAGAAATATCAAGAAGCTGCCAAGCTTATTGACAGCGAAGCGACGTATGATTCACTGGAAGCTATTGAGCTTGTAAAGAAAGCGGCGACTGCCAAGTTCGACGAATCCGTTGAAGTTGCCGTCCGTCTCGGCGTTGATCCGAAGAAACAAGACCAAGCGGTGCGCGGCGTTGTTGTTCTTCCGCACGGCACTGGCAAAACCAAGCGTGTTCTCGTTTTCGCGAAGGGCGACAAAGCCAAAGAAGCGGAAGCGGCAGGCGCGGATTATGTCGGCGATGCTGACATCATTAACAAAATCCAACAAGGCTGGTTCGAATTCGACGTTTGCGTCGCTACTCCGGATATGATGGCTGAAGTTGGTAAGCTCGGTCGTATACTCGGTGGTAAAGGTCTCATGCCGAACCCGAAAGCGGGCACCGTAACGTTTGACGTTTCGAAGGCAGTCCAAGAGATTAAAGCCGGTAAGATCGAGTACCGTCTTGACAGAGCAGGTCAAATCCATGCGCCAATCGGTAAAGTGTCGTTCGACTCAGAGAAGCTGAACGAGAACCTACGTACGCTTATCGAAGCACTCAACCGTGCTAAACCGGCTGCGGCTAAAGGCATTTACCTGCGAAACATTGCCGTTTCTTCGACAATGGGTCCTGGCGCACGTGTTAACGTTGCAGCTTACCGTTAAGAGAAACGACGCTGATAATCGAATATGCATACCGTAGACAGTAGGTGCCGCGTGGCTTAATTTCCTACCGAGGTGTTATGATAAACGTGTTTGTGCGCTTATGGCCCTTGCGGCCAAAGTGATTAACGGACCATCATGGCCTTCGCAATGTCTGCGAGGGCCTTTCTCATGCACCGGGGAGGAAGGTTCCGTCGCCAGCAAACGGGATGTCCTAGAACTTAAACGGGAGGTGTACAGTTTGGCAAACGCAAAAATTATCCAAAGCAAACAACAAGCGGTTGATGAGATTACGTCGAAGCTTCGCGAATGCTCTTGCACTGTTGTAGCAGACTATCGCGGACTAAACGTGAAGCAAGTTACAGAACTTCGTAAACAACTTCGCGAAGCGGGTATCGAATTTACAGTGTTGAAAAATTCACTTGTACGTCGTGCCACTGCAGGTGCGGAGCTGACGGAATTGGATGCGGCTTTGACCGGTCCTACCGCAATCGCATTCAGCAAAGAGGATGCAGTAGCTCCTGCTAAACTATTGAGCGACTTCGCTAAGAAGAATGATGCGCTCAAGTTGAAAGGCGGCATCGTTGAAGGCCAAGTAATGAATGCGGATCAAATCAAAGCGATCGCGGATCTTCCGTCGCGCGAAGGCTTGCTCTCCATGCTCCTCAGCGTTCTTCAAGCTCCTATGCGCAACTTCGCACTTGCGGTTAAAGCCGTTGCGGAAAAGCAAGAAGCGTAATACCCGTATCGGCTAAGCCGAACAGCTACAACAAAAAAACTAAAACTAATTTTGGAGGTTCAACCATGAGTAAAGAACAAATCTTGGAAGCCATTAAAGGCATGAACGTTCTTGAACTGAACGATCTCGTGAAAGCAATCGAAGAAGAATTCGGCGTAACCGCTGCTGCTCCTGTAGCAATGGGCGGCGGCGCTGCCGCAGCTGAAGTTGAAGAGCAAACTGAATTCGACGTTATCCTTAATAACGCTGGCGCATCGAAAATCAACGTTATTAAAGTCGTTCGTGAAATCACGGGTCTTGGCCTGAAAGAAGCGAAAGATCTTGTTGACAGCGCACCGAAGGCAGTCAAAGAGAAAGTGGCTAAAGAAGAAGCCGAAGCTGTCAAAGCTAAGCTTGAAGAAGCAGGCGCTGCAGTAGAAGTGAAGTAATTTAGCCTCATTTGCATAGTAGCGAACCCCTTGAAGCTTTTGCTTCAAGGGGTTCGCTTTATTGATGATAGCTGGAAGAAGCATATCCAAGAAGTCGCAGAAAACTAAGAGTATGCTTCCGAAGCAGTTTTCTGCTAATCAACGAAGCATGTCCAGGAAGACGCAGAAAACTAAGAGTATGCTTCCGAAGCAGTTTTCTGCTAATCAACGAAGCATGTCCTGGAAGACGCAGAAAACTAAGAGTATGCTTCCGAAGCAGTTTTCTGCTAATCAACGAAGCATGTCCTGGAAGACGCAGAAAACTTTAGGAGGGACATAATGTCGGATCACTACTTTACACGAACCCCTGACGTCAAGCATAACCGTCAAATTCATGAGACGACACTTCGTGGGTTTAAGCTGCGTTTTATGACGGATGCCGGTGTATTTTCAAAATCCGGCATCGATTTTGGCAGCCGCATTCTTATCGAATCGCTGGAATTAAAGGTGGATGCGCGTGTGCTGGATGTTGGCTGCGGTTATGGTCCCATTGGAATCTCGGCGGCTAAATTGGCCCTGAATGGTCACGTAACCATGATCGACATTAATGAGCGGGCCGTGCAATTGGCCCAAGAGAATGCAAAGCTTAATAATGTATCAAATATAACCGTTGTACAAAGTGATTTGTACGATCAAGTGGATGGTCAGAAGTTCGATGCCATTATTACTAACCCTCCGATAAGGGCGGGGAAAGCGATAGTTCATCGCATTTTTGAAGAAGGCGTGAAGCTGCTTGAACCAGGGGGCTCGATGTGGGTAGTCATTCAAAAAAAGCAAGGGGCACCATCCGCGGAAGCAAAGCTGGAAGAAGTGTACGGTCAGGTAGCAGAAGTAACAAAAGATAAAGGTTACCGCATTTTCCACGCTGTTAAGCATGAATAAAAAATGTTGAACATTTTATTGACTCGACTTCGTCGATGTGATATCATTATAAAATGTCAGTATTAAAATGGGCTAAATCTCTTTAGTCAACTAAAATGTCAAGCGCTATTTTGATGAATAAAAACGGCGCAATTGACGTATAATGTTTACATTTTGGGCAAAATTACTTGGTATGGGACTTTTTGGCTTTGTGCCCAAAAAGCAGCTGACGGAAACATGCTCTTTTTTCGAATTATCGATAAGGGCTTTTCTTTATTCATTCGTGAAAGATTGAGAAAATTCCTTCTTTCAAAGATGAATTGAACTATAAAAGGATCGCCTTCGAAGAATGTGGCGATTCGTTTATATTGGTTCGACCAGAACTAGCCCAAAGTGCATTCTGGTATTGACGATGTTATAAACGTTCACTTTCTGTGAAGCAGACATGAGGGGTGAGGTTAAGTTGGCAGGACAACTTGTTCAGTATGGTCGTCGCACTCGCAGAAGCTATGCTCGTATCCGTGAAGTGCTTGAAGTTCCGAACCTGATTGAAATCCAACAAAAATCGTACGAGAAATTTCTGGAGAAAGATTTGCTTGAGCTTTTCCAGGATATCTCGCCGATTCAGGATTTTACAGGTAATTTGATGCTAGAGTTCATCGATTATTCGCTCGGCGAGCCGAAATATTCCGTCGACGAATCGAAAGAACGCGACGTAACCTACGCAGCTCCGCTGCGAGTTAAAGTTCGGCTCATCAACAAGGAAACCGGCGAAGTGAAAGAGCAAGAAGTGTTCATGGGCGATTTTCCGCTGATGACCGACACAGGCACATTCATTATCAACGGCGCGGAACGGGTTATCGTCAGTCAATTGGTTCGCTCACCTAGCGTCTACTTTAGTACGAAAGTGGATAAGAACGGCAAGAAAACTTTTACGGCTACGGTGATTCCGAACCGCGGTGCTTGGCTGGAGCTTGAAACCGATGCGAAGGACATTATTTATGTGCGCATCGACCGCACTCGAAAAATACCGGTGACGGTACTTCTTCGCGCACTAGGCTTCGGCACTGACGCGGAAATCTTGGATTTGCTCGGTCATGACGAATATATTCGCAATACGCTTGATAAAGACAATACCGATTCGACCGAGAAAGCGCTCATCGAAATTTATGAACGTCTTCGTCCGGGCGAGCCGCCTACTCTCGATAATGCAAAGAGCTTGCTGGTAGCGCGTTTCTTCGATCCAAAGCGTTATGATCTCGCGAATGTGGGCCGCTACAAAATCAACAAGAAACTTCATATTAAAAACCGTCTTTTCAATCAACGCTTGGCCGAAACGCTGGTTGACCCGACTACCGGAGAAATTCTTGCGGAAACGGGTCAAATGATTGACCGCCGTTTGCTTGATGAGTTGATCCCGCATCTGGAGAAGAATGTTGGCTTCAAGACTTATCATGTGGCTAATGGCGTTCTGGATGCCGATAGTATTCCACTACAGACTATCAGCGTATTCTCTCCGCTTGACGATGGAAAAGTTATCAAGGTTATCGCCAATGGTTTGATCGATAAAGCTGTAAAACATATTACACCTGCAGATATCATCGCCTCCATCAACTACTTTATTGATCTGCTGCATGGTGTAGGAAGCACAGATGACATCGACCATCTCGGCAACCGCCGTTTGCGTTCGGTCGGTGAACTGCTGCAAAACCAATTCCGGATCGGTCTATCGCGGATGGAGCGTGTCGTTCGTGAAAGAATGTCGATTCAGGATGCCAATGCGATTACGCCTCAGGCGCTAATCAATATCCGGCCGGTAATTGCATCGATTAAGGAGTTTTTCGGTTCATCTCAGCTTTCCCAGTTTATGGACCAGACAAATCCGCTCGCGGAACTAACGCATAAACGCCGTTTGTCTGCACTCGGACCCGGCGGTTTGACACGTGAGCGCGCGGGCTTTGAAGTTCGCGACGTCCATAATTCACACTATGGCCGGATGTGTCCAATTGAGACTCCTGAGGGACCGAATATCGGGTTGATCAACTCACTGTCCAGCTTCGCACGGATTAACGAATACGGATTTATTGAAGCTCCGTACCGGTGGGTCGATCCAAAGACGGCAATCGTTACTGAGCAGATCGCGTATTTGACCGCTGATGAAGAAGACAATTATGTCATTGCGCAAGCGAATGCAAAGTTATCCGATGAGGGTAAATTCGCAGAGGATTCGGTTATCGTTCGTTATAACAAGCAGGCTGACAACATTCTCACCATGCCAAGCGAGCGCGTTGATTACATGGACGTTTCGCCGAAGCAGGTCGTTTCTGTAGCGACTGCGCTCATACCGTTCCTCGAGAACGATGACTCTAACCGTGCTCTTATGGGCTCGAACATGCAGCGGCAGGCCGTTCCGCTTCTTATCCCGAAATCACCGCTGGTCGGTACAGGGATGGAGCACAAATCGGCTAAAGATTCTGGTGTGTGTATCGTAGCAAAATACGACGGTGTCATTGAGCGTGTCTCGGCTAACGAGATTTGGCTGCGCCGGGTGGAAATGATTGACGGTAAGCCGGTAACCGGTGACCTTGTCAAGCAGAAGCTGCATAAATTCATGCGTTCCAACCAGGGGACTTGCATTAACCAACGGCCGCTTTGCCGTAAAGGGGATCAAGTTAAGAAGGGTGATATCCTGGCGGACGGACCATCCACCGAAATGGGCGAATTGGCCCTCGGACGTAACGTAGTTGTCGCGTTTATGACGTGGGAGGGCTATAACTACGAGGATGCAATCCTCCTCAGCGAGAAGCTTGTGAAAGAAGACGTGTACACCTCGATACACATTGAGGAATACGAGTCGGAAGCGCGCGATACGAAGCTTGGTCCGGAGGAAATCACCCGCGACATTCCGAATGTCGGGGAAGAAGCGCTTCGCAACCTTGATGAGCGTGGAATTATCCGGGTCGGCGCTGAAATTAGCGCTGGCGATATCCTGGTCGGTAAAGTAACGCCGAAAGGCGTTACGGAATTGACCGCAGAAGAAAGATTGCTGCATGCAATCTTCGGCGAGAAAGCTCGAGAAGTTCGTGATACCAGCTTGAGAGTGCCTCACGGTACAGACGGTATCGTGGTTGACGTTAAAGTATTTACCCGGGAAAACGGTGATGAACTGCCGCCAGGCGTTAATCAGCTTGTTCGCGCTTATATTGCCCAGAAACGGAAAATTTCCGAAGGGGACAAAATGGCTGGACGACATGGTAACAAAGGTGTTATCGCCCGTATTTTGCCTGAGGAAGATATGCCGTTCCTTCCGGATGGTACCCCGGTAGAGGTTGTTCTTAATCCACTGGGTGTTCCGTCGCGGATGAACATCGGGCAGGTGCTTGAAGTTCATCTTGGCATGGCCTGTAAGCGTCTTGGCATCCATGCGTCGACGCCGGTATTTGACGGTGCCCGTGAGGATGATGTGTTCAATACCATGGAAGAAGCCGGTATGCAGCGTAACGGTAAGACGATTCTGTATGACGGCCGCACAGGTGAATCGTTTGAACGCGAAGTTACCGTGGGCGTCATGTATATGATAAAACTTGCCCACATGGTTGACGACAAAATCCATGCCCGTTCTACCGGTCCTTACTCGCTCGTTACCCAGCAGCCGCTGGGTGGTAAAGCGCAGTTTGGCGGTCAGCGCTTCGGGGAGATGGAGGTTTGGGCACTCGAGGCTTATGGTGCAGCATATACGCTGCAAGAGATCCTGACAGTCAAATCCGATGATGTCGTCGGCCGTGTTAAAACTTATGAGTCGATCGTCAAAGGGGAGAATGTTCCCGAGCCGGGCGTACCGGAATCGTTTAAGGTCTTGATCAAAGAACTGCAGAGCTTGGGTATGGACGTTAAGATCCTGACCGAGAACGAAGAAGAAATCGAAATGAAAGAAATCGATGATGAGGATGACGGCGCCAGTGATAAGCTGAACCTGAACCTGGAAGGCGCCGAGGTAGGCGTCGAATAACGTCAAAGCACCGTAATCCCACTACTGTATTTGCATGCCGCACCGTCTTGAGTGACGGAACAAGCTCCGGTTGCCGTACAAGACGACAACCGGGCTTGCAACGGCCCATTGAAACTGCAAGATACAAGTGAACCATGACGAAGGAGGGTTGCTCCTTGTTGGACGTGAACAACTTCGAGTATATGAAGATTGGATTGGCATCTCCGGATAAAATCCGCTCGTGGTCCCGCGGAGAAGTTAAAAAGCCGGAAACGATCAATTACAGGACGCTTAAACCGGAAAAAGAAGGGCTGTTCTGCGAAAAGATCTTCGGGCCGACGAAGGATTGGGAGTGCCATTGCGGTAAATATAAACGCGTTCGTTACAAAGGCGTTGTTTGTGACCGCTGCGGCGTTGAAGTAACACGTGCTAAAGTTCGCCGTGAGCGGATGGGCCATATTGAACTGGCTGCTCCTGTTTCGCATATTTGGTATTTTAAAGGAATTCCAAGCCGAATGGGGCTTGCCCTTGATATGTCGCCTCGATCACTCGAGGAAATCATTTATTTTGCATCGTATGTCGTTACCGACCCAGGCGATACGCCGCTTGAGAAAAAGCAGCTGTTGTCCGAGAAGGAGTACCGCAGTTACCGCGAGAAATACGGCTACGGATTTCATGCAGGCATGGGTGCCGAAGCGGTTAAGAAGCTGCTTCAGGATATCGATGTGGACCGTGAGCTAGAGACGTTGAAAGAGGATCTGCGTACTGCCCAAGGGCAGCGCCGGAATCGCGCTATTAAACGACTTGAGGTCATTGAAGCGTTCCGTAACTCCGGTAATATGCCGGAATGGATGATTCTTGATGTGCTTCCGGTCATTCCGCCGGAGCTTCGCCCTATGGTTCAGCTGGACGGCGGACGTTTTGCGACGTCTGACCTTAACGATCTGTACCGTCGTGTCATTAACAGAAACAACCGTTTGAAGCGGCTTCTTGACTTGGGCGCACCCGATATTATCGTTCAGAACGAGAAGCGGATGCTCCAGGAAGCGGTTGATGCGCTTATTGATAACGGCCGCCGCGGCCGTCCGGTAACCGGACCCGGTAACCGTCCGCTTAAATCGCTCAGCCATATGCTCAAAGGTAAGCAGGGACGTTTCCGTCAAAACTTGCTCGGAAAACGTGTTGACTACTCCGGCCGTTCCGTTATCGTAGTCGGGCCTAGTCTGAAGATGTTCCAATGCGGATTGCCTAAGGAAATGGCTCTCGAGCTGTTTAAACCTTTCGTTATGAAAGAACTCGTCAATAAAGGGCTTGCGCATAACATTAAGAGCGCTAAGCGCAAAGTTGAACGGGTTAGCCCGGAAGTGTGGGATGTTCTCGAAGAGGTTATTAAGGAACACCCGGTTCTTCTCAACCGTGCGCCAACGCTTCACCGGCTTGGCATTCAAGCCTTCGAGCCAATTCTTGTTGAAGGCCGCGCCATCAAACTGCATCCGCTCGTATGTACCGCTTATAACGCGGACTTCGACGGTGACCAAATGGCCGTACACGTACCTTTGTCCGCCGAAGCGCAGGCTGAAGCTCGGTTGCTGATGCTTGCATCGGGTAACATTTTGAACCCTAAAGACGGCAAGCCGGTTGTTACGCCTTCGCAGGATATGGTTTTGGGCAGTTACTATTTAACTATGGATAATAAAGAAGCGAAAGGAAGCGGTTCGGTATTCGCTTCCGTGAATGAGGCGATTTCCGCCTATCAACGTGAAATCGTATCGCTGCACGCGCGTATCTTTATTCCGGTTAAAGTGTTGAACAAAACGATCTTTACCGAGGCGCAGCAAAAGTCGCTTATAGCAACGACTGTCGGTAAAGTTATCTTTAACGAAATTTTCCCGGAAACGTTCCCTTACATTAATGAACCTACTAAGGTTAATTTACTGCAAGGAACTCCCGACAAATATTTCGTATATGAGAAAGGTACGGACCTGCAGAAATTCATGCATGAAGTACCGCAAATGGGCGCTGTAGGTAAGGAATATCTCGGATTGATTATCGCCGAGTGCTTCCGTCAATACCACACGACCAAAACATCCGTTACGCTTGACCGTATCAAGCAGCTCGGCTTTACGTACTCGACCCGCGCCGGTATTACGATCGCGGTATCCGACGTTATCGTACCGGATGAGAAGAAGGAAATCTTAAGGGAATCGGAAGAGAAGGTCAAAGTCGTTTCCAATCAGTACCGCCGCGGTCTGATTACAAACGAAGAACGTTATGACCGGGTTATCGAGATTTGGAGTAAAACCAAAGATCAAATTACCGATATTCTCATGAAATCGATGGACCGTTATAACTCCATCATGCTCATGGTCGATTCCAAAGCAAGGGGTAATAAATCGCAGATCACCCAACTGGGCGGAATGCGCGGTCTGATGGCCAACCCATCCGGCCGTATTATCGAGTTGCCGATTAAATCGAACTTCCGTGAGGGTCTGACTGTCCTTGAGTACTTTATCTCGACTCACGGAGCGCGGAAAGGTCTTGCCGATACGGCGCTCCGTACCGCTGACTCCGGTTACCTGACCCGTCGTTTGGTCGACGTAGCGCAGGATGTCATAGTGCGTGAGGACGATTGCGGTACCGATAAAGGATTTACCGTCAGCAAGATTCAAGATGGTAAAGAAGTTATTGAGGATCTGTACGATCGTATCGAAGGACGTTACTCGTTCGAGACCGTTCGAAACCCATCCACAGGTGAGATTATTCTGCATCGCAACGAATTGATTGATTCCAACAAAGCGGAGGAAATTCTGAACGCAGGCGTTGAGAAGCTGCAAATTCGTTCGGTACTGAGCTGTCGCGCTCGCCACGGGGTATGTAAAATTTGTTACGGCCGTAATTTGGCGACCGGTAAATTCGTTGAGATCGGCGAAGCGGTCGGTATTATCGCCGCACAATCCATTGGTGAGCCTGGAACGCAGCTTACCATGCGTACGTTCCATACCGGCGGTGTTGCCGGTGATGACATTACACAAGGTTTGCCGCGTATTCAAGAGCTCTTCGAAGCGCGTAACCCGAAAGGGCAAGCGATCATCTCCGAACTCGACGGTGTCATCAAAGACATCCGGGAAACGAAGGATCGCCGTGAAATCGAAGTCCAGGGCGAGGCAGAATCGAAAGTATATGCCGTTACCTACGGTTCTCGTATCCGTGTAGCGAAGGGTCAGCAGATTGAAGCGGGCGATGAACTGACGGACGGTTCAATCGATCCTAAGGATATGCTGCGCATCAAAGGAATCCGCGGCGTGCAGAACTACATTTTGCAAGAAGTTCAGCGCGTTTACCGGAACCAGGGCGTAGAAATCAACGATAAGCACGTTGAAGTAATGATTAAACAGATGCTGCGTAAAATCCGCATCGTTGATGCCGGAGAGACGGCGCTGCTGCCGGGTGCGTTCGTTGATATCCACGAATACGAAGCAGCTAACCGCGAGGCGCTCCTTGCAGGTAAAGAGCCGGCTGTTGCTAAACCGGTTCTGCTCGGAATTACAAAAGCATCGCTCGAAACCGACTCCTTCTTGTCGGCGGCGTCTTTCCAAGAAACGACACGCGTTCTCACGGATGCGGCGATCAAAGGGAAAGTCGATCAGCTTCTCGGCTTGAAAGAGAACGTTATTATCGGTAAGCTAATCCCAGCCGGCACGGGAATGCAGCGCTATCGCGGCATCCGCCTGAAAGGCTATGAGGATGAAGTGGAAACGATCGAAGAACAGCTTGAAGTTGAGACTGTCCCTGTTGAGTCATAATTTAGGGCAGCGTCAGTAACTTCATACCTGCATGCAGCGAAGAGCGAATTGTGGCATGGCCGTATTAATGAGAAATACGGCTCAACCCTTCGCTCTTTGCTCTGTCATGCATTTGAAATTTTATAAATTAAAACTTAATAAAACTATACTTCTAATTGCTTGACACAACGCTTAGCAAAGTGCTACTATATCGAAGTGTGCCTACTTGCATAACCCTGCATTTGAACCAAACAGAACTTAATATCTCTTCATAAGATAGAGTTTTCGTTTGGCTTGAAAGGATGGGATTACATGCAATTTATTATCGGCAGTAAACAGACGACAAAAATGGTGGAGCTGGGCAAAGCCATCCGAGTCTATGTTGCTCAAGATACAGATCCGCGTATGAAAGACAACATTGTTCGACTTTGTACATCAGCGGGAGTGCCAATCACCTGGGTAGATACGATGCAAGGCCTCGGGGAAACCTGCGGCATTGAAGTCGGCGCTGCAATGGCGGCGGTAGTACAGGAAACCAAATAAGGAAATATCGTTTTTGCCTAAGGAAGACACGGGCAGAAACTTTCGTTTGTTTCTTTATGAACCGCCTGGATCTGTGGGCTTAGAATGAGCCGCGTCACGATTTTCTTTATGTCATTAATTAGGGGAAGGGGGTGGCAGCATGCCAACAATTAATCAGCTAGTTCGTAAGGGCCGTGAAGCGAAAGTCGTTAAATCGAAATCGCCGGCGCTGCAAAGAGGATTCAATGCACTGAAACGTGAAGAAACAAACCAAAGCGCGCCTCAAAAACGCGGGGTTTGCACACGTGTAGGTACTATGACGCCGAAGAAACCGAACTCCGCATTGCGGAAATATGCGCGTGTACGTTTGACTAACCGCGTAGAGGTTACTGCATACATCGGCGGTATCGGTCACAATCTGCAGGAGCACAGCGTTGTATTGGTTCGTGGCGGTCGGGTTAAAGATCTACCGGGCGTACGTTACCACATCGTTCGCGGTGCGCTTGATACTGCAGGCGTGAACAACCGTAAACAAGCTCGTTCCAAATACGGAACGAAGCGCGCAAAAGTGAAAAAATAAGCATAACCGCATAAGGTTATCATTCCGCTAACCCATGTGAATACTTGAAGAAAGGGGGATCTCCTCATGCCACGCAAAGGTCCTGTCGCCAAGCGCGACGTACTGCCGGATCCGCTGTACAACAGCAAACTCGTAACACGTCTGATCAACCGTATTATGCAAGATGGTAAACGAGGTGTTGCTCAAACAATTCTGTATGATGCATTCACCCTTATCAACGACCGTACGGGTAAAGAACCGATGGAAGTGTTCGAAGCAGCTATCAAAAATATCATGCCAGTTCTTGAAGTTAAAGCCCGCCGTGTCGGTGGTTCAAACTATCAAGTGCCGGTAGAAGTGAAACCAGAGCGCCGCACATCGCTTGGTCTCCGTTGGCTCGTGAACTACTCGCGTAACCGCGGTGAAAAGACGATGGAAGAGCGTCTGGCTGCTGAAATCATCGATGCATCCAACAACACCGGTGCATCTGTGAAGAAGCGCGAAGACACGCACAAAATGGCAGAAGCGAACAAAGCATTCGCTCACTACCGTTGGTAGGATTCGCATAATCGAAAGGAGACGAAATCATGGCAAGAGAGTTCTCCTTGAAAAATACGCGTAATATCGGGATTATGGCGCATATTGACGCAGGTAAAACAACCACTACGGAGCGGATTCTGTTCTATACAGGCCGTACCCACAAAATCGGCGAGGTGCACGAAGGTGCTGCGACGATGGACTGGATGGAGCAAGAACAAGAGCGCGGAATTACGATTACTTCCGCAGCAACCACTGCTCAATGGAATGGTCACCGCATCAATATTATCGACACCCCGGGTCACGTTGACTTCACAGTTGAAGTCGAACGCTCCCTGCGCGTATTGGACGGGGCCGTTGGGGTTTTCAGTGCTAAAGAAGGCGTAGAGCCGCAATCCGAGACGGTATGGCGTCAAGCAGACCGTTACGGCGTTCCGCGGATCGCATACGTTAACAAAATGGATATCATCGGCGCGGACTTCCTGAATGTTGTCAAAGACATGCGCGAACGTCTTCAAGCCAATGCTGTAGCAATTCAACTGCCGATCGGAGCAGAGAACGATTTTGTAGGCGTTATCGACATTGTTGAACGAGTCGCATACAAGTACAAAGACGATCTCGGCAAAGAACCGGAAAAAGTTGATATTCCGGCTGAATACAAAGACCAGGTTGAAGAGCTGCGTCTGGAATTGGTTGAGAAAGTCGCTGAGCTGGACGAAGAGCTGACCATGAAGTATCTGGAAGGTGAAGAAATCACAATTCCGGAACTGAAAGCGGCACTGCGCAAAGGTGTTTGCGAAGTTAAAATCTATCCGGTCATATGCGGTTCTTCTTATCGCAATAAAGGCGTTCAGCTGATGCTTGATGCAGTTGTCGATTACCTGCCTGCGCCAATCGATGTACCAGATATTAAGGGTACACTTGAAGACGGTTCGGAAACGACGCGCAAATCGTCCGACGATCAGCCGTTTGCAGCGCTTGCGTTCAAAATCATGACGGACCCGTTTGTCGGTAAGCTGACATTCTTCCGCGTATACTCCGGTATTCTTAACTCCGGATCTTACGTTGTAAATGCAACCAAAGGCAAACGTGAACGGATCGGCCGTATCCTTCAGATGCATGCAAACAGCCGTCAAGAGATCAGTGAAGTTTATGCTGGTGATATTGCAGCTGCCGTAGGTCTGAAAGACACGACGACCGGGGATACGCTCTGTGACGAGAAACATCCGGTTATCCTTGAGTCGATGAACTTCCCGGAGCCGGTTATACAGCTTGCTGTTGAACCGAAAACGAAAGCGGACCAAGACAAGATGGGTATCGCGCTTCAAAAACTGTCTGAGGAAGATCCGACGTTCCGTGCGCACACGGACGAAGAGACCGGCCAAACCATCATTGCGGGTATGGGTGAGCTTCACTTGGAGATCCTCGTAGACCGTATGCTTCGCGAGTTCAAGGTCGAAACCAACGTCGGTAAGCCGCAAGTTGCTTATCGCGAGACGTTCCGTACTCCTGCAAAGGTCGAAGGCAAGTTCGTTCGCCAATCCGGCGGTCGCGGTCAATACGGTCATTGTTGGGTTGAGTTTGCACCTCAAGAAGCAGGCGTCGGCTTTACCTTCGAGAACAAAGTCGTCGGCGGTGCGATTCCGCGTGAATACATCGGTCCAATACAGGCTGGTATCGAAGAATCGATGAAGAACGGCGTTTTGGCGGGTTTCCCGCTTGTTGATATCAAAGCAACCGTTGTAGACGGATCGTACCATGATGTCGACTCCTCGGAGATGGCGTTCAAAATCGCTGGCTCGATGGCGCTTAAAGCAGCCAAGGACAAATGTAACCCTGTTCTGCTTGAGCCAATCATGAAAGTTGAAGTAAGCGTTCCTGAGGAGTACATGGGAGACGTAATGGGTATGCTCAGCTCCCGTCGGGGCCGCATCGAAGCTTCGGATACACGCCACGGCGCGTTGATCATCCGTGCGAAGGTGCCTCTGGCTGAGATGTTCGGATACTCCACGACGCTTCGTTCCGGTACACAAGGCCGCGGTGTCTTCTCCATGGAGCTCTCGCACTATGAAGAAGTACCGAAGTCGATCTCGGAAGAGATCATCTCCAAGTCCAAAGGCGCATCCTAGTAATCGCGCTTCACACAACTTAAGTGTTATAAGTTGTACTTTGGCCGAATGACTGCTAGCCAAAGCGGCTAGTTCATATCGGCCGATCACATATAAATTTTCTTATATTAAGGAGGAAGAGTTCAATGGCTAAGGCTAAATTTGAACGTAATAAACCGCACGTTAATATCGGTACAATCGGTCACGTCGACCATGGTAAAACAACGTTGACAGCAGCCATCACGACGGTTCTTTCCAAAAAATATGGCGGTGCAGCAGTTGCATTCGACCAGATCGACAAAGCTCCGGAAGAGCGCGAGCGCGGTATTACGATCTCGACAGCTCACGTTGAGTATGAGACGCCTAACCGTCACTACGCTCACGTTGACTGCCCAGGTCACGCCGACTATGTTAAGAACATGATCACGGGTGCAGCTCAAATGGACGGCGCAATCCTCGTCGTTTCCGCTTCTGACGGCCCTATGCCGCAAACGCGCGAGCACATCCTGCTCTCCCGCCAAGTAGGCGTACCTTACATTGTCGTATTCCTGAACAAATGCGATATGGTTGAAGACGAAGAATTGCTTGAACTCGTTGAAATGGAAGTTCGCGACCTGCTCAACGAATATGAGTTCCCAGGCGATGATACTCCAATCATCCGCGGCGCAGCTCGTGAAGCTCTTGCAAATCCGGACGGCCCTTGGGCTGACAAGATTATCGAACTGTTCGATCAAGTTGACACGTATATCCCTACTCCTGAGCGTGACGTTTCGAAACCGTTCCTTATGCCGGTTGAGGACGTGTTCACGATCACTGGCCGCGGTACAGTTGCTACCGGCCGTGTAGAGCGTGGCGTTGTTAAAGTATCCGACGAGGTCGAAATCATCGGTCTTGCTGAAGAAAACCGTAAATGCGTAGTAACAGGCGTTGAGATGTTCCGCAAATTGCTTGATTCCGCTCAAGCCGGCGACAACATCGGCGCACTGCTTCGCGGTGTTGAGCGTAAAGACATCGAGCGTGGGCAAGTTCTGGCGAAGCCGGGTTCGGTTAAACCGCACACGAACTTCACCGCTCAAATCTACGTACTGACTAAAGAAGAGGGCGGACGTCACAAGCCTTTCTTCACAGGATACCGCCCGCAGTTCTACTTCCGTACAACGGACGTAACTGGCATCATCAACCTGCCAGAAGGTACGGAAATGGTTATGCCTGGCGACAACATCACAGTTACGGTTGAGCTGATCGCTCCAATCGCAATCGAAGAAGGCACTCGCTTCTCTATCCGCGAAGGCGGACGTACTGTAGGCGCTGGCGCCGTTGCAACGATCCAAAAATAATGCAGTGCGGCAATAGCCGCGCTGATATACGAATAACCCCTCACTCCGGTGAGGGGTTTTTGTTGAATAGGGAAGTTAAACCAATAACGAGTTTACAATTCTTAATTTGAAAAAGGTATGCACTGGCTAGCACGTTTTAAGTAAGCCTTCGACTAACTAAATTAATATTGTTAAGTAACTGAAAGCTGTCCGGCTTATAGCATCGCTTCTATCTCTTCTCCAGGAGTGAGCTTTAAGATGGTGTTGTAACTAGAATGTGAAAGCGTAGCAGAGCAACAAATGAGCCGGAGAGTTTACGTGCCGCCTTTGGAATCGTGTTGCCACAATGAATTATGTATATATGAAGCAACATGATTCCGGGCAGCGGCCGCAGGCCATTTATTGCGTCGCGAAGCGGCCCTCATTCTGCACATTTAACAATCTTAAAGCGAACCTAATATTTTTCTTGCATTCATTTGCCCATTCCGCTATAATAGTGAACGTTGGTCTGTGACGTTGCGATGATGCGAGAGGTTGCCGACACACCCGGCTCCTTTGCCATGAGGAGCGTGTCGGGTTTTCTTGTGGAGTATGTCCGATACTAAATTGGGCGATAGAAGGAGGGACTTATATGGCAAAGCAAAAGATTCGTATACGCTTGAAAGCGTACGATCACAGAATTCTTGACCAGTCCGCAGAGAAAATCGTGGAGACTGCGAAACGTTCCGGTGCAGGCGTTTCTGGGCCGATTCCGCTTCCTACAGAGAAGCAAATCATCACCATTCTGCGTGCGGTACACAAGTACAAGGATTCCAGGGAGCAATTCGAAATGCGCACTCATAAGCGTCTGATCGATATTGTAAACCCAACGCCGCAAACGGTCGATGCATTGATGCGCTTAGATCTGCCATCCGGTGTCGATATTGAAATCAAATTGTAATCAAGCATAACGGAAACATGAAAGGAAAAGAGGTGTCAACATGAAAGGTATCTTAGGTAAAAAACTTGGAATGACTCAAGTGTTTACTGCTGAAGGTAACGTTGTACCGGTTACGGTCATCGAAGCAGGCCCTTGTGTTGTTCTGCAGAAGAAAGACCAAGCTAACGACGGCTACGAAGCAGTCCAGATTGGTTTTTCCGATAAGAAAGAAAAAAGAGCAACGAAGCCAGAAATCGGCCATGCAAAAAAAGCCGATACGGCTCCTAAGCGCTACGTTCGTGAATTTCGCGGTATTAACATCGGCGAATATGAAGTTGGCCAGCAATTGAAAGCTGACTTGTTCGCAGAAGGCGAATTTGTTGACGTAACGGGCATTTCCAAAGGTAAAGGCTTCCAAGGCGTTATTAAACGTTGGGGTCAAAGCCGCGGTCCGATGGCGCACGGTTCCCGTTATCATCGCGGACCAGGTTCGATGGGTTCTATCCAAGCGAACCGAGTTCCGAAGGGCAAACGTCTTCCAGGCCACATGGGTAACGAAACGATCACGATTCAGAATCTTGAAATCGTACGTGTCGATGCAGAGCGTAACGTATTGCTCGTTAAAGGCTCTATTCCAGGTCCTAAAAATAGCTTCGTTAAAGTTAAAACAACGGTGAAGAAATAATCGTTAAAGAAAGGAGGAACACGAAATGCCTAAAGTAGCACTTTTTAGCGTGAACGGCTCGCAAGTAGGTGAAGTTGAATTGTCAGAGACGATCTTCGGAATTCAACCTAACGTTCATGTATTGCACAGCGCGGTTCTTCTGCAGCAAGCTGCAGAACGCAGAGGTACGCATAAAACAAAAGGTCGCTCCGAAGTACGCGGCGGCGGTCGTAAGCCTTGGAAACAAAAAGGAACGGGTCGTGCACGTCAAGGTAGCATCCGCTCCCCGCAATGGGTTGGCGGCGGTACGGTCTTTGGGCCGACACCTCGCAGCTACGGCTTCAAACTGCCGAAGAAAGTTCGCCGTCTGGCGATTAAATCGGCATTGTCTTCGAAAGTGATCGACAACGATATTATCGTTCTGGATCAATTGGCGTTCGCGCAGCCGAAGACCAAAGAATTCACGGCCATCCTTAATAACCTGAAGGTTGCTCGCAAAGCACTTGTTGTAACGGCGAATTATGAAGATAACGTTGCGTTGTCCGCACGTAATATCCCGGGAATCAAGTTTGTCGCAGCTGACGGCATTAATGTTCTGGACGTCATGGTACATGACAAGCTTATTATAACCAAAGAAGCGGTTGAGAAAGTACAGGAGGTGCTTGCGTAATGAAAAATCCACGCGATATTATCAAGCGCCCGATCATTACGGAACAAACTAGCGACTTCATGGCTAACAAACGTTATGTTTTTGAAGTTGATATTCGTGCGAATAAAACGGAAATCAAGGACGCTATTCAGCAAATCTTCAAAGTGAAGGTGACGAGCGTCAATACGCTGCGTATGCCGGCCAAACCGAAACGTTACGGCCGTCACAGCGGTTACACTTCCGAGTGGAAAAAGGCGATCGTACAGTTGAGCGCCGACAGTAATGAACTTGAATTTTTCGAAACGGTTTAAGACAGCGAGGGTTTAAACACTCTAACTGCCAATAAAACCGTCAGATAAAGGTTAAGGAGGGAATCGAAGTGCCAGTCAAGAAGTATAAACCGACATCTCCGGCTCGTCGTGGTATGTCCGTATCGACATTCGAAGAAATCACGACAAACCAACCAGAGAAATCGCTTCTTGCGCCGCTTTTCAAAAAAGCCGGTCGCAATAATCAAGGCAAAATTACGGTTCGTCATCACGGTGGCGGCCATAAACGTAAATACCGGATTATCGACTTTAAACGGAACAAGGATGGAATCGTTGGTAATGTAGCAACGATCGAGTATGATCCGAACCGTACGTCGAACATCGCACTTATCCACTATGTGGACGGCGAGAAACGGTACATTATTGCTCCAAAAGGTCTGAAAGTTGGCGCGCAAATCGTATCAGGCGTCGGTGCAGACATTAAAATCGGCAACTCTTTGCCGCTTGAGAACATTCCGGTAGGTACAGTTATCCACAACATCGAGATGAAACCCGGAAAAGGCGGACAGTTGGTTCGCGCAGCAGGCACTGAAGCTCAGCTTCTCGGTAAGGAAGACAACTATGCGGTAATCCGCTTGTCGTCCGGCGAAGTTCGCCGCATTCTGAAAACTTGCCGCGCTACAATCGGTTCTGTTGGCAACGAGGATCACGAGCTCGTGAAAATCGGAAAAGCCGGCCGTTCCCGCTGGCTTGGCAAACGTCCTGAAGTTCGCGGCGTCGTTATGAACCCGAACGATCACCCGCACGGTGGTGGTGAAGGCCGCGCGCCAATCGGACGTAAATCGCCGATGTCGCCATGGGGTAAGCCGACACTTGGTTTCAAAACCCGCAAGAAGAAAAAAGCATCGAGCCAATACATTATTCGTCGTCGTACGAAGTAATAGGTGCATGAGCGCCGCCGCGTGACGCACAGCGTCACGCAATGCTAGCGTGAAGGGAGGATCATCCATGGGTCGCAGTTTGAAGAAGGGTCCGTTTATTGACGGCTACCTACTGAAAAAAGTTGAAGTTCTCAACGAGTCGAACAAAAAAGTGGTTGTAAAAACCTGGTCTCGCCGTTCAACAATTTTCCCGCAATTCATCGGTCACACGTTCGCTGTTTATGACGGTCGCAAACACGTACCGGTTTATGTAACGGAAGATATGGTTGGCCACAAGCTCGGTGAATTCGCACCGACGCGTTCTTACAAAGGTCACGGTGATGACGACAAGAAAACAGGCCGTCGTTAATCGGCAAACATAGTCTCAAATGAACGAGAGGAGGTTCATCCATGCAAGAAGCTAAAGCGAGCGCTAACCACGTCCGCATTGCACCTCGCAAAGCGCAGCTGGTTGTGGATTTGATTCGCGGTAAGCAAGTTGGCGAAGCAATTGCGATTCTGCGTCACACGCCGAAATCCGCTTCCCCGATTGTGGAAAAGCTGCTTAATTCCGCTATCGCAAATGCGGAACATAACTATCAGCTTGATGTGAACAAGCTGGTTGTTTCTCAGGTTTTCGTAAACCAAGGACCAACAATGAAGCGTTTCCGTCCGCGCGCAATGGGCCGCGCTAGCCGGATCAATAAAAGAACGAGCCACATCACTTTGGTGGTAACTGAAAAATAAGGAGGGACAACGTGTGGGACAAAAGGTAAATCCGGTTGGTCTACGTATCGGTATTATCCGTGATTGGGAATCCAAATGGTACGCAGGCAAGGACTTCGGCGATTTGCTCATGGAAGACGTTAGAATCCGTGAGTACCTCAAGAACAAATTGAAAGACGCGGCTGTATCCCGCTTTGAAATCGAGCGCGCAGCAAACCGCGTTAACGTTACAATTTATACAGCAAAGCCCGGAATGGTAATTGGTAAAGGCGGTTCCGAGGTTGAAAACTTGCGTTCGGAAATTGCGAAAATTTCCAAGGGCAAAAAGGTACACATTAACATCTCTGAAATTAAAAATCCGGAGCTTGACGCGATTTTAGTTGCTGAAAGCATCGCGCAGCAGCTTGAGCGGCGCATTTCGTTCCGTCGTGCAATGAAACAATCGATTCAACGCACAATTCGTTCCGGAGCAAAAGGTATTAAAACATCGGTCAGCGGACGTTTGGGCGGTGCAGAGATTGCTCGTACGGAAGGTTACAGCGAAGGTACAGTTCCGCTTCATACACTTCGTGCCGATATTGATTACGGTACAGCTGAAGCACATACGACTTATGGCCGAATCGGCGTAAAAGTATGGATCTACCGCGGCGAAATCCTTCCGACGAAGAAGAAAGCTGCTCCCCAGGAAGGAGGCAACTAATCATGTTGGTACCAAAACGCGTCAAACACCGCAAACAACAACGCGGTCATATGAAAGGTCGCGCTAAAGGCGGCACGGAAGTTCACTTCGGTGAATTCGGCCTCCAGGCGTTAGAACCGGCGTGGATTACAAACCGCCAAATCGAAGCTGCCCGTATCGCGATGACTCGTTACATTCGCCGTGGCGGTAAAGTTTGGATCAAAATATTCCCTGCCAAACCGATTACACAAAAGCCGCTTGAAGTACGGATGGGTAGCGGTAAAGGTAACGTGGAGAAGTGGGTTGCCGTTGTTAAGCCAGGCAAAGTATTGTTCGAGCTTGCAGGTGTTTCTGAAGAAATCGCACGCGAAGCAATGCGTCTTGCGGCTCACAAACTCCCGATCAAAACGAAGTTCGTGAAACGTGAAGAAGTGGGTGGTGAAGCAAATGAAAGCTAATGATTTTCGCAACCTGACCTCTGCTGAGCTTGAACAAAAAGTTAATGGGTTTAAAGAGGAGCTTTTCAATCTTCGTTTTCAATTGGCCACCGGCCAACTGGAAAACCCGACACGGATTCGTGATGTACGGAAGGATATAGCTCGTGCCAAAACCATTCTCCGTGAAAGAGAATTGGGAATAAGCATCTAAGCTGTAAATAACCGTGAACGATAGCCAAAAAGCTCTATCGTAGGGAAGGAGGAAGAACATGAGCGAACGCAATGCCCGCAAAGTTCAAGTCGGTAAAGTCGTGAGCGACAAAATGGAAAAAACGATCGTTGTTGCCGTTGAAACATACAAAAAACACGATCTGTACCATAAACGCATCAAATACACGAAAAAGTTCAAGGCGCATGACGAGAACAACGAAGCGAAAATTGGCGACGTCGTCAAAGTGATGGAGACTCGTCCGATTTCTAAAGACAAACGGTTCCGCCTTGTCGAAATCGTTGAAGCAGCTGTTATCTTGTAGAAAATGCTAACTTCATAGGCATTTTCCCGAAAGGAGGACGTTGAAATGATTCAACCATTTACGCGTTTGGCCGTCGCTGACAACTCCGGCGCGAAGGAACTGATGTGCATTCGTGTGTTGGGTGGTACGGGACGTCGCGTTGGTCACATCGGCGATCTTATCGTCTGCTCCGTTAAACAAGCAACACCCGGTGGCGTTGTCAAAAAGGGTGATGTGGTAAAAGCGGTTATCGTACGTACGAAACGTGCAGTTCGCCGTAAAGACGGTTCATATATCGCATTCGATGAGAATGCGGCAGTTATCGTAAAAGAAGACAAAAGCCCGCGCGGCACTCGTATTTTCGGACCGGTTGCTCGTGAACTCCGCGATCGCGACTTCATGAAAATCGTATCGCTCGCACCGGAAGTTATTTAATAAACAGCCCTCAAGAGAGAGCAAGCTTGGTAAGTAAAGCCTACTCTTACGGGGCCCCGAAAATACCTTGCGATATCACGCAAGAATGCAGGAGGTGTAACTCATGCCACGGTTGAAAAAAGTGTTAGAGTCTCATAACAATAAATTGCACGTGAAAAAAGACGACACGGTACTCGTGATCACCGGTAAAGACAAAGGCAAGAAAGGCCGCGTCATTGCTGCGTATCCTCGTGAAAACCGCGTTCTCGTCGAAGGCGTCAACATGGTGAAGAAGCATACTCGTCCTTCCCAGCAAAATCCGCAGGGTGGTATTCTCGAGCAGGAAGCGCCGATTCACGCGTCAAACGTCATGCACCTTGACCCGAAGAGCGGTAAAGTAACGCGCATCGGATACAAAGTGCTCGACAACGGAAAAAAAGTCCGGATCGCTAAAAAATCCGGTGAGGTAATTGATTAATTGACCGATACGGGAAGGAGGTCCATGTTACATGGCAGCAAGAATGAAAGATCGTTTTCTGAATGAAATCACACCTGCTCTGATGCAGAAGTTTAACTATACGACGGTTATGCAAGTACCGAAAGTGGAGAAAGTCGTTATCAACATGGGTGTTGGCGAAGCGGTTTCCAATTCCAAAGTGCTTGATACGGCCGTTGAAGATCTTCGCTTGATTTCCGGTCAGAAGCCCGTTGTTACTCGCGCTAAGAAATCGATCGCCGGTTTTAAACTCCGCGAGAACATGCCAATTGGGGTTAAAGTAACGCTGCGCGGCGAGCGCATGTACTACTTCCTCGATAAACTATTCAACGTAACACTTCCGCGCGTTCGCGATTTCCGCGGCGTATCGAACAAAGCGTTCGACGGTCGTGGCAACTATACGCTCGGCTTGAAAGAGCAGCTAATCTTCCCAGAGATCGAGTATGATAAAGTTGACAAAGTGCGCGGGATGGACGTCGTCATCGTCACGACGGCAAAAACGGACGAAGAAGCTCGTGAACTGCTGACCCAAATGGGCATGCCGTTTACGAAGTAATCCACAGGAGGTGTATACCAAGTGGCAAAAACTTCGATGAAGATCAAGCAGCAACGCACTCCTAAGTTCCAAGTGCGCGCTTATACGCGCTGCGAGCGTTGCGGCCGTCCGCACTCCGTTTTGCAAAAGTTTAAAATTTGCCGGATTTGTTTCCGTGAATTAGCATACAAAGGCCAGATTCCTGGCGTTAAAAAAGCAAGCTGGTAATCAGCCTAGTTCGGGAAGGAGGTTTACACAATGGTTATGTCTGATCCGATTGCAGATATGCTCACGCGCATTCGAAACGCAAACGTTGTGCGTCATGAGACTGTGGAAATGCCTGCTTCGAAAGTAAAGAAGCAAATCGCTGAAATTTTGAAACGCGAGGGCTTTATCCGCGATGCCGAGTTTATCGAAGATAACAAACAAGGGATTATCCGTATTTTCCTCAAATACGGCCCTAACCAAGAGCGTGTCATCACCGGGCTGAAACGAATCAGCAAACCGGGACTGCGCGTATACACGAAAAGCACTGAAGTCCCTCGCGTATTGGGCGGCCTTGGAATGGCAATCATTTCAACGTCCCAAGGGATTATGACCGATAAAGAAGCGCGCCAAGTGAAATCCGGCGGCGAAGTCGTCTGCTACATTTGGTAAGAAACTGTCACAACGATTGGAGGTGTAACAATGTCTCGTATTGGCCGTAAACCGATCCAAGTACCAGGTGGCGTAAACATCGACTTGGACAACAGCATGATTACTGTAAAAGGACCAAAAGGTTCGCTGAGCCGCGAGCTCCACAAGGACATGAAAGTAGTCGTTGAGGATAGCGTAATCACGGTAGAGCGTCCTTCCGACAATAAACTGCACCGTTCCCTGCATGGCACAACGCGCAGCGTTATCGCAAACATGGTGAGCGGAGTAACCGAAGGCTTTGCAAAATCTTTGGAGCTCGTAGGCGTTGGTTACCGTGCAAATAAAACCGGTGAGAAAATCGTACTGAACGTCGGTTACTCACACCCGGTTGAAATTACGCCGGACAATGGCATTGAGTTCGAGGTTCCTTCTAACACGAAAATTATCGTAAGAGGAATCGACAAAGAACTCGTTGGCGCAACCGCTGCAAAAATCCGTTCCGTACGTGAACCGGAGCCGTATAAAGGCAAAGGTATCAAGTACGAAGGTGAGCGCATTCTTCGTAAAGAAGGTAAAGCTGGTAAGAAGAAATAAGCAGGCCCGAGGCCCGCTTAAACGGATAGCTTCATAAAGGACGAAGGAAAGGAGTGTAACACGAATGATTACAAAAGGCGATAAAAACAAAGCGCGTTTGAAACGCCACCTGCGTGTGCGTAAGAAAATCAACGGAACTGTGCAGCGTCCGCGTCTTGCTGTATTCCGTTCCTCCAAACACATCTATGCACAACTGATCGATGATGTTCAAGGCGTAACGATCGCTTCCGCTTCTACGCTGGACAAAGAAGTCGTTGAGCAAGTTGGCAACGGCGGAAACGTTGAAGCTGCTCGCAAAATCGGTGAGCTCATCGCTTCCCGCGCAAAAGCAAAAGGCGTTGAGCACGTCGTGTTCGACCGCGGCGGCTACTTGTACCATGGCAGAATTCAAGCACTTGCGGACGCAGCTCGCGAAGCTGGTCTCCAATTTTAAATCGACATTACTTATTAAGGAGGTAAGACGACTTGCGTATAGATCCGAATACGTTAGAACTGACTGAAAAAGTAGTCCAAATCAACCGCGTTGCAAAAGTTGTAAAAGGCGGACGCCGTTTCAGCTTTAGCGCGCTTGTAGTTGTCGGTGACGGCAAAGGATACGTCGGCGCAGGGATCGGTAAAGCCGGCGAAGTGCCGGATGCCATCCGTAAAGGCATCGAAGATGCCAAGAAAAACCTGATCCACGTTCCACTCGTGAAAACAACGATTCCGCATCAAGTGCTTGGACATTTCGGCGCAGGACGCGTGCTTCTCAAACCGGCATCGGAAGGTACCGGAGTGATTGCTGGCGGTCCTGTTCGTGCGGTTCTTGAGCTTGCTGGAGTAGGCGATATTCTGACCAAATCGCTTGGTTCTTCCAATTCCATGAACATGGTCAACGCTACGCTGGAAGGGCTGTCCCGCCTGAAACGCGCTGAGGACGTTGCCAAATTGCGCGGAAAAACCGTACAAGAGCTTTTAGGTTAAGGAGGGGAATACGATGGCGAAATTGCAAATCACCCTCGTTCGCAGTCTGATCGGTCGTAACGAGAAGCAGCGCGCGACGGTCAATACGCTCGGTCTGCGCAAACTTCATCAGTCGGTTGTCCATAATGACAACCCGGCCATCCGCGGCATGGTAAACCATGTTAGCCATTTGGTTAAAGTTGAAGAAGTACAAGGATAAATCGCCTGTAGAGGCGTCTGAAATTACAGCCTATGCTTCAGGATCCGGCTTTTGCTTTCGTAGCAAATCCGGAGGAAGCGGCGCAAAAACTAAGCGTATGCTTCCGAAGTGAGTTTTTGCTTTCATAGCAGACCCGAAGGAAGTTTCGCAAAAACTTTAAGGAGGTGCAACCAACGATGAAATTGCACGAGCTCAAACCAGCACCGGGTTCTCGTAAAGAAGGATTCCGCGTTGGCCGTGGTATCGGTAGCGGCAATGGTAAAACGTCCGGTCGCGGTCACAAAGGTCAGAACGCCCGTTCCGGCGGCGGTGTTCGTCCAGGCTTTGAAGGCGGACAAAACCCATTGTACCGTCGTTTGCCAAAACGCGGCTTCAACAACCCGTTCCGTAAAGAGTATGCGATTGTGAACATCGATGAGCTGAACAGCTTCGCAGCTGGCACAGAAGTTACGCCTGAGTTGCTGATGGAGCAAGGGATTGTCAAAAACCCACAGAGCGGCATTAAAGTTCTGGGTAACGGCGAAATCACAGTACAGCTTACGGTAAAAGCAAACAAGTTCTCTCAATCTGCGGTAGAGAAAATCCAGGCTGCCGGCGGTAAAACCGAGGTGATCTAATTGTTCAAGACCGTGTCCAACATTTGGAAAGTGGAAGATCTTCGCAAGCGGATTTTGTTCACACTGTTCATCTTGCTCGTTTATCGGATCGGTTCCTTTATTCCGGTGCCAGGCGTCAATAAGGATGTTTTCAAGAGTGTCGATCAATCCGGTGCTGATTTGTTCGGCTTGCTTAATACGTTTTCCGGGGGCGCATTGTTCCAGTTCTCTATATTCGCAATTGGGATTATGCCGTACATCACCTCATCAATCATCGTACAATTACTGTCGATGGACGTCATTCCTAAACTTGCAGAATGGGCGAAGGAAGGCGAGAATGGTAAACGCAAGCTCGCACAAATAACGCGTTACGGCACCATCGTTCTCGGTTTAATCCAAGGCTTTGGTACAGCTATCGGCTTTAACCGCCAATATCAGTACGAAATGATTCCCGGTGCAACGTTTACGGACTATCTTATGATTGCGATTGTCCTAACGGCTGGTACAGCCTTCCTCATGTGGCTCGGTGAGCAAATTACCGAGAAAGGCATCGGCAACGGGATTTCGATACTGATCTTTGCCGGTATCGTGGCTGCGATGCCGCGCCACATCCGTTCCCTTTATACGCAGCAATTTGTAGATGCCGGGGATGCATTGTTCCTTAGCATTGTCAAGGTGGTCGTTCTCGTAATTGTTGTTGTAGCGATCATCGTAGGCGTTATTTTTGTTCAGCAGGGCATCCGGAAAATCCCGGTACAATACGCCAAGCGCGTTGTCGGCCGGAAAATGTACGGCGGACAATCGACCCACATTCCGTTAAAAGTAAACGGAGCAGGCGTTATCCCGGTAATTTTCGCGGTATCGCTACTAATGTTCCCTATTACGATAGCGCAATTTTGGTCGACCCATAGCTGGGCGACGTGGATTCAGAATCATATGTACTATGACAAGCCGCTAGGCATGGTCTTGTACGTATTGCTGATCATCGCTTTCACGTTTTTCTACACGTTTGTGCAAATCAATCCGGTGCAGATGGCCGATCAGATGAAGAAAAACGGCGGATATATTCCGGGCATTCGTCCGGGCAAGCCGACGTCGTCTTACATCACACGCGTCATGTCACGGATCACGCTGAGCGGAGCGATATTCTTATCGGTAATTTCGATATTGCCGGTACTATTGGGCTCACTCGCGAATTTGCCTCGTGATGTGCAACTGGGTGGTACCTCGCTGCTTATCGTTATCGGTGTTGCTCTTGATACGATGAAACAAATCGAGACCCAATTGATCAAGCGCCACTACAAAGGGTTTATCAATAAATAACGATAGGTTCAAAACCGGGCTTCCGCGCATCTATCATGTGACGGAACCCGCTTAGAGCCTATTGTGCTTAAAGCGAGGAACACGCTAATGAACATTTTATTCATGGGCCCTCCAGGTGCCGGTAAAGGCACGCAGGCCGAACGAATTGTCGAAACTTTTGCAGTGCCGCACATTTCGACAGGGGATGCGTTTCGGCTTGCAATGAAACAAGGCACGCCTTTGGGGCAGAAGGCAAAGGAATACGTTGATCAAGGTCTACTTGTTCCCGATGAAATTACGAACGGTATCGTTCGTGAACGTCTGCAGCTTGAGGATTGCAATAAAGGCTTTTTGCTCGACGGTTTTCCGCGTACGCTGCAGCAAGCAGAGGCACTCGACGGAATGCTGGCAGACATGGGCCGAAGCATCGATCATGTCGTTAACTTGAAGGTTGACCGCGGTCTGCTGCTTGCGCGTCTGACCGGTCGTCGCATTTGCAAATCTTGTGGCGCGACCTACCATGTTATGTTCAACCCGCCTAAACAAGACGGTGTTTGCGATAAATGCGGCGGCGAGCTGTATCAACGGTCAGACGATACGGAAGCGAAAGTTGGAACGCGTCTCGATGAGTACATTTCCAAGACGGCTCCTCTGCTCGAGTACTATTCGGCGCAAGGAATTCTTCGTGAAGTGGACGGCGAGAAGGAAATTAATGAAGTAACTGATGAGATCGTATCCTGTCTGCGAGGTTCAGCCGAATGATTATTTGCAAATCCGAAGCGGAATTGCGATATATGAAGGAAGCTGGCCGTATCGTGGCGGAAACGCATCGTTTGCTGAAACAATCCATTCGTCCCGGTATAACGACAAAGGAATTGGATGAAATTGCGGAGACATACATTCGCAGTCAGGGCGCTACGCCTTCTTTCAAAGGCTACAATCAATTTCCTGCCAGTATTTGCGCTTCTGTAAACGAAGAGCTGGTACACGGAATTCCGGGATCCCGCAAATTGAATGATGGTGACATCATCAGCATTGATATCGGCGCGCAGTATGAGGGCTACCATGGCGATTCAGCTTGGACTTACGGCGTGGGCCAGATCAGTGAAGAGACGAACCGATTGCTTGAAGTGACTGAACAGTCGCTTTATGCCGGGCTCGCGCTCGTGAAACCGGACGTCCGGTTGTTCACCATCTCTCATGCGATTCAACAAGTGATCGAAGCAGCAGGCTTTTCCGTCGTTCGTGAGTACGTGGGCCATGGCATAGGCGCAAGCCTACATGAAGAACCGCAAATTCCGAACTATGGCGTACCGGATCGCGGACCGCGTCTGAAACCAGGCATGGTACTGGCGATTGAGCCGATGGTTAACATCGGTGAACGATATGTTCGTACGTTGGAGGATAATTGGACGGTCGTTACCGAAGACGGCTCATGGTGCGCGCATTTCGAGCATACTGTGGCCGTTACCCCGGATGGCTGTGAAATATTAACCCTACCTAGGGAGCAGGCAGGTTGAGCGCATTGGAATATATGCCTGAAATCGGCCGTATTGTACAAATATTGCGAGGTAAAGAAGAGGGCAGTTATGCCGTCATCATCGGCATAGTCGATGAACGGTTTGTCCTTATCGCGGATGGTGACAAACGGCGCTTCGATCAACCGAAGAAGAAGAACGTACTGCATCTTCTGATGCAACCGGTCGTCAGTCATGAAGTGACGGACAGCATGCGGGAAACCGGTCGTGTAACAAACGCCAAGCTGCGATTTGCGATTCAGAAGGCTGTGCAAGGGAAAGGAGATTGACTGTGGCCAAAGAAGACGTCATTGAAGTCGAAGGTACGGTCGTAGAGCCGCTGCCCAATGCCATGTTCAAGGTGGAACTGGAAAACGGACACCAAATTCTCGCCCACGTTTCGGGCAAGCTCAGAATGCATTTCATCCGCATTCTGACGGGAGATAAAGTGGTCGTACAGTTATCGCCTTATGATTTATCTAGAGGACGCATTACCTATCGGAAGTAGGCCGGCAACGGTCCGCGGACGAAAGAATTCGGGAGGTAATCACAATGAAGGTCAGACCTTCGGTCAAGCCAATATGCGAAAAATGCAAAGTCATTCGTCGCAAAGGCAATGTAATGGTGATTTGTGAAAATCCGAAACACAAACAAAAACAAGGATAAAGGAGGGATAACGGTACATGGCACGTATTGCAGGTGTAGACTTGCCGCGCGATAAGCGCGTGGCTATCGCTTTGACTTACATTTTCGGTATCGGCACAACTACGTCCCAGAAAATCTTGAGCACGACCGGTATTAACGAAAATACGCGCGTTCGTGACCTGACAGAAGACGAAGTTAGCCGCCTTCGCGAGACGATCGATAAAACAGTAAAAGTAGAAGGCGACCTGCGTCGCGAAATTTCGCTTAATATCAAACGTCTGATTGAGATTGGCTGCTATCGCGGTGTTCGTCACCGTCGCGGTCTTCCGGTTCGCGGTCAAAGAACGAAAACAAATGCTCGTACGCGTAAAGGTCCTCGCCGGACTGTAGCGAACAAGAAGAAATAATAAGGGGGGATAACCTAAATGGCTAAACCGAAAAAAGTGGTTCGTACTAAACGTCGTGACCGTAAAAATATCGAATCGGGCGTAGCGCACATTCGCTCGACTTTCAATAACACGATTGTCACGATCACCGATCCGCACGGCAATGCGATTTCCTGGGCAAGCTCGGGTAACCTCGGTTTCAAAGGTTCCCGCAAAAGCACGCCGTTCGCAGCTCAAATGGCTGCAGAATCCGCAGCTAAAGCGGCTATGGAACACGGAATGAAGGCTGTCGAAGTAATGGTTAAAGGTCCTGGCGCAGGCCGTGAAGCGGCAATCCGTTCGCTGCAAGCTGCAGGTCTTGAAGTTAACCTTATTAAAGACGTAACGCCAGTTCCGCATAACGGATGCCGTCCGCCGAAACGTCGTCGCGTATAGTCAGGCCGCAGTGTGGTATCAAATATCTCCAACTTGTGAATAATGGTTGTGAAGGTTTGCCATACTACATGATTTGACTTCAATTGCGATCATGGTAACGGAGCGACGTTTTGAAGGAGGGTACTATTAGTGATTGAGATCGAAAAGCCGAAAATCGAAACCGTAGAGCTTAACGAGGAAGGCACTTACGGACGATTCGTAGTCGAACCGTTGGAACGCGGATATGGCACGACACTGGGGAACTCGCTGCGCCGAATCCTGTTGTCGTCACTGCCGGGAGCAGCTGTGACCTCTGTTCAAATCGACGGTGTGCTTCACGAGTTCTCTACGGTTCCTGGTGTGATTGAGGACGTTACCGAAATCATCCTGAACCTGAAAGGCCTCTCGTTGAAAATCCATTCCGACGAAGAGAAGGTTTTGGAAATCGATGCGGAAGGCGATGGCAGCGTTACGGCCGGCGATATTCGCGCGGATAGCGATGTCGAGATATTAAACCCTGATCTTCATGTCGCAACCTTGGCGTCCGGTGCGCGGCTCCATATGCGGGTATTCGCCAACCGCGGCCGCGGTTACGTGCAAGCGGATCGTAATAAACGCGAAGATCAACCGATCGGCGTTATTCCTGTTGATTCCATCTACACGCCGATTACCCGCGTCAACTATAGCGTTGAAAACACCCGTGTCGGTCAAGTAACCAACTATGACAAACTAACTTTAGAAGTATGGACCGACGGCAGTATCAGACCGGAAGAGGCTGTAAGCCTTGGCGCCAAAATTTTGACCGAGCATCTCGATTTGTTCGTTGGTTTGACCGACGAAGCGAAGGATGCCGAAATCATGGTGGAGAAAGAAGAAGACAAAAAAGAGAAAGTACTCGAGATGACGATCGAAGAACTCGATCTCTCCGTACGTTCTTACAATTGTCTCAAACGTGCAGGCATCAATACCGTTCAAGAGCTGATCACTAAAACCGAAGAAGACATGATGAAGGTCCGCAACCTTGGACGTAAGTCTTTGGAGGAAGTGCAAGAAAAGCTTGAAGAACTCGGTCTTGGCCTCCGTATGGAAGAATAAAGGAGGGGAAAATCGATGGCATATTCAAAATTGAGCCGTGACGCAAGCTCGCGTAAAGCACTGTTCCGCGATCTCGTCACTGACTTGTTCCTGTATGAGCGCATTCAAACGACTGAAGCGAAAGCGAAAGAACTTCGCCCGATCGCAGAGAAGCTGATCACGCTGGCAAAACGCAACGATCTTCACGCTCGTCGTCAAGTTGCAGCTTTCGTTCGTCGCGAATCAATCGATGGCGAGCAAGATGCGATTCAAAAATTGTTCTCCGAACTGGCTACCCGTTATTCGGAGCGTCCAGGCGGATATACGCGTATTTTGAAACTGGGTCCTCGCCGCGGTGACTCGGCACCTATGGTATACTTGGAACTGGTAGACCGCGCGTAAACAAACGAAAGGGTGGACCTTGCGGCCACCTTTTTTTTGTTGCCCGGATACGCGGTGCGGCGGTGGTTCGCCTTCGATGCGAGCATTGGACTTTGCCTGGGTCTGCGATTACAAGGTAATCACACACGGAGAAAGCAGGTCGTAAACTCTCCGGCCAATCCATGCTCTCCCCTCCTGCTCCGGCGCCGCACTGGCGTGATAACAATAAAAACGTGTGGGCAAGGTCTGAGGGGAAGGCAACAAGGGTCTGGTGTGCGGCGCTGTTCGCTCTCTTAACGGGCCTTTGAAGGCAGCAAAGATAAAAGATAAGGGATAATAAGAATTGAATGAAAACAATTAATCTCTTGAAGTATTAACGAGCTGTAACAGAGGATAGTTGTGTGAAGGCGAAAGCTAGCGATTGGGCGAATCGATGTCGGTGGGAGGAGGTGTGGGATGAGGAACCTCAGGATGATTGTCAGCTATGATGGAACGCGTTACTACGGCTTTCAGACACAGCCGGGCGGAAATACGATACAGGATATTATTCAGGCCACCATTAAAGCATTGACGGGCGAAACGGTTCTGATCATAGGTTCTGGCCGCACCGATTCCGGTGTGCATGCGCGCGGACAAGTCTTTAATTTTCATACGAACTCCACTATACCGGTAGAGAGGTGGGCAATTGCGCTTAATACTCGACTGCCGGATGACATCGTCATTCTTCAAGCGGATGAAGTATCACAGGACTTTCACGCCAGTTACTCGGCAAAACGAAAAACTTACCGCTACTCAATCGATATGAACCGGTTTCCGGATGTATTTGATCGTTCATTCCGTTTTCATCACCCTACACCTCTTCGCGTACCCGAGATGAAGGATGGGCTCGCAAGGCTTGTGGGTGAACACGATTTTAGCTCCTTCGCTTCCAGACGTTCGACGAAAACCAGTCATGTACGTACACTTTATGAAGCTCGGATAGATGAGTATGACGGAAAGCTCGATGTATATGTAACTGGAAATGGATTTCTCTATAATATGGTCCGAGTCATTACCGGAACACTATTATGGGTAGGAGAAGGCAAGCTGAATCCGGGAGATATTACCCGCATTCTGGCAGCGCGGGACCGCTCCGCGGCAGGACCGACTGCAGTAGCGCGGGGGCTCATTCTATGGCGCGTTGATTACCCCGAATGACAACTATTAGTGGGGGCAAAAGCCCAAATGTTTCGCTTGCACATATATATTATTTATAGTAGAATATAACTTGTGCTTTCTTAGTGGCTCTCCCACAGCCCCGACTAAGATGGCCATCCAATGATGAATATAAACACGCTAATGAACCGATGAAACGGCAACGTTTCTTCATACATGAGAACGGTTGTTTTAATGAAGAAGGAGGATCATCCATGCGCACCACCTATATGGCCAAGCCAAATGAAGTAGAACGCAAATGGTACGTTATTGATGCGGAAGGCAAAACGCTCGGTCGTCTTGCGAGCGAAGCGGCAAGCCTCATTCGCGGCAAACATAAACCGGAGTTTACCCCGCACGTTGATACTGGCGACTTCGTTGTTGTAATCAACGCTGAGAAAATTGTTTTGACGGGTAAGAAGCTTCAAAATAAAATGTACTACCGTCACTCCATGTATCCAGGCGGACTGAAAGTAACCTCCGCACAGGACATGATCAAGAACAAACCAATACGCGTATTGGAGCAAGCGATTTACGGTATGCTGCCGAAAAATCGTCTTGGCGACAAAATGAAGATGAAACTCAAAGTGTATGCCGGCTCGGAACACCCACATCAAGCACAAAACCCGGAAGTTTACGAACTTCGCGGATAATTAGAGGGAGGACAGTTTCATGGCTCAAGTTCAATACTATGGAACCGGTCGTCGGAAACACTCCGTTGCACGTGTACGCCTTGTGCCGGGTGAAGGACGAATCATTATTAATAAACGCGACCTGAACGAATATTTCGGTCTCGAAACACTCAAACTGATCGTAAAACAACCGCTTTCGCTTACCGAAACGACCAGCAAGTACGATGTGCTTGTTATCGCTCACGGCGGCGGTATTTCCGGCCAAGCCGGCGCAATCCGTCACGGTATTTCCCGCGCTCTGCTTAAAGCAGATCCGGAGTTCCGCCCAGCGTTGAAACGTGCAGGCTTCCTGACGCGTGACCCTCGTATGAAGGAACGTAAGAAATACGGTCTTAAAGCGGCACGCCGCGCACCTCAGTTCTCGAAACGCTAATCTATTCGACGTTATGTACCTCCTCTGCGTGTCAGAGGAGGTATTTTTCATCATTTTGGCTCATTTAGGTCATTGAACAATATATTGAATGGCCTTATAATTTAATGTAGATGAATTTACTTGGATTTGTGAACGGAGGACATTATCATGAATTTATTCGAAAAAGAAGCACTCGTAACCCAAAAAGCAGAAGAGCTTGAGAATGCAACGCCGGAAGCAATTTTGCAATATGCGGTTGAAACGTTCCCGAACATTACGTTTGCGTGCAGCTTTGGAGCTGAAGATGTCGTTATTGTCGACATGCTTCAAAAGATCAGCCCGAAAACGGACGTGTTTTATTTGGATACGGATTTTCACTTTAAGGAAACCTACGAAACTCGAGATAAGATGATGGAGATTTACGGGATGAACTTTGTCCAGGTAAAACCGGAACTCACTCCCGAGCAGCAGGCGGAACAGTTCGGACCCGAGCTTTGGATTAGCGATGCCAACCAATGCTGCAATATCCGAAAAGTACAGCCTCTGACCAAAATTTTATCGAAGTACGATGCGTGGATTACGGGGATTCGGCGCGATCAGGCGCCTACTCGCGCCAATTCCAAAAAAGTTGAGTACGATACTAAATTCGGTTTAATAAAATTTAATCCGATTGCGAACTGGACCAGCGAAGATGTTTGGAATTATATCCGGACAAACAATGTCTATTACAATCCGCTTCATGATAATAATTATCCGAGTATCGGCTGCGAATATTGCACTCGCCAGGTTATGCCAGGTGAAGATCCGCGTGCCGGTCGCTGGTCGGGACAAGAAAAAACAGAATGCGGACTGCATAAATAAGGGAGGCACTAGCATACATGAGCAGCATTAAGCCGCATGGCGGCGTACTCATCAACCGAGTCGCAAGCGGAGCAGAGCGAGAAGCGCTGCTGACAGAAGCGGCAGCATTGAAATCGATTGTTATTAACACATGGACGGCATCGGATCTTGATTTGATTGGGGTAGGTGCTTTTTCGCCGCTGATTGGCTTCATGAATGAAGCGGATTACCGCTCCGTAGTCGAGAAGATGCGTCTTGCAAACGGTACGGTATGGAGCATCCCCATTACGTTGGCGGTTGAAGAAAAGAAAGCATCGGAGTTTACCGTTGGTCAGCGTGCAGCGCTAGTCGGCGAAGACGGCGTTGTTTACGGAACCATCGATATCGATAGCATTTATAACGTCGACCAGAAATTTGAAGCCATCAATGTTTTCAAAACGGACGAAGAAGCGCATCCTGGCGTTGCAAAGCTGTATGGTCGTCCTGCAACCTATATTGGCGGACCGATTACAGTACTGAATCGTCCGATTCCGGAGAAGTTCAATGAATTTTATTTTGATCCGGCTGAAACGCGCAGAATTTTCGCGGATAAAAGCTGGAAGACGATCGTTGGTTTTCAAACGCGCAACCCGGTTCACCGTGCGCATGAGTATATCCAGAAATCGGCAATGGAAATTGTCGATGCTCTCTTCTTGAACCCGCTTGTTGGAGAGACCAAGTCCGACGACGTACCGGCAGCGGTTCGTATGAAAAGTTATATTGCCCTCCTAGAAAACTATTATCCGAAAGATCGTGCATTTCTGGGGGTATTCCCTGCAGCTATGCGGTATGCCGGTCCTCGTGAAGCGATATTCCATGCAATGGTTCGCAAGAACTACGGATGCACGCATTTTATCGTAGGCCGTGATCACGCAGGCGTAGGCGACTATTACGGAACATATGAAGCGCAAGAGCTGCTCCGTACGTTTACAGCCGATGAACTGGGGATAACACCACTGTTCTTCGAACACAGCTTTTTCTGTACGAAATGCGGAAACATGGCATCAAGCAAAACTTGCCCGCATGGCAAGGAAGATCATCTGACCCTGTCTGGCACAAAAGTTCGCGCACTTTTGCGTGACGGCGTATGTCCTCCACCGGAGTTCTCGCGTCCTGAAGTCGCAAAGATCCTGATTGAAGGCATGGCGGAACAACCGGTCAACTAATTCAATTGAACGGATTTTCTTCGCATAACAGACCACCTCGTCCCATAAGATGGTAAAAGAGCAGGGTATAGACATGCCTGCGACTATCATCGCTTGTGGGATTGGGGTGGTTTTTTAATGCGCGGGTTACGAAAGCGATTCGTCATCTGGATTACCTACCGCGGAGCGCTGCGAATCGGAATCGGTATGACGGCAGTGCTTCTTACAATTCTCCTGCTCACGCAGGATGTACCCGCCTCGCGTACGTGGACATATTGGACGTTACCGTTATCCGGCAAAATCATTGCCATTGACGCTGGACATGGGGGCGCAGACGGCGGAGCGGTAAGTAAACAGGGAGCATTGGAGAAGGACCTGAATCTTGCCATTGCGCTGCAGCTTCGTGATTATTTACAGCAGTCGGGAGCGATTGTCGTCTTAACCAGAGAAGGGGATTACGATTTAGCGAATGATGGGACTCAAAAGCTGAGCAGACGGAAAACGGAAGATCTGCTGAGACGTGCGCAGTTTGTGAAAGACAAGAAGGCAAGCATGCTCATCAGCATTCATATGAACAGCATTCCCTCTCCGCGCTGGTCGGGGGCTCAAACGTTTTTCTACCCGAATCACCCGGATAATTCGGCGCTTGCTTCACTTATACAGGATGAAATCAAACGCAACCTGGAGAATACGCAGCGGGTCGCGGCTACGGTAAATACGGTCTATTTGTTAAAAGCAATGGAAGATATTCCGAGTGCATTGGTCGAGGTGGGCTTTCTCTCCAATCCGGGTGAAGCTGCGCAGTTGGTCGATTCCAATTATCAAAAGAAAGTCGCGGCATCCATTTACCAAGGAATACTGCGGTATTCGGCTGGAGAGAAATGGGGCACAATCTCAGGGGCACCGGCAGAATAGATGCCGGCGAATTTTTGAGCGGGCCACTCTTATGATATACTGAAGTTAGTTACATATCGAAATTGTCGGGATTCCGAACAATGGATGGAGAGGGAAGATTCTGCGATGTTGACCCGAGAGCAAGTGGTAATGGCCGCCGAATCTGTGGCGGCCCAATATAGCGCGGATGCAGCGATAGCGATCCGCGATGTGGTCGTGAAGGATCGTCACGTATCATTGACGGTCCAGGGGGCTAGCGAGAAGGCGCAGCCCTCGCTGGAGGCCTCGCTGCGCGAGGCTCTTACCCGGGCCGGCGCCGAAACCGTGCACTGCCGGTTTCGGTCCGGCGAGACGCCGTCCGGCGGCGCGCAAGGCGCAACAGCCGCCGGAGGTGCCCATGCCGGGGCCGCCGCGCCGGCAGCGGCAGGCGGCGGCCAGGCGGCCGCAGGCGCAGGCCCCGTACGCGGGCACGGGGCCGGCCTGGAGGCACACCCGCTGCTGCGCGCAGGCAGCGGAGTGCATTTCATCGCCGTAGCCAGCGGCAAGGGCGGCGTCGGCAAGTCCACGGTGACCGTGAATTTAGCGGTCGCCCTGGCTCGAAAGGGCAAACGCGTCGGAATTATCGACGCGGATATTTACGGCTTCAGCGTTCCCGATATGATGGGAATCGAGAGCCGGCCTGACATCGTGAATGAACGGGTCATCCCAATTGAAAAATTCGGCGTGCGCGTTATGTCTATGGGCTTCTTCGTTGAAGACAATGCTCCGATTGTCTGGCGCGGACCAATGCTCGGCAAAATGCTCCGCAATTTCTTTGCGGAGATCGAATGGGGCGAGCTGGATTATTTGCTGCTCGACCTGCCTCCGGGAACGGGCGACATTGCGCTTGATGTGCATCAGCTGATTCCTCAAAGCAAGGAGATCATTGTAACAACCCCCCATGCCACAGCTGCATTCGTGGCTGCACGGGCAGGTGCTATGGCAATCAAAACCGAACACGAAATTTTGGGCATCGTTGAGAATATGTCGTATTTCGTAAGCAAAAGCGGAGAACTCGAGTATGTCTTCGGACGTGGAGGCGGGGCAAAGCTGGCCGAATCCCTCAATTCCGAGCTGCTGGCTCAAATTCCGCTAGGCGCACCGGATAATCATCCCTCGGAGCCCGATTTTTCACCATCGGTGTACAAGGCGGATACAGAGACCGGGCGTCTTTACTTGGATATAGCTGAGCGCGTCATCGAGAAGTGCGAAGCTTAGGTAACGATTTATCCGCGCATTACTAACGGTCAATTAGTAAAGCCCGCTTAAGCGATTTCATGCTCCTCAAAGTGAGGAATTGAATCGCTGAGCGGGCTTTTTTGCGGCCATACGCAGAGCCTTTACCCGAATCATTTAGCTTTCGGCTTTTTAACCTTCTCGTCAGGCTTCGGCTTAAGCTCTTCCTGAACCGCTTTTTTCAGCAGGTCCAGTATTTCGAGGCGGTATATCGGACTGGCCAACGATTCCTGCATCATGGTCATCACTTGCTTGCGGTATTGCGTGCTTTGGAGCACTTCGAGGATCATTCTGTCCATTTCCGGGCTCTTCATAACTTTAATCAGGTCTTTCTGGTAAGAGGGATCCTTTAATAAATCCTTGTGAATTTGTTTATTTTGTTTGTTCACCGCTTTAGCAAATTCACCGGCAAAACGGGGATCGACCATTAGTCGTTCGATCACTTTGTTATATTCAGGCGATACGAGCGTGTCTTTCACGGCTATCTTTACCTGTTCCTGATCTTGGACCGAAAGCAGCTTTGGGCCGGCGCCGCCACCCGACGCAAGCGCTGATTTCTGCAGAGCTTTATGCGCATCCTCGGTCTTAAGTATGTCGATCACCATTGATTTCATGTCTTTATAGCTCATCTGTCCGCCTTGACCGCCTTGCCCGCCAGCAGGCTCGGCACCGCAGCTCGCTAGGACGAATGTCATTATAATGAGGATTGCCATCGAAATGTACCGTTTGAGCATATTCACGCGTTCTCCTTTCTGTTGATGCGACGTGTTTAAATTAGTATGCGCATTGTTCATGGGATTATCATGGCCCTGGCGTAGCTTTTTGTAGTGGACGTGGTAAAATAAAGCTTGAATCAAACGCAGATCCGCATTCAGCCGTGAAGCATGGGAAGCGGCTGCGATAATGTCCGCAGAAAATGTTTGGGAGTGAACTTTATCCGTGAATTTAAGAAAATGGTTTTTCCTCTTTTGGAGCACAATGGCCGTAGGAGGAGTTGTGACGATGCTGGTCGGCACAATTATGCAGTGGACCGACCAGTCGTTCGGGTTTATGGGACTTCAAGCTGCCGGATTTAACGCCGTAATGATGGCGCTTGTAGGCCTGCTGTTCGGGGCATTCAGCCAGATGGGCTTTTTCGCCTATTTAACTTTGAACTACATTGCGCTCAGTGTTTTTCGCAAAAGTTATTTGTGGAATGCGCTTCAGGCGTACACCACCCTATTTGCACTGGGCGGACTTGGGTATATGCTTTATGAAAACCGGCAGAATCTCAACAGTTGGATGTTTTGGTCCCTGCCGATTGTCCTAGGCGCCGCTTCCTGGGTTGTGGCCTATTTTAAAGTGAAACAGACGAATGGCAATGCATTTGTTCCGACACTGTTTCTGCAGGTTGTCGTTACCATGCTTGAGGCTTGGCCCAGTCTGCAGGGGGAAGGGAGCAACACAAGCTCCATTGTCTTTATGATGGTTCCGATGTTTGTCTGTAATGCATATCAAATCATGTGGCTGCATCGCCTGGTCCGCAAAGAAACAACCGGCTCCGCAACGAATGCGAAGACGGCTGTATAGAGGAGTCGCAAGTTAAAAACCGGCAGTTGCTTGCATTTGCTCGAACATAGCCGATTTGTCCTGAACTGTCTTGCCTTTCACTTCGGTTTGCACGATCATTTCTGAGACGGTGGCAAATTCATATCCTTTGGCGCGGAGCTGGTCGATAATCGCCGGTAAAGCGTCGTGGGTTTGCTTGACGGAATCGCTCGCATGCATAAGAATAATATCGCCCGGATGCGCCTTGCTTACAACACGATTGATGATCTTGGATGTACCGATGTTCATCCAATCAAGCGAATCGGTGTCCCATTGAATGACCTTGTAATTTAATTGCTCTGCAATTCGAAGCACCCTTTTGTCGAAATCACCATTGGGCAAGCGGATTAAATTCGGAGCTTTTCCCGTCACTTGGGTTAATATCGTATGTGCTGTTTCGATTTGCTTGCGGATCTCGTCGTCGCTGTAAGTGCTGTAATTATCATGTTTATGCCCATGGCTGCCGATTTCAAATCCGTCCTGGACTATCCTCTTCACAATATCCTGATGCGCCTGTGCCCAAGGGGAAGAGAGGAAGAACGTTGCATCCTTCACATTTTTCTGCTTCAATACATCAAGAATCGGCTCCATCCGTTTGTCGCCCCAGCTAATATCGAATGTTAAGGCGACCATTTTCTTCTCCGTAGGCACGCTGTAAATCGCTGCCGGTTGTTCCGGGGCAAATACGGTAACATTGTCTTTTTCAGCATAAATGACACCCGCGGCAAAGATAATGCCTATACTGACCAGAAAATAACGTTTTATTTTCCGGCCGTTCATCACATAGAACATGTTCATTCTGATTCGGCGCTCCTTTCTTAAATAGGGCTTGTTCTAGTACAATCTATGCTCGTACCAGTGACTTATTCGTACCAACCTAATAAAAAGTAGAGAATAAGAGGTGAGAGACCTGATGTTTGCGCTGCGTGAAATTTTCGGACACCTCAAGACGATGCGCCATTATTTGATTTTCAGTGTGGTCATTATGCTGGCGGGTTTTGTTGTGGGCGCGACAAACTCGTCGTTTGATTCGTTTATCCAAGGTCAAATAGCCGGTCTGCGCCAAATGGCTGAATCCATTGAAGCCAATAATAACTCGACGTTATGGTTTATCGTTTTCATCTTTTTCAATAATGCCATTAAGGCGATATTGGTTATGTATCTCGGCTCGTTACTTGGCATAGTGCCGTTCATATTTCTGACGATCAACGGTATGATGATCGGCTATCTGGTCAGCAAAGCGTCTGAACAAGGCGGCGGCGTACTGTATACGCTTATTGTCAAAGGGCTTCTTCCCCACGGGATTCTCGAAATTCCTGCAATTATTATTGCCTGTGCATACGGTTTTCGATTCGGTAAAATAATGCTTCAAGGGCTGGGAGCGTTGTTCGTTAGAAAAATCGGCTGGGGCAAAGAACTCG